>JAUYFG010000161.1 GCA_030690985.1 Pseudomonadota bacterium
GCCGGCAAGGATGCCGGCGCTACAGGAAAGGCCCGCATCGAAGGGCGATGGGCTGAACAGTCACATTCAGGGTACGTTGTAGCTGGACAGGGCTTGTGGGAATTTGAACAACCAGAGGCGGGTGGGGCGCTCGCTATCGACACTGCGGGTGACGCGCGAGCCGGTGGCGCCGACGGGGCAACTTCCCACACCGGCGTTCACCACCGCGCCGTTCACATCGACGGTGCAATCTTCGATGCTGCCGGCGAGGAGGGCGCCGCCGGCATCGACGATGACGGAACGCAGACCGAAGTCGTTGTCGTTGATCAGCGCGACGGTCGTGCTGTTCACCAGCGCCAGCCCCTCGGCCTTTTCCGCCAGCCAGCCGGCGGCATTCAGGTCGAGCAACCGCGTTTTCTTCAGTTTCACCAGCGCAGACCAGGTCGGCGTGCTGGCGGTAGTGCCGTCGATGCTGTTCTTCTCCAGTTCGTTGCCGGCGTTGGCGATGTTGCTGGCCCCGCTCGGGATTTCCACCAGCATCAGAAAATTGCGCACCCGGCCAGTGGAATCGGCGCCCTGCTCGATCACCAGAAACTTGCCATTGCCCAGGGCCACCAGGTCGCCCAGCTTGGTGCTGCCGGAGCGGTTGCGGTCCCATTTTTCCCCAGCCACCGGATAGCTCAGCGGGTAGGCGTAGAGCTTCGAGGTTTCCGTGACGGGGTCGAATTCGATCCAGCGGACGAACTGCGCGAAGTCCTTCAACTTCACCTTGTCGGTGGTCTTGGTGTCCTGATCCAGGTCGCCGGCGTCGGTGGCTTCCACGGATTTCCCGGTGCCGTCCAGTGGATCAATCGGGCTTTGCAGGAAGCCATGCAGTTTGCCGGTGGAATCCAGCGTCAGGCCTTCCATACCCCGGTTGGCGCGGCGTTGGGCCAGCACCGCGGGCAGGTCGGCAACACCGGCGCCAGGCGCGTATTTCTTCAGGATGACGCCGGTCGTCGCATCGATCTTGACGATGAACGGGCCGTATTCGTCCGAAGTCCAGAACACGCCGTTGGCGGCGTCGTAAACCAGGCTTTCCGGGTCCAGGCCATCAGGGTCGAACGGCACTTTGCCGGCGTCGTACCTGAGTGCTTCGGTCAACGGCGTTTCCCCGCTGGCACCGACACTGCCGGCGGCCAGCGGACGGCCGGAAATGCGGGTGCCGGCATTCACCTTGATCGGCAGCAGCGATTTCAGCACCGCGCCGCCACGACCGACGGAAATCAGGCCGATGGAGGGGGCGAAGCCGGGCGCCGGGAAGACTTTGGCATTGCCGGTCTTGGCCGGGTCGGCGGCCGTGGGCGCGGTCGGCGCGTCGCCATTGGGGCCGCGATCGGTGATGCCATAGAACTCCAGGTTGCCGTCGCTGCCGACGCCCTTGTAGGCGAGGCCGGAACCGACCGCCGGGTAGAAGCCGTTGGGAAAGTCGCGGAGCACGGCGGCGCTGTTGCCCTCGTAGGCGACGAACTGGTTCGCCGCCGCGCTCAGGGTGTGCTTGGTGATCTTGACCGTGCCGACAACGGCCTGCACGGCTTCCCTGGTTTCGCTCCGGTCGAAAACGCCAGCCAGGGTGCCCTCGAAATGGTCCTGGGCAAGCTGGCGACGGTTGCCCAGGTTGGCAGTGCGGCTGTTGAAGGGGTCGCCGAAGTGATCGTTCAGCGCGCCGACCAGGGGGGCAAGCGTGGCGTCGAAGGCTGCCGGCACCTGGCTGAAATCGAGCGTTGCGCCGGCCAGTTGCGCACGCATGGCTGCGCTGATCGTGATGCCGTTGCTGGGGTCGTCATCCTCGTCCAGCATTTGCAGGAACAGCAGGCGGTTGCCCACCTTGTCATCCAGCAGGTTGGCGACCGCAGCCAGATCGAGCGGCGTGACGGTCGCCGTGCAAGCCACGGAACCGAGTGTGATGCCCCCTATTTTGAAGGTCACCGTGTCGCCGGCCACGCAATCGAAAGCACCGGTCGCCAGGGTCGTGCCGGCCTTGCCCGAAGGTGCCGCCGTGTAGCTCACGCCTTCCACGGCGGAATCGAGCAACACACCGCCGCTGATGCCGCCATCCCCTCCTCCCCCGCAGCCAGCCAGAGACATCGCCACGGCCGCCGCCAACAGGTTCTTGCGCATGAATTGCTCCCATCCATAAAGAGTGCCGGTCATGATGCCGGGCATGTATTACGGATTAACGACAGAAACAGGTAGCCGGGCGCTCCGGCCGTCCAGGCTGGCGGCCAGCGGCCGCAGAACAGGGGGCTTCATGGTGGCGTGGGAGAGGGGCAGAATCTCTGAGGCTTGGCGGCGGCCCATGACAGGGCTGTGACGCCGGGGGATCAATCTCCTGGCCGTGAACGGGACGCTGGACTCATGCCTCACCCATCGGGTGACGCTCCCCACCCCTCGAAAACCCTGTATCTGCCTGGCTTGCACCCCCATTGCACCGCTTCAACCGGGGTTTTCAGGGTTATTCGTTTACGGCTCCTTACGCCAGCAAGTTGTGCCTACGAATCCTGCGAGCCACGCTCGACCGGCCGACTTTCCGCCTTCCACTCGGGAAAACCGTCTTCCAGGCGGCGCGCCTGGTAACCCGCTTCGCGCAACTGCGCCACGGCCTCGAAGGCCAACATGCAGTAGGGGCCACGGCAGTAGGCGACGATTTCCTGCCCGTGCGGCAGGGTATCCAGGTGCTGATGCAGTTCATCCACCGGGATATTGACCGCGCCGGGGATGTGGCCGGCCTGATATTCCGTGGCGGGACGCACGTCGATGACCATGGTCTCGCCGCCCTTGACCCTGGCCAGCAACTCATCGCGTCCCACCGGAGTGAGCGAATCGCGTGGATCGAAGTGCTCACGCACGATGCGCTCCACCTCGGCCAGATGTTTCTCCGCAATGCGGCTGATGCAGCCCATCAGGGTCGGAATCTGGTCGTCGGAGAGGCGGTAAATCACCTGCAAGCCTTCCTTGCGGGATTCGGCCAGGCCGGAATCACGCAGGATCTGGAGGTGATGCGAGGTGTTGGCCATCGACATGCCGGTTGCCTGCGCCAGGGCATCCACGCTCTTCTCGCCCTGTGCCATCGTCTCCAGCAATTCCAGACGATTCGGGCTGGCCAGCGACTTGGCGACCCGGGCGAATTGCTCGAACAGTTTTTTCTTGGGGCTCATGGCCTGGATTATCCCGGAAACGCCTGCTTCCTTCAGCCCGCAAAAAACAGGCCCTTGTTCACCATGCATGACATACAATCCAACGACCGTTGGAATGTTTGGCTTAAGAGATGAGCAACCCCAAATGAGCGACTCCGGAAGACCCATCAAAGAGGTGCTCTACACCCAGGTGGCGCGTATCGGCAAAGCCGTGGGCAGCCCCAAGCGCCTGGAACTGATCGAGTTGCTCTGCCAGGGTGAGAAGCCGGTGGAACGGCTGGCGGCGGAAGCGGAAATCTCGCTCAAGCTGGCTTCCGCGCATCTGAAGGAGTTGCGCCAGGCAGCACTGGTGGAAGCGCGCAAGGAAGGCAAGAACGTCTACTACCGGCTGACCAGCGAGGCGGTGGCGGATTTCTGGGTGGCGATCCGCTCGCTGGCGGAAGACCGCTTGCTGGAATTGCGCGCGGCATTGGCCAAGCTGGCCGAGCACGTTCATGAGCTGACGCCGGTGAGCCGGGAGGAATTGCTGGCCCAGGCCAGGCGCGGCGAGGTGATGGTGCTGGACGTGCGCCCGGAGGCCGAATTCCAGGCCGGCCATCTGCCCTATGCGCAATCCATGCCGCTGGAGGAATTGCGCAAGCGGCTCGCTGGCCTGCCCCGCGACAAGCCCGTGGTGGCCTATTGCCGGGGGCCGTTCTGCCTGATGGCGATGGAAGCGGTGGCGTTGTTGCGCCAGGAAGGCTTTGTGGCAGCCCGCCTGGAAGATGGCGTGGCGGAATGGCGCGCTTATGGACTGCCGGTGGAAAGCAGCCAACGGGCATGGCCGGGCGGCCACCATTGACCATGAAACCCCGCGTAGGAGCGGGCTTGCCCGCGATTTTTGGCTCCGGGGTGTGCGAGGTTATCGCGGGCAAGCCCGCTCCTACGAAGTGAGGAATCAATCATGAGAAACCTGTTCATCCTCAACGACGCGCCCTACGGCGCGGAACGCCCCTACAGCGGACTGCGCCTGGCGAATGCCCTGGCGCATGAACCGGAACAGGAAATCCGGGTATTCCTGATGGGCGATGCCGTATTCGTGGCCAAACGTGGGCAACGCCCACCCAACGGCTTCTACAACCTGCAAGTCATGCTCAACAAAATCGTTCGACTGGCCCCGGAACGGGTGGATGTCTGCGGGGTGTGCATGGACGCGCGCGGCATGAAAGACGAAGAACTCATTTCCGGCACCCAGCGCAGCACGATCGAGAAGCTGGCGTACTGGACCACCTGGGCCGACAAGGTTCTGACTTTCTGAAACCTGAGGGACGTAGGTTGGGCAAAGCGCAGCGTGCCCAACGAACCGCCGCGATGTTGGGCACGCTGCGCTTTGCCCAACCTACCCTACCGGGCCGATAAGGTTTTGCCTTTCTAGGCTCTGACTTTCTGAAGAGGAAATCCCCATGTTTTTCCGCCAACTGGCCGCCCGAGAATCCACCCTTTCCTACCTGTTCGGCTGCGGTTCCTGCCATGTCGCGGTCGCCGTCGACCCGGTGCTGGGCGACGAAGACTGGTTCCTGGCCGAAGCCGCCAAGCAGGATGTGAAGATCACCCATGTCATCGACACCCATGTCCACGCCGATCATTACTCCGGCGGCCGCGCGCTGGCTGAGAGGTGCGGGGGTGTTTATTGCCTGCATGAAGCCAACGTCGGGCGGGTGCAATTCCCGTTCGAGCCGCTGAAAGACGGCCAGCGCATCGAGGTCGGCAACGTCTGGATCGACGTGCTGCACACCCCCGGCCACACGCCGGATTCGATCTGCCTGCTGGTGACCGACAAGCGCCGCATGGGCGAAGAGAAACCGGAACCCTGGTTCGTGGTGACCGGCGACACCCTGTTCGTCGGCGCGGTCGGCCGGCCCGATCTGGCCGGCAAGGAAACCGAAATGGCGGGCCAGATCTGGGACAGCCTGCAAACCAGGCTGCTGACCCTGCCCAACGAAATGGAGCTCTACGCCGGCCACGTCGCCGGCAGCGTCTGCGGCGCCGGCATCTCCGGCAAACCCGGCTCGACGCTCGGCTTCGAGAAGCGCTGGAACCCGATGCTGTCGCTGGATCGCGCCGCCTTCGTGGCGGCGCTGACCAGCGAAATTCCGCCTCGGCCGGCGGAGATGGACCGGATGGTGCAGGCCAATCTTGGCAATTAACGGTCATTCCCCGCAAGGGGGAGGCCGGATTCGTAAAACCGCTAAAGCGGCAACGACTCCGCTCTCCCGCGAACGCGGGAATCGTGCGCCCGTGAAGGCGCGTAAACAGCATGGTGGAAGTCCGTGTCGGGGCAAGCCATGACCCCGAAGCTGAAGGTAACTGCGTCGCTGCGAAGCGGGGTGGAGAGCAACCGGAAGCGAACTGGCAGTCCGC
>JAUYFG010000164.1 GCA_030690985.1 Pseudomonadota bacterium
CCCGTGATTTCGCGGCATGGCGCCGTAGGTTGGGCAAAGCGAAGCGTGCCCAACATCGCGGCGGTTCGTTGGGCACGCTTCGCTTTGCCCAACCTACGTCACTACCGGTAGTGGGCTTGGGAGACAACCCGATAAGCACGGGCCATCCGTCAGCCCGGCCAGCCAGACCATGGCGACCAGCCAAAGGATGCCGGCGGCGCTGGCCAGGCGGAAGCCCACCAACCAGGTGCCGGTCATGGCAATGCGGATTTCGGTACCAAAGTTCGCCGCGAGTTTGCTGATGACAGGTAAAGGGCGCTGTTCCACCACCACCCGATGCAGTCCGGTCGCGCGGAATTCCAGGGCATAAACGCTTTCGGCAAGATGCCGGCCGATGCGATAGGACATTGCGTTGTCCGCCATGCCCAGGTGCAGCGCCTCCGCCTGCGCCAGGGCATGCATCTTGTCTTGCCCCTGGCCTGGTGGCCAGGCCAGCTTGGCCACGGCGAGCTGCATGACGAGGGACAGCAACGCCAGTCCGAAGCAGGTCAGCACCAGCCAGATGGCGAACCGCAACGGGGCGAAAAAAACCCCGAACGGGTTGGGATCCGGCGTGCCCTGCTTACCAGCCACAACCCTTTCCTTCCATGGTCACGCCATGTTCCTCGCCCGCAACGGCTGGCGCCGACCCGCCTTCGGATTTGAATTCTCCGCCCTCGTACCGGTGCGCCTCGTACCGGTGCTCCAACTCGCGCACCATATGGGCGAGACTCTCCGGCATCGCCTCTTCATCGGCCGGGTCGGGCAGGGGCAATCGCAGCTTGTAGAGGCGCCCCTCCACGTAAGCGTAGGCCTGGCCTTTGGGAAGACTGGTGAGGTCGGCCGTAGTGAGCAGATCCACTTCCTGCCGGTTGATACGATCCTCGTTCTTGCTGGAGAACTCGTCGAAATCCTCGGGATTGTTGTTGTCGTTCGCCCCGGTGACCGGGGTCAGGGTGTTGATCCATACCTTGCCGAGTTGCTTGGTCAGAATTTCCGCCGTCTCGGGATTCTTGACCCGCAGCATGAACACGCTGTTGAGGTTGCCGCTGATCTGCCCGGCCTTGGCCTTGTTGCCGATGCGCGCCTCGATGTCCGACCAGGTCTGGGTATAAACGGTGACCTGGTACCCGGCGCCACCCGCCTTGTTCAGGAGGGGCACGAACTCGTCGCCGATCAACTCGTTGAACTCATCGGCGTGGACGCTGCATTTTGGGATGGGGGTTCCGCCTGACTGCACATCCTTGTAGATGCGTCCGGCCAGGCTGGTGAGGTCCGAGAACATCGAGTTGCCCACGGCGCCGAACCCCCAGACGAACTGGGCGAAGTTCGCGCCTTCGCCCTCCTGCGGCAGTTGATTGGTGATGCGCGTCGCGATCTCGGTGACGCGGCTGAAATCTCCGATCCCGTTGTAGCGCGCGGACAATTCCGGGAAGCCCAGGTGGAAGACATTGAAGCGATCCAGGCGTCCAGCCCGCTTCGCCTCGGCATACATGCGCTTGAGCAGCGCAGCGTCACCCTTCGGGTCGAACACGATCACGGTGTCGCCGCGCCGGATGTCCTGGGTGACCTGCAATTCCAGGAACCGGGTCTTGCCGACGCGCGTGGTGCCTAGCACCAGCACATGGCCGACGCGGGAATACAGGTCGAACCAGACATCCTTCTCGCCCTCCCAGAGGCCCACTGCATGGAGAAGGGGTTAGGGGTTATAGATCGCGCTTGACTCCGAGCTCTTAGAGCACTATAGTTCTCTCAATGCTGCGAGACAAGGGGTCGCGCACATTTTTGAGGAGCGAACCATGCACACCATTGAAGTCGACTTTGATGTTTTCAAACAACTTACAGTCCGTAGGGCAACAGAAAGCGTCAGCTACAACGACGTCATTCGTGAGCTTCTTGGTCTTGGCCAGGGCAAGGCAAGTGCAGCGAAGGAAACGACCGGCCCATCACCAGATGACTGGGTTGCTAAAGGCGTGCGGTTCCCCGCCGGCACCGAGTTTCGAGCCAGCTACAAAGGCCAAGCCCGCACTGGCCGCGTTGAAGGCGGCGCGCTTGCCGTCAACGGGCAACGCTATGACTCTCCATCCGCTGCTGCTGTGGGTGTCACGGGAAGCCCTGTCAATGGCTGGCGCTTCTGGGAATGTCGTCTTCCGGGCAAGTCAACATGGCAACTCATCGAGAGCCTTCGCAGGTGAGCAAACCCCTAACCCGGCAGTCCACACGGATGCTGCGCGATAAAGCCGCGCAGCGCCGGTGACTTCTACGATCGCCGCCAACCGGGGGCAGGGGGCGCGCCGGGTTCCACCAGGTATCCCGGCTGGTGTGCTGGCGCAGATTCATGCCGGCGTTCTCGGCTTTGAGTTCAAGCTGCCGCGCCTTGTCATGCGCCCAACTGGGCCGGGATAGATGCGCGAATTGAGGCTCTCGTGCCATGACCAGGCGCTGAACATGGCGCGCATCCAACTGGAACCCAGTGCCGACGTAATACGCCTTGGTCGAATGCGGTATCTCTTCCAGGCCCAGTTGGAAGACCGGGAGTTTTCTGAGACCGCGCTTGTAACGCACGATGCGCCAGCCCTGCCAGGCGCGCCAGGCGGCGTAGGTGCAGATGCACGCCGCCACCGGCAGCGCCTCTTGCGGGTTGGGGCCGAAGGGAATACGGGCAAAGGATAAAGCAGCCGTGGACACCGCCAGACTGGACATGCCGATGGCCGAGTACAGCTCATAAGGGCGGCGCAGCAGGTTTTCTACAGGGTAGGGCACGGGGCTATTTCCCTGATGCAGGCAAGCAGCCAGCGTTCTGTTTCAGCAGGTTCCGGGTATTCGCGGTCGGATTGCCAGATTGAGACCTCTTCCACCCAGAATTGCTGAAAGGGCACCTCTAGCAGCCTGTCGGTGGACACCCAAACCGCCGGCTCACATCGAATCAGGTGGACGGAGATGTGCGTGCTGTCACCAGTGGCAAGAACAGCGCCAGCGGCGAGGTGGGCAATGCGATAAAGCCGTGATGCCTATAGAAGGCTGCGGCCGGTTCATCCTTCGCATCGACCATTAAGGCAAAGGCCGCGATTTCAGAACGGATGGCTCGGTCAAGCGCATCCGCCAGCAGCGCACCACCGAGGCCTTGTCCCTTGAAATTCTGGTCAACGGCCAAACGCCCCATGCGCACTGCGGGGACGGATGGATAGCGCGGCAGCTTCTTTCCGATGCCGGCGGGAAGATCGGACAGCAGCAGGCTCGCCGATGCCAGGGTGTAGTAGCCCGCGATGCGCTGTTCACGGGTGAGTGCAACAAAGCACGCCGTTACCCTGCGGCGAATGTCTTGCGTGACCTGTTTCTGGAAATAGCTATCCAGTGGCTCGGAACCACAATTGAATAATGTGCGGTCATGCCCGGCTTCGAGTGGCGCGACGCGAAACGGCGTACTGCTCACTCAGAACTCAGTAGCTTGCGGCGGCGCGCGAAAGCACGTTCCAGGGCTGCGGCAGGTTGTGGCGGAGACAGAAGCGCCTGCGCGAAGCACTCTTGGTCGGCCAGCGACAGCCGGATGATTTCGGCCTGTTCGATGGCTTGCTTCGCTGCGTCCTGCACGGCGGACACCACAAAATCAGTCATGGTGCGCCCCTGAATCTCAGCGGCTCGCTTGAGCATGGCATGCAGATCGGTACTTATCCGGGCTTCAAGCCGGGCGGTGGCGGCGACTGATGGCATTGGGCTGCCCTCCTTTTCGATATTGTACGGCTGGTAGCCGTATCGCTCCAGTATTGATACAGAATCACGCCGAAAAATAATTCCAAGGCTTGAACGCGATCAAGCCGGGAATTTTTGCGTATGTATTTGTTTTAGTTGATATTGCCGCGATGCGGTGTTTTTCACAAAACTGCGTACTGTAGCAATTCTGATTTTTTATTTCCACAAAGAATAGGGTGTAATCACGGTAAATTTGTTCTGACCATGAGCCGTCATTCCCGCGCCGGCGGGAATCCAGATTCCACCGTCTAATCAGGCACTTAAAAAACCTGGCTTGATGAACGCACTGGATTCCCGCCTGCGCGGGAATGACGGTAATTCAATGGGTTATCGCCAGAACAAATTTACCCTGAGGGTGTAATCGAAAACCCTATTTACGGCTGAAATCTCTTCCGTTCCACCCTACCGTTCGTTCCGCCTGGTTAAGGCATCGCAGTTGTGCCTTGTGTCCGTCGCGTCTCCTCCCTGGCGACGGACACCTTTTTTACCTTGCGTGAACGGATGATGAGATTCAGCTTTTTCCTATTTGCAACCCTGTTTGCCGCGTCGGCGGTGGCCGGGGATTGTTTTGTGGCGGCGGGCCAGCGCTACAACATCCATCCCTGGTTGCTCTATGCGATCGCCGACGTCGAGTCGTCGGTGGACCCGACGGCCGTGAACAGCGCACACGCCGAGCGCACTCGCTCCATCGACATCGGCCTCATGCAAATCAACTCCCGCTGGTTGCCAAGGCTGGGCCAGTACGGGATCGACGCCAAACGCTTGCTTGAGCCCTGCGTCAACGTCCATGTCGGCGCCTGGATACTGGCCGACCTGTTCGCGCGCCACGGCGCCACCTGGGAAGCGGTGGGCGCTTATAACGCGGCGTGTACGAGCCTCAAGGGCGAGGATTGCCGGCGTCGGCGTGCCTGGTACGCGAACAAGGTGGCCAGCGCCTTCAAGAAAGTTCGCAACCGCGCGGAGAAGCAGGGGTGAGCCGCGCCCTGGAAGAACAGGCCATCCGCGTGGCACGCGCGCATCTGGCGCCGCTGGTGCCGCTCATGGAAGACCCCACTGTTAACGAGATCATGGTCAACCGGGCGAGCGACATCTGGGTGGAACGCCTGGGTGTCGTCACGCGAACCGACATCACCCTCACGGAAACGGTGGTGCGGGCGGCGATCAAGTCGTTGGCCGCGTCCTGCCACAAGGACGAGGCGCTGACCATCGACCTGCGGATGCCGGGATTGCGTATCGCGGCGGCGCTGCCGCCGGTGGCGGTGCATGGGGCGTGCCTGTCGATTCGCAAACACGCGCGGCGGCAGCTTGCTCTATCGGACTATCTGGCCCAGGGCGCCTTCTCGCCGGCCTGGCCGGCGACCGGATTCATGCCGGTAACCCGACCGGATGATGCTGTGACAGCACAGGGTGGCGGGGCCCTGATGCAGTTCTTCGCCTGGGCAGTGGAATCCCGGCAGAACCTGCTGATCGCGGGCGGCACGTCGAGCGGCAAGACCATGTTCATGAATGCGCTGGTTGCTGCCATGCCGGCCGACGACCGGATCATCACCATCGAAGATACCGCCGAGTTGATCGTGCACTCGCCCAACTACGTGAGCTTCGAGTCCAACCTGGACAAGGGCGTCTCCACGCGCGACCTGATCCGCCTGGCCTTGCGTTTCCGCCCAGACCGCGTCCTGGTGGGGGAGGTGCGCGGGTTCGAGGCATTCGACTTGCTGGATGCCCTCAATACCGGCCATTCCGGCGGCGCCTGTTCCCTGCACGCCAACAGCGCGCTCATGGCCCTGTCCCGTCTGGAAAATAGGGTGCGCATGGCGGCATCCAAAGCAATGATCGGGTTCACACGCCCGCGCTGCGCATCGCGTAAGCCTCCGTTCTGGAAAACGATCTTGCTTGGGCGGCCGAGGTTTCATCTTTCATACATGGCGTTCGCCCACCAGTAGGGGTCAGCGTCCAGGCGAACTGAAGTGGACCCCTGCGTCAAGACAAAAACCCACCTGATTTAAGCTGTGCATTCGACTTGATTAGCAGCTGGACGGCGCTGCCCCGGTTTTGCCTTTGACTCGGCCGTTGCTGTGGCCTTTGACTTTGCTTCTGCGGTG
>JAUYFG010000121.1 GCA_030690985.1 Pseudomonadota bacterium
ACGAAGCAGGCGGGACGCCTGCGCTACAGGCCTACTTTGGCTAATGGACAATCCGGCTTTTTTGTAGGGTGCGCCGCGCGCACCGATCCACTTTCAATGGTGCGCGCGGCGCACCCTACCGTTCAGCGCTGCCGCTCGCCCTTGTTGAGCAAACGCCGACGGTAGGGGTGGCCGATCTTGGGGCCTTCGTTGCGCGGAGGACGCTCGTCGTGGTTTCCCCGTGCGCTTGCCGGCTCGTCGTCGCCCGCAACATCACGGTCGCCACCGCGTTCATTGCCTTTCAGCAAGCCGCACCACTTCAGCAGCTCCTGGACTTCGTTTTCCGGCATTTCTTCCTGCATGCCGCGTTTCAGGCGTGAAGGCATCGCGATCGGACCAAAGCGCACCCGGATCAACCGACTGACGGTCAAACCCATGTGCTCCATGATGCGGCGCACCTCGCGGTTACGACCTTCCCTGATGACCAGGCGATACCACTGGTTCACGCCTTCGCCACCGGCTGGGACGATGCTCTCCAACTGGGCCACACCATCGTCCAGTTCCACGCCGTCGAGCAACTGCTTCATCTGTTCGCCGGTCAACGCGCCCAGCAGGCGCACGGCATATTCGCGTTCCACTTCATAACGCGGGTGGCTCAGGCGGTTGGCCAGATCGCCGTTGGTGGTGAAGACCAACAGGCCTTCGGTGTTGAAGTCCAGACGTCCCACCGTGATCCAGCGGCCGCCGCGTATCGAAGGCAGGCGGTCGAACACCGAGGGGCGCCCTTCCGGGTCGTCGCGCGAGACGATTTCGCCTTCCGGCTTGTGGTAAATCAGCACGCGCGGCACCTGGCGTTTCCATGACAGGCGGATCAGGCGCCCGTTCACCTTGACCAGATCGCTGGGCTTTACCCGGTCGCCAACCTTGGCCGGCATGCCGTTGATAGTGACGTGGCCATCGGCAATGAGTTGTTCCATTTCGCGACGCGAACCCATACCGGCCGTGGCCAGCGCTTTCTGCAGCTTTTCACTGTGGTCCTCAAGCTCGTCGGGCGATGCTTTGAGGGGCCTACCCTTGTAGGAATAACGTGGCATTGTTTTCGAAGGTTTGTTGGTTCTATTGTTCATATCGGGTCACAGTGAAGAAACTTAAGGCAGACCGGAAAATAATTCGGCCAATACGATAACGAAGCGATATTTGATAAAAGTGCCAGTTATTCCCTGACGGCTACAGCAACTTCTTCCAGAGATTCTTGCGGGATGAGGTCGCGCGCCAGTTCCGGCAAGGGCGGCAATTCGGACAGGGCGCGGAGATTCAAGTCGGAGAGAAATTGTTTGGTGGTGGCAAACAGGGCCGGACGACCGGGCACCTCCTTGTGCCCCACCACTTCGATCCAGCCGCGCTCTTCCAGCGCCTTCACGATCTGGCTGTTGACCGCCACGCCGCGAATATCCTCCACATCGCCGCGCGTCACCGGCTGTCGGTAGGCGATCACCGCCAGCGTCTCCAGCACGGCGCGCGAGTAACGCGGCGGTTTCTCGGGGTTGAGGCGGTCGAGATAGGGTTGCACCTCCGGCCGGGTCTGGAAGCGCCAGCCATCCGCCACCAGCACCAGTTCCACCGCCCTGCCCCGCCAGTCGGATTTAAGTCCTTCCAGGGCGCGGCGGAGAAAATCATTGCCCAGTTCCACCTCGAACACCCGCTTGAGTTCCGCCAGGGTCAAAGCGCCACTGCTGGAGAGCAGGACCGCTTCCAGCACACGTTTGACTTCATCGAGATCAAGTTGCGGGGGCATGTTCGGCGGCAACGGCCAGTTGGGCGTAAATCGGCGTGAAGGGTTCGTTCTGGACGATATCGACCAGCCGCTCGCGTACCAGTTCCAGCAGGGCGAGAAAGGACACCACCAGGGAGGAGCGGCCCTGGGCCGGATCGAACAGGTCGGAGAACTGGCTGCGGCCCGCTTCCCGCAGGTACTTCAGGATACGGCTCATATGTTCGCGCACCGAGAGTTCCTGGCGGCCGATGCGGTGGTGTTTGGTCATCGAAGCACGCTTCAGTATCGCGCCCCAGGCAGCCAGCAGATCGTCGGACGCCACCTGCGGCAGGCGCTTGGCGGCCAGTTGCGGAATGTGGATGCTCAGGGTGAAGAAATCGCGACCGGCCTGTGGCAGTTCACCCAAACCACGCGCCGCCAGCTTCGTCTGCTCATACTCCAGCAAGCGCCGCACCAGCTCCGCGCGCGGGTCGTGCCCCTCGTCTTCCACCGCCTTCTCCGGGCGCGGCAGCAGCATGCGCGACTTGATCTCAATCAACATCGCCGCCATCACCAGATACTCCGCCGCCAGCTCCAGCCGCTTGTGCTGCATGGCCTCGACGTATTCGATGTACTGGCGGGTCAGCGCGGTCATGTTGATATCGAGAATGTTCAGGCTGTTGCGGCGGATCAGCCAGAGCAAGAGATCGAGTGGGCCTTCGAAAGCCTCCAGAATGACTTCCAGCGCATCCGGCGGGATGTAGAGGTCATTCGGCAATTCACTCCACAATTCACCCTGTACCCGAGCGAGATGACGAATCTCTTCCTCGGCGGCTTCCGCTTTTTCCAGAACCTCGCTCATCGCGCCCGCAGCAAAGCGAAACCCGATGGCGGTGATTTCATCGACACGGCGGTAAACAACACTGGAACGGGCATGATGAAAGCGAGCATGAAATGGGAGCCGATGCCAGCAGAGCCCTGGCACTCTCAAGAACAGCACATCAAACCATTAAGCCGAGCCGCAGTGACACCGGTATCCAGACAGCAATGAGCCAAGCCGTAGGCAGGAGAAGGAAGGGACGAAATACCGGCGGCATGCGTGGTGGCACCACGACACTACCTGTCGTTCATCACAGTGAAACGGGGGGGAGAGTTATACGTTTTGCGTTACAGCATGCAACTTGATGCACCTGTAACCAGGTGACCTTGGCGGAGAGGGCGGGATTCGAACCCGCGGTAGGCTATTAACCTACACACGCTTTCCAGGCGTGCGACTTAAACCGCTCATCCACCTCTCCGGAAGGCGGCGCAGAATACACGGAGGCGCACTACGTGGCAAGGTGCTTGCAACAATGCCGGCGGGGAGGCCTGGCCCGCCACTGCTAGAATTCGCCCGCCTTCTTATCGCAGCGCATTGCCATGTCCTTCGCTTCCGCCTTATTACCTGACCCAATCCGCCTCACATGACCTGGCGCGTTCTCCTCAAGGGTCTGGTCATGCTCACCTCGCTGGCGCTGCTTGGTTTCCTCGCCAGCCATTTCCAGTTCAGCGAGATGCTCTCGCAACACTGGATCGACAGCGAGGTGCGCGGCAAGGGCTGGCTGGGCATTCTGTTGTTCCTGGCGGTGGGCGGCCTGGCCACGGCGTTGAGCGTTCCCCGCCAGATCGTGGCGTTTCTCGGCGGCTATGCCTGGGGCTTTGCGGCGGGCACCGGGCTGGCGACGCTGGCGACGGTGTTCGGCTGCATTTTTGGTTTTTTCTACGCGCGCTGGCTGGGGCGTGGTTTTGTCCAGAAGCGGTTTCCCGGCCGCATCCGCAAGCTCGATGAATTCCTGCATCGCCACCCGTTCAGCATGTCGCTGGTGATCCGCCTGCTGCCGGTGGGGCATAACGCCAGCACCAACCTGCTGGCCGGCGTTTCCAGCGTCCGCCCCTTGTCCTTCTTCGCCGGTTCGGGCCTGGGTTATCTGCCGCAGAATCTGGTGTTCGCGTTGGCCGGCAGCGGCGTCAATCTCGATCCGGAATTACGCATGAGCCTGGCGGTACTGCTGTTCGTTATTTCCAGTCTGCTCGGCGTCTGGCTGTATCGCCGCTATCGAAAGGATCTGCCCGGTGTGAATGATGAAAATGGACAACCGATGGAACAGCGATGACGCGCGCCAGGCCGCTTTTCGTTCCAGTAGGCCGGCGTTCCCAGTAGACTCGCGCCACTTTCCCCAGCCCTGCCGCCGCCATGACGGATTCAGCCAGCATTAGCGTTTCCCTGATCGCCCCCATCTATAACGAGCAGGAAAACCTGCCCGATCTGGTGGACAAGGTCGAAGCCGTGATGTCGGCGCAGGAGAAAAGCTGGGAGTTCATCTGCGTCGACGACGGTTCGCGTGACGGCTCCGACACCCTGCTGGTGGAACTGGCGGCGACCCGCCCCTGGCTTCGCCCCTTGTTTCTGCGTCGCAACTACGGCCAGTCCACCGCCATGCAGGCCGGTTTCGACGCGGCGCGCGGCGAGGTGCTGGTGACCATCGACGGCGACATGCAGAACGACCCGGCCGACATTCCGCGCCTGCTGGACATGCTCGATGCCCGTCCCGAGGTGGACATCATTTCCGGCTGGCGGAAGAACCGCAAAGACAAGGCGCTGCTGCGTAAATTTCCCTCCAAGATCGCCAACCGCCTGATTTCCAAGGTCACCGGCGTGAACCTGCACGACTATGGCTGTTCGCTGAAGCTGTACCGGCGCGAGGCGGTGCGCTACGTGAAGATCTATGGCGAGCTGCACCGCTTCATCCCGGCGCTGGCGCACGAATACGGCGCCCGGGTGATGGAGACCGAGGTCAACCACTTCCCGCGCACCAAGGGTGTTTCCAAATACGGCATCGACCGCACCATCCGCGTGCTGCTCGACCTGATCTGGGTGAAATTCATGCTGCGTTTTCTGCATCGCCCGCTGCATGCCTTCGGCGGCATCGGCGCGGCGATGTTCTTCCCCGGTCTCCTGATCCTGCTCTACCTGGCCGGATACAAGCTGTTTTCCCACGCCGACATCGGTGGCCGCCCGCTGCTGCAACTGGGCGTGATGTTCACCCTGATGGGCGCGAACTTCATCGGCATGGGCATCCTGGGCGAACTGCTCACCCGCATCTGGCATGAGCCCGGCGGCAAGGCGCAGTACCTGTTGCGTGAAGCCTCTTCGCTGCGCGAGCCGCCCCACGAATGAGACTGGATCGCCTGCTCCTGGCGGTCCTGGTGCTGTTCCCGTTTCTGGCTCTGGGAACCCCGCCGCTGTTCGACCTGGATGAAGGCGCTTTCACCGCCTCCACCACGGAGATGTTCCTGCGGGGCGACTTTCTCTCCAGCTATCTGCTGGGCGAGCCGCGCCACGACAAACCCATCCTGATCTACTGGCTCCAGGCTGCATCGGTGAGCCTGCTGGGCAGTAGCGAGTTCACCTGGCGACTACCTTCCGCCCTGGCCTCCAGCCTGTGGATACTCGCCACCTATGGTTTCGTCAGCCGGGTGCGCGACCGCCAGGCAGGTCTTGCCGCCGCTTTGATCATCGCCACGGCGGCGGGACTGACCATCATCACGCGGGCGGCGACGGCCGATGCCCTGCTCAATCTTTTCCTCGCCGGCGCCGGCTATGCCACCTGGCTCTGGCTGCGCGAGCGCGAGCAGCGTTGGCTCTACGCGGCTTGGGCTGCGATGGCTCTGGGCTTTCTTGCCAAGGGGCCGATTGCGTTATTGATCCCGGTCGGCACTTTGTTCCTCTGGTGCGCCACCCGCCGAGACTGGCGTTCGTTCCGCTCCTGGGCACTGGCACCGGGACCCGTGCTGCTGTTCCTGGCGGTAGCGTTGCCCTGGTTCGTCATCCAGACAGGGAACGAAGGCCCCGGCTTTCTGGCCGGTTTCTTTTTCAAACACAACCTGGCGCGCTTCGACACCCCCATGGAAGGGCATGGCGGCAATCCCTTCTACTATGTGCCGGTGGTGCTGATCTCGCTGTTGCCGCATACGGGACTATTGCTGGTCGCGCTGGCCCGCCTGAAAACAATCTGGCGCGATGAATTGTTGCGCTTCGGGCTACTCTGGTTCCTGCTCGCCTTCGTGGCGTTTTCCTTCTCCGGCACCAAGCTGCCGCATTACATTTATTACGGCTATGGCGGCCTGGTCCTGATTCTGGCCGCCCAGGCAGAACACCAAGCCTCGCGCTGGCTGCTGGCCATCACCGGCGCCATCACCTTCGCCCTGTTGCTGGCCGTGCCCAGCCTGCTCGATCAGGCACTGCCCAGGCTGAAACCGGACGATTTGCTCCTGGCCCAGGATATCGGCAGCCATTTCGGCCTGGGCTACTGGCTGTGGTGCGCTGCCGCCCTGGTCGTCAGTCTGCTGCCGTTGCTGCTGCGGCCGCTGACGACCCGCTTCGCGCTCTACGGCAATGGCCTGCTGGCGGGGGCGACCATGGCTTTCTTTTTGCTTCCCATCGTCGGCCAGGTGCAACAGGGGCCGGTGAAGAAAGCCGGCTTGCTCGCCCGCGACCTTTCCGGCCCGCTCCTGCTGCATGGCATCAACACCCCCAGCTTCCAGACTTATGCCGGGCGTCGCGTGGAGAAACGCCCCGCCCGCACGGGCGATCTGGTACTGACCCGGGAAAGCCGTCTGGCCGAACTGCCCGCTACCGAGGTGGTGTTCCGCGAGCGCAGCTATGTGCTGGCGAGGGTGAAATGAAAAGAAGCCAGCCGATCGCGCTCTGGCTGCTCCCGGCTCTCGCGCTGCTGGCCATGCTGCCGATGAGCGAGCCGGCACGCAACCAGGCGATGTTTCTGGCGCTCAATCACGCGGTGGCGCGCTTGCCGGATGTGCTCTGGTCCGACCTGACCGTGTTGGGCGACACCCTGGTAGCACTCACGCTGTTGCTGTTTTTTCTGCGGCGCCGCCCCGATCTGGCGCTGGCCGTGCTGCTCGCCAGCCTGCCCGCAACGCTGCTCTCGCACGGGCTCAAGGATGGCCTGGACATGGCGCGCCCCTACGCGGTGCTGGGTGACCAGGTCCATGTCATCGGCCGCTATCTGACTGCGGGTTCCTTCCCCTCCGGCCACACCACCACCACGTTCGTGCTTGCCGCCGTATTGATCGGCGGCCTGCGTTCCGCGACCGCCACGTTCTGGATTCTGCTTGCCGCGCTGCTGGTGGGTTTCTCCCGCATCGCCGTGGGCGCGCACTGGCCGCTCGATGTGCTGGGCGGTCTTTTGTGCGGCTGGGCCTCCGGCCTGTTCGGGCTGTATTGGGCACAACGAGTGGATTGGGCGCCCCGGCCCCGCGTGCAACTCGCCCTGCGCCTGCTGTTGATCGCCGGCGCCGGCGCGCTCTTGCTTGACTACAACAGCGGCTACCCACTGGCACGAGCCTTCGAGCAGGGGGTCGCGGTACTGGCATTGGCGGTCAATCTGCTGCCCGGCTGGAACATGCGCAGAGCAACATGAGCACGGCCTCCCGCGCGCCGCTGCTGCTCCTCTCCCTGGGCCTGCTGGTACTCTGGCGGCTGCTGGCAGCCTGGCATGGCAACATCGAGCTGTATGCCGACGAGGCGCAATACTGGACCTGGGCGCTGCAACCGGATTGGGGCTATTTTTCCAAGCCGCCCATGGTGGCCTGGGCGATCTGGCTTTCTCGCACGCTGTTCGGCGACGCTGAAATCGGTGTGCGCGCGATTTCGCTGCTGCTCTATCCGGTGACGGCCTGGGTGCTGTTTCTCCTGGTGCGGCGTTTGTTCAAGACGCATCCGCAACGGGAAGACATGGCGTTCTGGAGCGCCCTCACCTTCGCCACCCTACCCCTGGTTTCGCTCGGCTCCTGGCTGATCACCACCGATGCCGTGCTGTTGCTGTTCTGGAGCCTGTCGCTCTATTTCACCGTCGCCGCCCTGGAAAGCGGGCGCTGGCGCGACTGGCTGCTGCTGGGCTGCGCGCTCGGCGCGGGCTTCATGTCCAAGTACAGCATGGTGTTCTACGGCCTCGGTTTCCTCGCCTGGCTGCTGCTCATGCCGCGACAACGCAAACTGCTGCGTGACCCGCGCCCCTATGCGGCGGCGGCGGTTGCCCTGCTGTTGCTGGCGCCCAATCTGATCTGGAACGCGCGGCACGATTTCGTCAGCGTCCAGCACACCGCCGAAATCTCGCAACTGGATCGCGGCCTGTTTCATCCCGGCGCCATGCTGGAATTCGTGCTTGGCCAGTTCCTGGTATTCGGGCCTTTGCTCTTCGCCGGCCTCATGCTCCTGGTGTTGCGCCCGCGTACCTGGCTCGACGACGAACGCCTGCGCCTGCTCGCCGCCTTCACCCTGGCCCCCCTGGCCGCCTTCATGGCTTTAAGCCTGCTGTCTCGCGCCTTCGCCAACTGGGCGGCCTTCGCCTACGTCGGCGGCGCCGCCCTGATCGCTGCGGTGTGGGTCGCACAGGGCCACCGCCGCTGGCTGATCGCCGCGCTGGCGTTGCACCTGGCCATGGCCGCCGCGATGTACCACGCGCACGACATCACCCGGGCACTCGATATTCAGCTCACCCGCAAGACCGACCCCTATGGCCGCGTTACCGGCTACCGCGAACTGGGCCGTGAAGTCGCGCTGCGTCTGCAAATCCACCCCGAGGCGCGCCTGCTCAGCAACGACCGTAAGCTGCACGCCCTGCTGCGCTATTACGCGCGTCCCGGAAGCGAGGGGATGCGCTACCTGAATCCAAACGGCACGCGTGATAACCACTACGCCCTGAGCGCCGATCTGCGCGACAGCCCGAAGGGTGAGTTTCTGCTGGTCAGCCAGGGAGTGGAGGCGCGACAACTGGCCGCCTGGTTCGCTCAAGTGACGCCACAGGCGCCGATCCGTCTCAACCTCTACCCGGATTACCAGCCGGAATATCAGGTCTGGCTGCTGCGTGATTACCGGCAAGTAGCGCCGGCATGCCCGCAAGGGGTAGGCCGTGGTTGTAATGCCGCCCAAACCCCGGCGGCAACAACCACGCTCTCCTTGCCGGCCCCGTCCAGCCACCCCAAAGACGCCGGCAGGGATGCCGGCGCTACAAACCCACCGAGGAGTCCAGGGTGAACAGCTCCCTGCCCTCCCCACGCATTCTGGCCGCCTCCGCGCTGGCCTTCACCCTGATCTTCCTGGCTTTCCCGCAACTCGACCTGATCGCCAACGGCGTTTTTTACAGCCCGCAGCACGGCTTTCTACTGACCGGGAATGTGCTGTTCGACACGCTACGTGCCTATCTCGGCATTCTGGTCATCGCGCTGCTGGCCACACCTGTGGTGGTCTGGGGACTCTCGAAGCGCGCGAAAAATAGTGAGGAATGGCGCGCACGCCGTCCCGCCGCCCTGTTCCTTGCGCTGTCTCTGCTGCTCGGCCCGGGCCTCCTGGTCAACACCGTGTTCAAAGATCACTGGGGGCGCGCCCGTCCCTCCCAGATCGAAGCGTTCGGCGGCACGGCACGCTTCACTCCCGCCTGGGTGATAAGCGACCAATGCCACAAGAACTGCTCTTTCGTCTGCGGTGACGCCTCGGTGGGATTCGCGCTGCTCGCCATCGCCTTCGTCAGCCGCCGCCCACGCCTCTGGCTGTTTGTCGGTCTCGTCACCGGCTCGGCCCTGGGCCTGATGCGCATGGGCCAGGGTGGACACTTTTTCAGCGACGTCATCTTTTCCTTCTACAGCGTCTATTTCGCCGCCTGGGCCTTGCACCGCTTTATGACGCGGGGCGGGCGGCCTATGTTTCCTCTCGACTAAGACCCACAGCAGCCATGACCACGACCCGAATGAAACCCCTGCGCTACAGCAAACCCACGCCCGAACTCTACGAACTCCCGCCGCTCGGCATGGACTCGGAAGCGCTGGCCCTCGATATTCGCCGCAATTTCGGTACTTTCCTGGGTCGCGACAAGCATTGCCGCTCTACCCATTACCCCTACCAGGCGCTGGCCCTGGCGATGCGCGACCGGCTCATGGAGCGCTGGAAACGCACCCGTTACGCCTACGAAGAACAGGACGCCAGGCATGCCTATTACCTGTCCCTGGAATTCCTGATGGGGCGCACGCTCAACAACGCGATACTCAACCTCGGCGTCGATGCAGCGATGACGCCCGCGCTGAGCCGCCTGGGCCTGGATCTGGAAGAGCTGATGGACGTGGAACACGACGCCGGCCTCGGCAACGGCGGTCTCGGCCGCCTCGCGGCCTGTTTCCTGGACAGTTGCGCCACCCTGCAATTACCGGTGATGGGCTACGGCATCCGCTACGAATACGGCATGTTCCGTCAGCATATTGAAAACTGCCTCCAGGTCGAGGAACCGGATCACTGGCTGCGTGACGGCAATCCCTGGGAACTGGAACGCCCGGAAAACACCCGACGCGTCCAATACTATGGCCACACCGAGGCCTATCAGGATACCGAGGGGCGCCGCCATGTCCGCTGGGTGAACAGCCACGACGTGCTCGCCGTGCCGTTCGACACCCCGATTCCCGGTTACCGGAACGACACCGTCAACGTGCTGCGCCTATGGAGCGCGGCGGCCACCGATGAATTCGATCTGGGCGAGTTCAACGCCGGCTCCTACACCGAGTCGGTGGCGTCGAAAAACGCGGCCGAGAACATCACGATGGTGCTTTACCCCAACGACACCAGCGAGAACGGCAAGGCACTACGCCTGAAGCAGCAGTATTTCCTCGCCTCCGCCAGCCTGCAGGACGTGCTGACGCGCTGGGTGCTGCACCACGGCAACGACCTCGGCAACTTCGCCGAGAAGAGCTGCTTCCAGTTGAACGACACCCACCCGAGCTGCGCGGTGCCGGAGCTGATGCGTCTGCTGATGGACGTGCACGGCATGGAGTGGGATGCGGCCTGGGCGATCACCAGCCGCACCATGGCCTACACCAACCACACCCTGCTGCCGGAAGCACTGGAGAAATGGTCGGTGCGCCTGTTCGGGCAACTTCTGCCGCGCCTGCTGGAGATCATCCACGAGATCAACGTCCGCTTCCTCAAGACCGTCGCGCGTCGCTGGCCCGGCGACAACGCCCGCCAAGCGCGCATGTCCCTGATCGAGGAAGGTTCTGACCCGCAGGTGCGCATGGCCTACCTGGCCATCGTCGGCAGCTACTCGGTCAACGGCGTCGCCGCGCTGCACTCGGAATTACTTCAGCAAGGCCTGTTCCGCGACTTCTTCGAACTCTGGCCGCACAAGTTCAACAACAAGACCAACGGCGTCACCCAGCGCCGCTGGATGGCCTCGGCCAATCCCGAGATGGCGAAGCTCATCACGGAAAACATCGGCGATGCCTGGATCCGGCAGCTCGACACCCTGAGCGAACTGGTTCCCTATGCCGAAAGCTCCGAATTTCGCGCCCAGTGGCAAGCCGTAAAACGCGCCAACAAGGTACGTCTGGCGGCGCTGGTACGGCACGATTGCAACGTGGATTTCGACCCGGACGCCCTGTTCGACGTGCAGGTCAAACGCATCCACGAATACAAACGCCAGTTGCTCAACATCCTCCATGTCATCCATCTCTATGCCCGTCTGAAAGCCGGTGAAGACGCGAGAGACGCAACCCCGTGGACGCCGCGTTGCGTGCTGATCGGCGGCAAGGCCGCGCCCGGCTACTTCATCGCCAAACGCATCATCACCCTGGTCTGCCAGGTGGCCGAAATGATCAACGGCGACGAACAGGTGGGTGGCCGCCTCAAGGTTGCCTTCCTGCCCAATTACCGGGTCTCGGCGATGGAAATCATCGCCCCCGGCACGGACTTGTCGGAGCAGATTTCCACCGCCGGCAAGGAAGCCTCAGGCACCGGCAACATGAAATTCATGATGAACGGGGCGATCACCATCGGCACCCTGGATGGCGCCAACATCGAGATTCGTGAGGAAGTCGGCAACGAGAACTTCTTCCTGTTCGGCCTCACCGCCGAGGAAGTGGAGGCGGCCAGGCCGCATTACGACCCCAATGCGCTGATCGAAGCCGACCCCGACCTGAAGCGAGTGATGGACCTGCTCGAATCCGGTCACTTCAACCAGTTCGCACCCGGCCTGTTCGACCCCATCATCCATGCGATCAGGAACCCGCACGACCCCTGGCTGGTGGCGGCGGACTTCCGTTCCTTCATCGATGCCCAGGAACTCGCGGCCACAGCCTATCGTGACCGTGACAACTGGGCTCGCATGAGCATCCTCAACACAGCGAGCAGCGGAAAGTTCTCCACCGACCGCACCATGCGGGAATACAACGCGGAAATCTGGAAGCTGACTCCGGTCGCCCCGGTGGGCGTCACGGAGAGGTGATTGCGCTGGCGGGGATTGATGGGTTTCGCTATCGCTCAACCCATCCTACCGACTCGGCATCGAGACGCAGCACCCGTAGGGCGGAAAAGCCGGCGGCCTTTTGCCGGCGCCTTCCGCCATCTTCCGGTGGCATTCGGCGGAAGGCGCGATAAGGCCGCTTTTCCGCCCTACGCGGGGTTACACCAAGCCCCCCACCCGCGCCCAACATGGCTTTCCTGAGTGCCTCGTCGTTGCTGGCCAGGGGCAACCCTTCGCGTAGGGCGGAAAAGCCGGCGGCCTTTTGCCGGCGCCTTCCGCCATCTTCCGGCGGCATGCGGCGGAAGGCGCGATAAGGCCGCTTTTCCGCCCTACGGTATCAGTCAGGTTCCGCCAGAATTGAACGAATGGTTTCCATCGTCATGAGCAACGTCATCGGCTGCAAAGGGGACTCCACAAACCCACGTGAGAGATAGAACTGCCGAGCCTGGTCGGAAAGTGCATGAACCAACAGGGCAAATACGCCGGCCTCGCCGGCGACGTTGACTGCCCTCAGCATGGCATCGCGCAGTAATGCCTGCCCTATGCCCTGATTGTGATAGCGCCTATCGACGGCAAGCCGGCCCAGCAACAGGACAGGCAATGGATCGGGCATGTTGCGCCGCATCGCCTTGGGTGCCGCCTCATGGCTGATCGCACCGGCTGACAGACTGTAGTAAGCAATGACATCTGCACCGACACACAACACGAAGCAACGCGAAGCGCCAGACGCATGGTTCTTGAACGCACGCTTTCTGAGCCAGTCGTTCAGCGACAACTCGCCGCTGTCGAAATTCGCCGGCGCGTGATCAGCCGTGATCGGCGCGGGTGGCGTGAAATCCCGCAGGGTCATTTCTCCCAGGGCGCTTTCGTCTTGAGCAAGCGGCGCAGCTTGTCAGTCGGTGGCAAGGGGTGATCGAGCAGCGCTTGAAATTTGGCAAAAGTGCCTTCGTCGACCGTGAAGAAGGCTTGGTCAAGCAGCACGTCTTCCGCCTCTCGACAGGCGGCTTCGAGCATAAAGTCAGACCGGCTACGGCCCAAACGATCCGCGGCCTGGTCGATTAGATCGCGTTGCCTGGCTTTGGCTCGGATGTTGATGGAAACGGAAACCGCTTCTCTGGTTTGTGCGGATGGCATGGTCAAGCTCCTTGTATGCGTTTAACCATACATTATTGTGTTGAACATTGCGACACAATAAGCAGGTGTGACCCCGCCACGCCACCTTGTACGAAGCGGTGACCCGTTCTTTTCTTCCCTCCCCCAGCGCTATCCCGATGGGAGAGGGCGAAAAGCCACCCCTTACCAGTTGGTTTCCCGCTCCGCCGTCGCGGAAATCTTGTGGATGGAGAGGTCGGCGCCGTTGAACTCTTCCTCGGCATCAAGCCGAATGCCCACGGCGAGTTTCAACAGGCCATAAACCAGCGCGCCACCACCCAGGGCAATGGCGATGCCGGTCAAAGTGCCGACCAGTTGCGCGGCGAAAGTCACGCCCCCGAGTCCACCCAGCGCCTTCAAGCCGAAAATGCCGGCGGCGATGCCACCCCAGGCGCCACACAGCCCGTGTAGCGGCCAGACCCCGAGCACATCGTCGATCTTCCATTTGTTCTGGGTGATGGTGAACATCACCACGAACAGCGCGCCGGCGATGACGCCGGTGGCGAGCGCGCCCAGCGGGTGCATCAGGTCGGAACCGGCGCACACCGCGACCAGGCCGGCGAGCGGGCCGTTGTGGATGAAGCCGGGGTCGTTCTTGCCGACGAACAGTGCGGCAAGCGTGCCGCCCACCATCGCCATCAGCGAGTTCACCGCGACCAGGCCGGAGACGGCTTCCAGGGTTTGCGCGGACATGACGTTGAAGCCGAACCAACCCACCGTGAGTATCCAGGCACCGAGGGCCAGGAACGGGATGCTGGAGGGCGGATGCGCGGCCACCATGCCATCATGGCGATAGCGACCACGGCGGGCGCCCAGCAACAGCACCGCCGGCAGGGCGATCCAGCCACCCACGGCATGCACCACCACGGAGCCGGCGAAGTCGTGGAACTTGGCGCCAAAACTGGCGTTGATCCAGTCCTGGTAACCAAAGTTGTTATTCCAGGCCATGCCCTCGAAGAAGGGGTAGACAAAGCCGACCAGCAAGAAAGTGGCGGCCAGTTGCGGATTGAACCGGGCGCGCTCGGCGATGCCGCCGGAAACGATGGCGGGAATGGCGGCGGCGAAGGTGAGCAAGAAGAAGAACTTCACCAGGTCGTAGCCACTTTTCATCACCAGTTGGTCGGCACCGGCAAAGAAATCGACGCCATAGGCGATGCCGTAGCCGATGAAAAAATAGGCGATGGTGGACACCGAGAAATCAGTGAGAATTTTCACCAGGGCATTGACCTGGTTCTTCTTGCGTACCGTTCCCAGTTCCAGAAAAGCGAAGCCGGCGTGCATGGCCAAGACCATGATGGCACCCAGCAGTATGAACAGTACGTCCGCGCCTGATTTGAAAGCATCCATCGTCATCTCCTAAAAAACGGGAAGAACGTAAGCAAGAGCCATGCCTTCATTCAGGGCGTCACGCACCCGAATGCCGCAGCGCCATGAAGAAGCCAGCCGGATATCGCAACCTATTGAAATAACAAAACAATTATTCACGCCGAGGGGAACGGAACGATTCCTGGCGCGCGTAGATATGGGTGCAGAGCGGCGCGCTGAAAATGAATAACGCCCCATCAAGGGGCGTTATTGCTTCCTCACGCACCATTACGGCACATCAGGACACTTTCTTCTGCTCTTCCTCTATGTGGTCGAATTCCTTGTCCATGTCTGCGATGGACATGGGCTGGTAAGGAGCATCCTCCGGTGTTTCTGGCGCCTTCGCCTTGTTGCGTACCATCCAGCCGGCGACGATCACGCCCAACTCGTAGAGCAGCCACAAAGGCAGCGCGAGCATGAATTGCGACACCACATCCGGCGGCGTGAAAATGGCGCCGATCACGAAGGCGCCGACGATCACATAGGGCCTGGCTTCCTTGAACTGGTGGATTTCGACCATGCCGGTATAGGCCAGCGCGATCACCACAATGGGCACCTCGAAGGTAATGCCGAAAGCCATGAACATGGTGATGACAAAATCCAGGTACTTGTTGATATCGGTCATCACCGCAACCCCTACAGGGGCAACACCGATAATGAAACCGAACACCACGGGAAACACCAGGAAGTAGGCGAACGCCATGCCGCAGGCGAACAGCAGGCAACTGGCAACCACCATGGGCACGATGAACTTCTTCTCGTGCAAAT
This sequence comes from Pseudomonadota bacterium, assembly GCA_030690985.1. Taxonomy (GTDB): domain Bacteria; phylum Pseudomonadota; class Gammaproteobacteria; order Burkholderiales; family Thiobacillaceae; genus PFJX01. The sequence continues at coordinate 15,361 of JAUYFG010000121.1, forward strand.
ACAGGCCAGGCGCGATGAATGCCCAGACCTGATAAAGAATGTAAGGAAGCGTGCCGAGGAAGGCACTCATCATCGCCACCTTGATCGGTACGAAGAAGGGGGTAACCACTTCCGTGGCGATCATCTGGCCGCCCTTGGGCAGCTTGGCCAGCATCGGCTCCGCCAGGAGCGTGTAGAGATCGTTGGCGAAGGGAAACAGACAAACGAACAGGACTATCCACGCAATCGCCGAACGCAGCAGGCGATCGCGCAGTTCGATCAAATGGGAAATGAAGGTTTCCGTGCCATCCATGCGATTTCTCAGGCAGCCTTGGCGTCGTTGTTGTTCTGAGCGGCGACTTTGCCGTCAGTGGGTGCGGGTGCTGATTCGATTTCAGCGGGCGCTTGCGAAGACCCGGTTGTCGAAGATGCATCGGCGAGCGCCGCCGGTTCCTCGGGCAAAGCGGCTGTTTTGGCTGCGTCCTCTTCCTTGACCTTGTCCCACTCCCTCATGGTCAAGCCGCCGTCAGTGGCGCTCATCGCCTGCATGACCTTGCTGATCTGGCTGGCGCCCTCTTCCACCGTCTCTTCGGCCACCCTGGCGCCGTCCTTGGCCATTATTTCGTAGCGCTGCGCGGTGTCCTTCATGTCCTGTTGCATCTTGCGCAGTTCATCCAGTTTCATGTCGCGGTCGATGTCCTGCTTGACCTGCGACACATAGCGGTTGAGCTTCCCCAGCCACTGGCCGGCGGTACGCGCCACCTTGGGCAGGCGTTCAGGGCCGATCACCACCAGGGCGATGATGCCGATGATCATGAGTTCGGAAAAAGCGATGTCGAACATAGGGAGTCAGAGCGGTAGCGGTAGGTTGGGCAAAGCGAAGCGTGCCCAACATGGCACGCCGGCAATCGCAAAAATCAACTCTGCTGTTTGTCCTTCACTTCACCTTCGATGGTCGTGCCCTGGGATTCACCCTGGCGCGGCAGTTCGGTGGACTTGTTTTTCTCTTCGGCCATGGATTCCTTGAAGTTCTTGACCGCGCCACCAAGGTCGCCGCCGATGTTGCGCAGTTTCTTGGTGCCGAAGACCAGCAGAACGATGACCAGAACGATCAACCAGTGCCAAATACTGAATGAACCCATTTTCTATCTCCTGTGCTGATTGAATAAGGTGGTGTCGGCAGCGCCGTCGCCACATATTGGACTACATCGGGCGCGGTCCGTTGCCGCCGATGACATGGACATGCAGATGAAACACTTCCTGGCCGCCACCCCGGCCGGTATTGATGATGGTGCGAAAGCCGTCATCGAGTCCCTGCTCCTTCGCCAGGATGGGCGCCAACAGCAGAATGCGGCCCAGCAACTCCTCATGGCGCACATGCGCATCCGCCAGTGAGGCGATGTGCTCCTTGGGAATGATCATGAAATGCACCGGTGCGACCGGGTGGATATCATGAAACGCAAGAATATCGTTGCCCTCGTAAATCTTCTTGCAGGGAATTTCGCCCGCCACGATCTTGCAGAAAATACAGTCCTCGCTCATGCGTCTTCCTTTCCGGGTTTGCCACGGCCTGCTTTTTCGACCAGGCCCGACAAGCCTTCGCGTCGGGCCAATTCGTTAAGTATCTCGTCGGGATGGATGCCCTGTTGCGCCAGCAAAACCAGCGTATGAAACCAAAGGTCGGCGGTTTCGTAGACGACTTTTTCCCGGACCCCATCCTTGGCCGCCATGATGGTTTCCGCCGCCTCTTCCGCCACTTTCTTCAGGATGGCGTCGAGACCCTTGGCGTAGAGCTTGGCCACATAGGACGACTGCGGATCGGCCGCTTTGCGGGCTTCCAGCGTTTCCGCGAGGCGGCTCAAAATATCAGACATGATGACCACCACACCACGAGCCGTCATTCCCGCGAAAGCGGGAATCCAGTTCATTCATCAAACTGCAATCAGAGTTACAAACTGGATTCCCGCTTTCGCGGGAATGACGGTGATTGCTCATTTCTTGTAAATCTCGTGCGGGTCTTTCAGCACCGGATCCACCGCTATCCACTTGTCGTTCTCCAGTTTCTGGAAGAAACAACTGCGACGGCCAGTGTGGCAGGCGATGCCACCGGACTGCTCGATCTTGAGCAGAACCACATCCTCATCGCAATCCAGGCGGATTTCACTGACCTTCTGGGTATGCCCCGACTCCTCGCCTTTGTGCCACAGCTTCTTGCGCGAGCGCGACCAGTACACCGCCTCACCGAGTTCCACGGTTTGTTTGAGTGCTTCCCGATTCATCCAGGCCACCATCAGGATGTCGCCGCTCGCGGCATCCTGGGCAATTGCCGGCACCAGGCCTTCCTGGGACCAGTTGACCTTGTTCAACCACGTTTCACCACTCACAAGCGCACCTCGATTCCCTGTTCCCGCATATGTTTTTTCGCTTGTTCCACCGTGTATTCACTGAAGTGGAAGATGCTCGCGGCCAGCACGGCATCGGCTCCGCCGAACTTCACGCCATCGACCAGGTGTTGCAGATTGCCGACGCCACCGCTGGCGATGACGGGAATGTTGACTGCGTCGGATATCGCCCGGGTCAGGTTGAGGTCGAAACCGATCTTGGCGCCGTCACGATCCATGCTGGTCAGCAATATCTCGCCCGCGCCCAGGCTCTGCATGATCTTCGCCCATTCCACGGCATCCAGCCCGGTGGGCTTGCGGCCACCATGAGTGAAGATTTCCCATTTCGGCGCCGCGCCCCACACCGTCTGCTTGGCGTCGATCGCCACCACGATGCACTGCGAACCGAAACGGTCGGAACAGTCTTTCACCAGTTGCGGGTTGAACACGGCAGCGGTGTTGATGGAGACCTTGTCCGCGCCGGCATGCAGCAGGCGCCGCACATCCTCCACCGCACGCACGCCGCCGCCCACGGTCAGCGGAATGAACACTTGGGCAGCCACCGATTCGATGATGTGCAGAATCAGGTCGCGGTTATCGGAAGTGGCGGTGATATCAAGGAAAGTCAGCTCATCGGCGCCCTGCTCGTCATAACGACGAGCGATTTCCACCGGATCGCCGGCGTCAACCAGATTGACGAAATTGACCCCCTTCACCACGCGACCGGCGGTCACGTCGAGACAGGGAATGATGCGTTTGGCTAACCCCATGCCAGGCTCTCAAGAAACTCGCCGGGCCACCCCAAGCGTTTCTTGCCCCTTGAGGGGAGAACCGAGCGCAGCGAAGGTTTTCGGGGTGGGCTCATTGGGGGGCCGTAAACGAAAAACCAGAACGTTCTGGCCGCGTTGACGGGCGCGCTGCGGCGTTGCCGGTCACTTGCAGGGAACGGCCATGCTGCGCGCCCGGCGTCTTGCAGCGCATCCCGCCAGCACACCCATAATCGTCCAAGTTATCCATTTACGGCCCCTTAACGCCGCACAACTCATCCGCCAGCAACTGCGCCGCCGTGAAATCCAGGGTGCCTTCGTAGATGGCGCGGCCGGTGATGGCGCCCATGATGCCTTCCTGGGCCACGGCGCACAGTTTGCGCACGTCGTCGAGGTTGGTGACACCCCCACTGGCGATCACCGGAATGCTCAACGCCTGAGCCAGGCGCACGGTGGCTTCGATGTTGACGCCGGAAAGCATGCCGTCGCGGCCGATGTCGGTGTAGACCACCGATTCCACGCCGTAGTCTTCGAAGCGGCGGGCGAGGTCGATCACGTCGTGCTTGGTCACTTTCGACCAGCCTTCGACCGCGACTTTGCCGTCCTTGGCATCCAGGCCGACGATGATGTGGCCGGGGAAAGCGTTGCAGGCGTCGTGCAGGAAACCGGGGTTCTTCACCGCCGCGCTGCCGATGATGACGTAGGTGATGCCATCGTCGAGATAACGCGCGATGGTGTCCAGATCACGGATACCGCCGCCCAGTTGCACCGGAATCTCGTCGCCAAGTTCGTCGGTGATGGCCTTGATGGCCTTCTCGTTGACCGGCTTGCCGGCGAAAGCGCCGTTGAGATCGACCAGATGCAGACGGCGGGCACCGCTGGCCAGCCACTTCTGCGCCATTTCCGCCGGATTGGCGGAAAACACCGTGGCGCTGTCCATTTCGCCCTGTTTCAGGCGAACGCACTGGCCGTCCTTCAGATCAATCGCGGGGATGATGAGCATGTCGATTACCTTGAACCGTCCCAGGTGGCAAAGTTGGCAAGCAAGCGCAGACCGGCGGCCTGGCTCTTTTCCGGGTGAAACTGCACGGCAAACAGCTTGCCATGAGCCACCGCGCAGGTGAATGCAAAGGGGTAATGGGTGAAACCGGCCACCACGTCCTGTGACGCGGGCTCGGCGTAATAACTATGGACGAAATAGAAGCGTTCGCCGTCCTCGATACCGGCCCACAGCGGGTGGGGTTTTGTCCCATGCGCGCTCTGATGCACATTATTCCAGCCGATGTGCGGCACTTTCAGTTTCTGGCCATGCTCGTCCTTCATGGCTTCGGCCGGGAACAGGCGCACATTGCCGGGCAGCAGACCGAGTCCGGCGCAGTCACCTTCCTCGCTGTGCGCGAACAAGGCCTGCATCCCCAGGCAGATGCCCAGGAACGGTTTGCCGGCGGCAGCCTGTTTCACGGCATCGGTCAACCCGCGCGACTCCAGCTCACGCATGCAATCCGGCATGGCGCCGACACCGGGAAATACCACCCGGGTCGCCGCCGCGATCACAGCGGGATCGGAGGTCACCACGATCTTGGCGCCGGGTTTGACTTCGCGCGCGACATGCTCGAAAGCCTTGGATACGGACAGCAGATTGCCCATGCCGTAATCGATGATCGCGACGTCAGCCCCTTCGCTCAGAACCGGCATTACAGCGAGCCCTTGGTCGAAGGCAGGGTATCGCCCATACGCGGGTCGAACTCCACCGCCATGCGCAGCGCCCGGCCGAACGCCTTGAACACGGTCTCCGCCTGGTGGTGGGCATTGTTGCCGCGCAGGTTGTCGATATGCAGCGAAGCGCCGGCATGATTGACGAAGCCCTGGAAAAACTCGCGGAACAGGTCAACATCGAAATCACCGATGCGGGCGCGGGTGAAGTCCACATGGAACTCCAGGCCGGGGCGGCCGGAGAGATCAATCACCACCCGCGACAGCGCTTCATCCAGCGGCACATAGGCATGGCCGTAACGGCGGATGCCCCGCTTGTCACCCAGCGCCTTGGCAAACGCCTGGCCCAGGGTGATGCCGATGTCTTCGCTGGTGTGGTGGGCGTCGATGTGCAGATCGCCCTCGGCTTCGATGTCGAGGTCGATCAAGCCATGGCGAGCCACCTGGTCGAGCATGTGATCGAGGAAGGGAACACCGGTCTTGAAGACACCGCGCCCCGTGCCATCGAGGTTGATCTGGACGCGAATCCGGGTTTCCAGGGTATTGCGAGAGAGTTCGGCTTGCCGCATCGGGATACTTGGAGAGCTTGCGCTTAAGCGGTGGAGGACAGGCTGGCAGGGGAAATCGGGTCGCATGATAACATCACGGCCGCTTTCGGGTTCCAGCCCTCTTCGCCTGATTTCCCCCTGTTTTCCGTCCACTCTATCTCACCGCCATGAGCCAATTCTGGAGCGACCTCGTCGCCGGACTCACCCCCTATGTGCCGGGTGAGCAACCCAAACTACCGAATCTCGTCAAGCTCAACACCAACGAAAACCCCTACCCGCCCTCCCCGCGCGCGCTGGAAGCCCTGCGCGGCGAGATCGGCGAAGGCCTGCGGCTCTATCCCGACCCTGAAGCCTGCCGCCTGAAAGCCGCCATCGCCAGCTATTACCAGGTCACACCGAGCCAGGTGTTTGTCGGCAACGGCTCCGACGAGGTGCTCGCCCACGCCTTCCTGGGCTTGCTCAAACACGACGCGCCGCTGCTGTTCCCGGACATCAGCTACAGCTTCTACCCGGTCTACTGCGGCCTCTACGGCATTGACGGGCGCAGCGTGCCGCTGAACGAACAGTTTGAAATTTGCGTCGATGACTATCTGAACGCGCCCAACTGCGGCGCCATCATCTTCCCCAACCCCAACGCCCCCACCGGGCGCTTGTTGCCGCTCGCGGAAATCGAACGTCTGCTGGATGGAAAACCCGATGTGGTGGTCGTGGTGGACGAGGCCTACATCGACTTCGGTGGAAAAACAGCCATCGCCCTGGTCGATCGCCATCCCAACCTGCTGGTGGTGCAGACCCTGTCCAAGTCGCGCTCCCTGGCCGGCCTGCGGGTCGGCTTCGCGGTAGGGCATGCGGATCTGATCGAAGCCCTGGAACGGGTGAAGAACAGCTTCAACTCCTACCCACTCGACCGCCTCGCCATCGCGGGGGCTGCGGCCGCGATCGAAGACCGTGCGTATTTCGAAGCCACCTGCCAGGCGGTCATCAATAGCCGCGAACAACTGGTCGGCGACATGACGGCACTCGGCTTCAACGTCCTGCCCTCCGCCGCCAACTTCATCTTCGCCCGCCATCCCGGCCAGGACGCCGGCGACCTCGCCGCCGCACTGCGCGCCCGCAACATCATCGTCCGCCACTTCCGCCAACCGCGCATCGAGCAATACCTGCGCATCACCATCGGCAGCGACGCGCAATGCGCCGCGCTGGTCGCTGCGTTGCGGGAGATTCTCGGCGGCTAGCGCCGTCACCCCCTTCGCAGACGCCCCGATCAAGAGGCTCCCCCGCCAGGGCCGCTATCGCGTTGCGAACGGGCAACAGGTCAAGCTGGCTGTTCACCCTGAAGCTGAGCCGGTAACAAAGCGGCGCTACGCTTGGCCTCCATATCTGATCAAGAGGCCGTCCATGAACAGCCCGCTTTCCGGGACGATACGCAAGGAACCCTTGCGAGTCTGTAATAAAAACCAACCGTCCTCCCATAATCCTGGGTTCCGCCATTGGCATGGTCGCAGGTGCGGATTTATTCGCACAGATTTCGCGCAACGGCTTGAACCGTAATGAATTTCTCTGCCCATTGAGGTTTCCAGGATGATCGACTTGAACCCCCGACCGCATTGCATGGTAGGCGAGAGTACCCGGCCCATGCATCCCACCGTATCTGGTTTGCTGCGCTTGGCGCCGGCCATGTCGCGCCTGGCCGCATGTGAGGAGGCGCATGAAACCTTCCTCGCCGATGCTGCGCTGATCGCCCTGCCGGTGCTGGACGAGGAAGAAATGCCCTGCGCGATCATCGACCGTTACCCATTCCTGGAATTTTTCGGCCGCAGTTACCGGCAGGAATTGTTCGGCAAGCGCAGTCTGGGGTACTTCCTGGACGAGCACCCCGATATCTATCCGGCGCGGATGCCGCTCATGGTGGATGCGGATGCCACCCTGGATGACGCGGCGTTGATCCTCATGGCCGCGCATCCTCAACATATGACCAGCGCCCTGATCGTAACGCGGGAGCAACGCTATCTTGGCATCACCAGCAGCCACGAACTGTTTAACGAGATCACCCGGCGCAAGCAGGAAGAACTGTATTTCCTGGCGCATTACGACGCGCTCACCCACATTCCCAACCGCATGCTGTTCACCGATCGGCTCGGCCAGGCCTGCCGTGAGGCGCTGCGCAGTGACAGGGAGGTGGCGCTGCTGTTCGTGGACGTGGACCGCTTCAAGCAGGTGAACGACTCCATGGGCCATGCCTTTGGTGACGAACTGCTCTGTGCCATTGCTCGGCGCATGCAGGCCTGCGCACGCGAAAGCGATACCGTGGCGCGCCTGGGCGGCGACGAGTTCGCCATCGTTATGGACGGGGTGCGCGGCAGAGAGGACCCCGAGCGTCTCGCGCTGCGGCTGGTCGAGTCGATGCGCGAGCCAATACGCATCCTGGACCGGGAGGCGCGGGTCAGCCTCAGCATCGGCATCGCCCTGTACCCGAGCGACGACCGCGACGCCGAAACGCTCCTGTCCAAAGCGGACGCGGCCATGTACGAGGTGAAGACCAACGGACGCAACGGCTACCGCCACTACGAGGCGGGTCTTACCGCCTTCAGCAGCGAGCGATCCTCCCTGGAGGCGGAACTGAAACAGGCCTTGGCCAACGCTGAATTCATCCTGCATTACCAGCCGCAGATTGATATCGCCAGTGGCGCGGTGGTGGGCGCGGAGGCGCTGATCCGCTGGAACCACCCGCGCCGCGGCCTGCTCTCCCCCGGCAGCTTCATCGAGATCGCGGAAGAAAGTGGACTGATCGTGCCGATCGGCGACTGGGTCCTGGCCGAGGCCTACCGCCAGCACCGCGAGTGGATGTGCCAGGGTCTGCCATCGTTGCGCCTGGGCATCAACATCTCGGCGCTACAGTTCCAGCAACCGGAATTCGTGAAACGGGTCAAGCGCCTGCTATCGGAACACGGGGTTGACCCCGCCTTCCTGGAGTTCGAACTGACCGAAAGCATGGTCATGCACAAAGCCTCGGCGGTGCTCGATAGGCTGCACGAACTCAAGGCGACCGGGGTGCGGCTGGCGTTGGATGATTTCGGTACCGGCTATTCCAGCCTGGGTTATCTCAGCCGCTTCCCTATCGATCGGCTGAAGATCGACCAGTCTTTCGTGCGCGGGGTCGATCAACTCCCGGTAAACGCCTCCATCCTGCGTGCCATCACCGCCCTGGCAAGAAGCCTGTCGCTCCATGTGATCGCGGAGGGGGTGGAGACCGAGGCGGAACTTGCCGTGATCCGCGAATGCGGTTGCGACGAGTCGCAAGGCTATCTGCACTCCCGTCCCATGCCTGCGGAGCGCTTTACCGCCTGGTTACAAGATGGGGACGCCCAATCGGCAAGCGCACCGGGCTGAGGTTGCGGTAGCGGCGCCAGGAAGCGGCCACCTTCGGTCTTGCTGCCATCAGCGTCGCTGGGCTTCGCTACATGGGCTGAAAGGCGTTGTTACGCTCCCCCGTTGGCTAAAGGGGGGAGCCTTCCGGCTTGACCCCGACAAACAGGTAATAAGGCGCGCGCAGCCCCGGCAGGTAGGGCACCGGGGCGCGCCTTTCCCGGACATACGGCGCGATGAACAGGGATTGCAGGGCGCGCAGGTGCTGGTCCGTGAGATGCACACCGTCATGCGCGAACCAGCGCCGCCAGAAGCGATTGCCGAGGCGGCTGCCGTTACCGGGCAGGTGGAAATCGACCACCCCGAGGCGACCGCCCGGCGCCAGCATGGCCCAGGCGTTGACCAGGACGGCGCGCCAGTTCGGCATCATGGTCAAGGCATAGGAAAGGAACACCCGGTCGACCGGCTGCGCCGGCTGCCAGGTTGTGGCGTCGGCTTCGACGACCGTGATGTTGCCAAGCCCGTGCGCGCGTTGCCGCGCCAGCGCCAGCAGGGCCGGACAAAGATCGACGAGGTGCACGCCGGCGAGCGATTCGAGCGGCCTGGCCCGGTCGATCGCCGCCAGGTTGCTCCCCGTCCCGCAGCCGAGTTCAACCACGCTCGCGCCGGCCGGAATTTCCAGCGCCGCGATCAGGTCGTCGCGGCCGTGCAGCAGGCGGGCGCGGAAAGTGTCGTAGCGCGCCGCCTGCGGTGCGTAGAAGCCCTCCAGGCGCTCGGCATGGCTGCCCAAACGCGGCTGGCCACGCAGCAGGCGCCAGAGAACGCGGGTGTCGGCGGCAAGGTCAAGCGGGGACATCGGCAATCATGAAACCGGCATAGGTGTGCACTCGGTCAGCGGCATGCAGACGGGCCGCCAGGGCGCGGTCGATATGCAGGGTGTCCTCCAGCCGGCACCGCGCGTGGCCGACCCGAACCCAGTTGAGAAAAGCGGGATCGGCATGCGCGCTGCGCAGCAGGATGCGCGCGCCGACGCGGGCGCGCCCGAGAATGGCATTCCATTCCTCGACCAGCGCCGACGGGTGGTAGCTGCTCATCCAATCCATGTGGTCGAGCAGGACGAAGCGGGTGATCGGCTTGTTCGTGTCGTGCAGGAACTCGGTGACCGTGCAGGTATGTGTCTTGATGCGGTTGACCAGGCCACCTTTCAGCGCCTGGAAATTGCCGTACTTGAGGTATTCCGGACAGCAGTCGCGCGTATAGCGACCGTCCACGTAAACCCGCCAGAAGTAGTTGTCCGCCACCGGCAGTTCCCGGAACACATATTCGATGGCCTCGCGCACGAAGCCGGCCACGCCATCCACATGCTGTGCCTGCACCAGGCGCCGCTGCGGATGCGGCACACCGAGCAGGCTCAAGGTGAGTTGGCGGCCGAGCACCCATTTCATCGCCGGTGTCCACAGCGCACCCGCGATGCGTTGGTCATAAATGTCGCGTTGGGTTTCCAGATCGCCGGCGCGGAACAGTTCCTGGACATCCTCCGCCAGTGTCGGCCGCATCCGGAAATAGGCGCGAAAACCGCGCGCCACCAGGCCGGCGAGGCCATGGTAATAGAAGCTGCCCAAAGGGCTGGTGAACCAGTTGCCGTGCCGATCCCACCAGGCGCGGGCGAAATCCGACAGCTCGCCGCGCAGGCTGTCGCGGTACAACTGGGCGAAATGCGGGTGATAGCCGTCGCCGAAGAGGGCGAAGAAATCCTCGAATCCGAGGCGGCGGATCGCCGCGATCTTCAGTTCCAGCAAGGCGGTCTGGCGCGGATTGGCGTCCACTGCGTGAATCCGCCGAGGGCCGTCGAGGGCATAGTCGAGCGCATTGCATCCGGCACTGGAGATAACCATAACGGTGTCGTCCGCACCCAGCCGCAATGCCCGCCGGTCCACTGCGGGGTCTTCCCAGCAAGTGTTGTAGACCAGCGAGCGCGCATAGAGCGCGTTGAACACGTTCTGATCGAGCCGGTCGAGCAGGGTCAGCGCGGTGGGGGCGCTGTGGATGTGGATTTCGGGAGCGTTCATGGATAACGGATGGGTTGGCGAATGCTGGCAAGGCTAACGCCCCCTCATGACGGGGATATTTCGCGGCAACAACCCCATGACCAGGGACACACCCGGTTGGTGAGCGTCGTCGAAGCCGGAAACATCGGATTCCATGAGGCTACACAAGAACGAAGGATCATTGTGGACCCCGTTTTCAAGACACCAGATTAAGCAAGGTAGCAAGGTAGGGCGGAAAAGCGGCTTTATCGCGCCTTCCGCCGAATGTTTGGCATTCGGCGGATAACGCCGGCAAGAAGACGCCGGCTCATCCGCCCTACGCGTGCTACGCGCCCGCATCACCATCGGCAGCGACGCGCAATGCGCCGCGCTGGTCGATGCGTTGCGGGAGATTCTCGGAGAGTAGCCGTGGCTATCGGGCCACAGCGGGGTTCCCCCCTTTGCAAAAGGCTCGCAGCCGCAAATCGCGCCGTGCGCACCATTGGATGTGGATCGGTGCGCACGGCGCACCCTACGGAATCAAATGGGTTGCATGGTGTTACTTGAGAGCCATAGATAACCCCTGCGCCCGGTTGTGGCGGCTTTGTTGCAAACCCCACCAAATCTGCGCGGAAGTTCTTTTCTCGACGCGGACCCACCCCATAAGCGGATTGGTTTGTCCTTTTTATTCAGATAGATAGCATCAACATGGCGCTGGCATGGCGCTTGCGGTAACTCCACTAACGCAAGCCACAGGCAAACACCATGACCCGCCACATCATCATCGACGACACCACGCTGCGCGATGGCGAACAGTCCGCCGGCGTGGCGTTCACCCTGGACGAGAAACTGGACATCGCCCGCCGCCTGGGCGCGATGGGGGTGCCGGAACTGGAGGTGGGCATTCCGGCGATGGGGGCACGGGAATGCGAGAGCATCCACGCAGTAAGCAGCCTTGGTCTGAAATCCAGACTGGTGGTGTGGAGCCGGATGCGCACCGCCGACATCGAAGCCTGCCGCAACCTGAAAGTCGATCTGATCGACATCTCGATTTCGGTTTCGGACATCCACATCGCCAAAAAACTGAAGAAGGACCGCGCCTGGGTGCTGAAAAACATCCGTGAGAGGGTGCCGCGCGCACTGGATCTCGGCCTCGAAGTCATCGTCGGCTGCGAGGACGCCTCCCGCGCCGAACTGGATTTCCTCATGCGCGTGGCGGAAACCGCTGAACATGCCGGCGCGCGCCGCTTGCGTTATGCCGACACCCTGGGGGTGATGGAGCCGTTCGGCGTGACTGACGCCATCGCCAGCCTGCGTTCGGTCTGCGATCTGGAAATCGAGATGCACGCGCACGACGACCTCGGTCTCGCCACCGCCAACACCCTGGCCGCCTGCCGTGCCGGCGCAACCCATGTCAACACCACGGTCAACGGACTCGGCGAGCGCGCCGGCAATGCGCCGCTGGAAGAAGTCGCGCTCGGCCTGACCAAGCTCTACGGCATGACAACCGGCGTCGACCTCTCCCTGTTCCCGGCGCTGTCCGATGCGGTAGCCGATGCCTCCGGGCGTCCGGTGGCCTGGCAGAAGAGCGTGGTCGGCGGAGGCGTGTTCACCCACGAAGCCGGCATCCATGTCGATGGCCTGCTGAAAGATCCCGACACTTACCAGGCCTTCGACCCACGCGAGGTGGGCCGCAGCCACACCCTGGTGGTGGGCAAGCATTCCGGCTCGCACGGCATCATGCATGCCTATGAGCGCATGGGACTCACGCTCAGCCCGGCGGAAGCGCGTGAACTGCTGCCTGACATCCGCGCCTTCGCGGAACGCGCCAAGCGTTCGCCGGCGGACCACGAACTGCTGTTCCTGTATCAACGCCTGATCGGCCGCTTGAGGGTGGGTGCGATGGCGGGCGCGGTGCACTGAGGGGGATGGCGATGACCAAGGCCCAAGTAGCCGTAGGATGTGGTGAGGAACGAACCGCATCAACCACTTACGCCCATGTTGCGCGATGCGGTTCGCAGTCTCACCACATCCTACGGCGACCCACGACGCCGATCGAGGGCAAGGGGCTTGGCCGCCGACTTGGCCTGTTCACCCTCCTCCGCGAAGACGTCGATTGCGTATTCCAGCGCGACCCCGCCGCGCGCTCCCGGTTTGAAGTGCTCACCACCTATCCCGGCGTCCACGCCATCGTGCTGCAACGCATCGCACATCGGTTGTGGCAAGCCGAGCTGCGTTATCTGGCCCGCCTGCTGTCCTGGATCGCCCGCCTGTTCACCAATGTCGACATCCACCCCGGCGCCACGCTCGGGCGGCGATTCTTCATCGACCACGGCGCCGGCGTGGTGATCGGCGAAACCGCCGAGATCGGCGACGACGTCACCCTCTATCACGGTGTCACCCTGGGCGGCACCACCTGGAACAAGGGCAAGCGCCATCCCACCCTGGGCAATGGCGTGGTGATCGGCGCCGGAGCCAAGATACTGGGCGCCATCACCCTGGGCGATAGCGTGCGGGTGGGCGCCAATTCAGTGGTGGTCAAAGACGTGCCGGCGCATCGCACCGTGGTCGGCATTCCCGGCAAGGTGGTGCTGCGTTCCGACGAAAACGGGCCGGGCGAATCGGGCATTTACGTCCAGGGCATCAACCTCGATCACCACCTCATCCCCGACCCGGTCGGGCGCGCCATCGCCTGCCTGATGGAGCGTATCGAGGTGCTGGAAAAGGCCCTGCGCGCCAAGGGCGAACCGGTGGACGGGCAATGCAGCACCTGCGAAGCCGACGATCTTTGCGGCACAGCGGCAACGACTCCGCTGCGGTGCACAGGTCGCCCATCAAATTAGAAAGATGTGAGGACACCATGGACTTGATGGAATTCGACCAGACCACGCTCTACTTCGACGACCCCTTGCCGATGGAGATCGAGCACCTGCGCCAGGGCAACAGCGCCGTCGGCGAAGCCATGCTGGAAAAACTCGCTGAACTCGACAGCCACGACCGCCTCGGCGGCAAGGCCCTGCTGAATCTGGTGCGAGAAGAACAGGAAGCGGAAGCATGAAGCAATCCGTAGGGTGCGCCATGCGCACCTCCCTAATGGTGCGCATGGCGCACCCTACCTTGAAGGAACCATCATGGACGACCTGACCCTGGACGAAGCCCTGGAAGACCTGGAATCCGCCGAAGACTTCCTCAACTACTTCGGCGTCGCCTTCGACGCCGCCGTGGTGCATGTCAACCGTCTGCACATCCTGCAGCGCTATCACAACACCCTGGCCCAGGCCGGCGCACTACCCGAGTCGGAAGCGGCCCAGCGCGCGGTCTACACGACCCTGTTGACGCGCGCCTACCAGGACTTCGTCACCTCCGACGCCCTCACCGAAAAGGTGTTCAAGGTATTTCACATGCACGAGCCGCAGACCACCTTCGTACCGCTCTCGTCCATCACCTTCTCCGCGAAGCCCGAGCCGGCAGCGGGCGGATGCGACTGCGGCGGCAAAGGGGTTTGCCACAGTTCCGAGGCCGCTTTGCGCAACTGATCATGGAACAACGCTTCGACTTCGGCGTCGCCGTGCGGCTGACGCGCAATGTCCGCAACGACGGCACCTTCCCTGGCCTGGAGGTCGGCAACCTGCTGATCAAGCGCGGCAGCGTCGGCTATGTGATGAACGTCGGCACCTTCCTGCAGGACCAGATCATCTACACCGTCAACTTCCTCGACCAGGGCCGCGTCGTCGGCTGTCGTGACGAAGAACTGATCGGAGTCGACGAACCCTGGGTGGACAGCCGCTTCGAAACCCGCGAGAAAGTCACCGCCCGGCTCGCGCTTTCCATCCGTGGCGAAGTCGTGGTCCCGCCCGGCAGCGTCGGCGAAGTGTTCAAGGTGCTGCGCGATCTGCCAGCTGGTGTGCAATACCACGTGCACTTCCCTGGCGGCCACCTGTTGCAAGTACCGGAAGCGCTGCTGGACAACCCGGAGGAGGAACCCCATGAACCTGTTTAACGCACGGAATCGTAGGTTGGGCAAAGCGAAGCGTGCCCAACATTGCAACGGTGGCTTGTTGGGCACGCTTCGCTTTGCCCAACCTACAAAACCCTGACAGCCTCCCATGCCTGAACCCTCCACCCTCGCCTATCTGGAACTGAAGACCGCGCAGAGCCTGTTCGGAAAATCACCGACGGAACTCGCCGAAGCCGAGCGCGCCAAGGTGCGCAATCTCGCCGGCCGCCAATACGGTCTGGAGGCGCGTGTACTGCACGCCTCGGAAGCGCGCGACGCGATGGTGCCGCAAGCCAGCCTGCAAGCCGCATTGGAAGAAATCCGCAAACGCTATCCGGAGGCGGAGGAATTCGACGCCGACCTGACGCGCAACGGACTCGACCAGGACGGCTTCGTCGCCGCGCTGGAACGCGAACTGAGGGTCGAAGCCATCCTGGAAAAAATCGGCGCGCACGCACCGCAGGTTTCCGAGGTCGACGTCGAACTCTATTACCAATATCACCCCGACCAGTTCCGCCGCCCGGAAACCCGGCGCGCCCGTCACATCCTGATCACGCTCAACCCGGAACTGCCGGAAAACACCGCCACAACCGCCCGCGCCCGAATCGAAGCCATCGCCGCACGCCTGGCCAAGGAACCGAAACGCTTCGAGGAACAAGCCATGAAGCACTCGGAATGCCCCACCGCGCTGCAAGGCGGCCTGCTCGGAGACATCCCGCGCGACAAGCTCTACCCGGAACTCGACGCTGCCCTCTTCGCCCTGTCCGCCGGCCAGGTCAGCGACGTGCTGGAATCACCACTGGGTTATCACCTGTTGCTGTGCGAATCCATCCAGGAAGCGCGCGTGCTCAGTCTCGACCAGGCGCGCGCGCCTATCCGCAACTTGCTGGAACAACGCCGCAAGCACGTCTGCCAGCAAGCCTGGATAAAGCAACTCCAAGCGAGTTGACCATGCTGCTCAGCCGGCGTAGGGCGGAAAAGCGGCTTTATCGCGCCTTCCGCCGTATGCCACTGAAGATGGCGGAAGGCGCCGGCAAAAGGCCGCCGGCTTTTCCGCCCTACGGTCTGCCCCTGTTTTACCTGGCCAAACTGATCCAGCCCCCCACCCGCGCCGGCTGGCTGACCACCGTGCGCGGTCGCGGCGGCGGCGTGAAACTCACCGCCGAAGCCGAAACCATCACCCTGCTCGACATCCTGCACCTCACCGACGGCCATCGCGTCACCACGGAATGCCTGCTCGGTTTCAAAGCCTGCGAAGACGAAACCGCCTGCGTGCTGCACTGCCAATGGAAACCGATCAAACAGGAACTGACCGATGGACTCGGCGGCTACAGCCTCGCCGCCCTGGCCAACAGCGCGCTGCCCCCCTGGCTGCTGCGAAGCGAAGACGACGAATCGGCGTGATGAGCCCTCTGTAGCGCCGGCTGATGCAGCCCCTACAGTCTCAGCACGAACGGAACAGGTCGATCCTGGAAATACCGGCTTACCGCGTCCTGGTCACTGGGATAGCGCATGGCTACAGGCGCTGGAGGCCATAAGGACGCTCACCGTTTGGGTGAATCCGCGTGGCAAGCCGTAGGAGCGGGCTTGCCCGCGATTGGCGGCCGCTATCGCGGGCAGCGGAGTCGTTGCCGCTTCAGCGGCTTTACGAATCCGGCGTGCCCCTTGCGGGTGCAAGCCCGCTCCTACGGCAACACGTTACCTACTACGAATCACATAGAGACTTTACCAAGGGCCTTTCGCCCTGAGCCAGTCGAAGCGGCTTGTTCGAGGCCCCCTCACGTAAAACCGTTTTAGTGACATACTTGCCGGCGATGAATACATACAGTGCCGTCATTCCGGCGAAAGCCGGAATCCAGTGAAATCAATTACCTGGACCCCGGCTTCCGCCGGGGTGACTAAATAATAAGCGTTTCCTTATCTGAATTCGCATAACTCGGCGAACAACATTGATGACTTCCAATCCGAAAATCCCGTATTTCATATCCGCCCTTGAAGAAAGCCTGCGTGACGGCAGCTTTGTGAAACTCTCCCTGGGCAATTACAAGGGGCCGGAAGACCAGCTTAAAAATATCCATGTCCGGAGAATCCAGGTCAAGCGCGAGGAAAAACTAAGTTTTACCTATCGCTATAAAACCCGCGACATCGTTAAAAACCATGACTTCGCCGAAGGGATAGCGCTAATCAGTGAAGCGCTTGCCAGTGGGTTTCATGTCGCGACACTGTTAACCACCGCGTTCGATCTGATTCTTGAAAACCAGTCCTTGAAGAAGAAAGAGGCCAGCCATACAGCACCTGCGCCATCCGGCCACGACCGCGATAAAAAACGGCTGATCGGCACTGAAAACAAAGCGTATCTCCACGCCCTGAACATTACCGACGACAAAGGGATTGTCTGCAAAAGCGCCCAGGACAAATACCGCCAGATCAATAAATATGTCGAGATTCTAAGCAGCCTTATTCAAGGCATTGCGCCCGGACAACTGAAGAAGATCGTCGACATGGGCTCAGGCAAGGGTTATCTGACCTTTGCGCTCTACGACTATCTGATCGGAATCGGCCTGCACCCCGAAGTGATCGGCGTCGAATATCGCGCCGAGCTTGTGGCGCTATGCAACAAAATCGCGGCGGACGCGCAATTTCACAGCCTGCATTTTTCCCAGGGCAGCATCGCCGACTACGATTGCAGCGATGCGAACATCCTGATCGCGCTCCACGCCTGCGACACGGCAACCGACGATGCGATCTACAAGGGCATCACGGCAGGCGCGGATTTGATCGTCGTTGCCCCCTGCTGCCACAAACAGATTCGCCGCGAAATCGAAAAAGCCAAAGCGCACAACGACCTGGATTTCCTGATGAAACACGGCATCTTTGTCGAGCGCCAGGCGGAAATGGTGACAGATGGCCTGCGCGCCCTGATTCTGGAATATTGCGGCTATACCACGAAGGTATTTGAATTTATCTCGGATGCCCATACGCCGAAAAACATCCTGATAGTCGGCGCAAAAAACAAAAAGCCCCCCGCATCCGACCCCGCCATTTTAGAAAACATCAAGGCCGCCAAAGCTTATTTCGGGATCGAAACTCACCACCTGGAAAAAATGCTGGGGCTGTAACGTCAAAGCCAACCAGGCGAGCGCGAACCGGCATTTCGCGCGGTCCGGTTGAGCCGAGGGCCAGGGAAATTCTGATTATTTCGTCACCCCGGCGAAAGCCCAATCCTCTCAACTTAAGCAATCCCCCCTCAAGTGGTTGATTTGTATCCATGTTTCCGATGCGGCTTAGGATGAGCGGGTCTGGGTTTAGTGGCTCCGGCCACGAAGCGGATCAGGTTTTTTGCCAACTCCGCGAACAC
>JAUYFG010000178.1 GCA_030690985.1 Pseudomonadota bacterium
GCCGGAGACGGCCAGAGACTTTATCGTCGCCTCGCCGGGGCCGTAGACCGTGGCGCTGCCGGCGGGATTGATCAGCACATCGTGGGGCGCTCCGGGGGTGATGCCGAAGCTGCCCATGCCGGTGAAGTTCCAGCGGCTGGCGTCGCTCCAGGAACCGTTGCCGCCCTGCCAGTCGGGATGCAGGGTGACCAGGAAGGCCTCGGTGTTGCCATTGTGCATGCCATAGCCGGCCACCTGGGCCCAGGCGTTGATGGCGCTCGCGCTGTGGAAGGTCCAGCCCGCCGGCGCCAGGGCACTGAGGTCGAACATCGTGCCGGCGTTGTAGAGGAAGGCATGCTGGGCCGCATTGCCCGCGATATAGGAATAGCCCACCACCTGGCCGCTGTCGTTGAGGGTGCTGGCGGTGCTGTGGCTGCCCCCGAGGGTGCCGAGGTTGTTCATCACGCCGCCGGACCAGAGGAAGGCGCGGCTGCCCTGACTGGCGCCGCCGACATAGTAGTCGGAAGTCCCCGCCACCTGACCGGCGCCGTTGAGGGCGCCGGCAGTGCTGTAGCCATAGCCGCTGGCAGTGGTGCCGAGGCTGCCCAGATTGCTCATCGCGCCGCCGGACCAGAGGAAGGCGCGCTGGCCCTGATAGGCGCCGCCGACATAGTAGTCGGAATACCCCGCCACCTGGCCGGCGCCGTTGAGGGCGCCGGCAGCGCTGTAGCCATAGCCGCCGGCACTGGTGCCGAGGCTGCCCAGATTGCTCATCGCGCCGCCGGACCAGAGGAAGGCGCGCGGGCCCTGATAGGAGCCGCCGTCATCATAGTAGTGGGAAGTCCCCGCCACCTGGCCGGCGCCGTTGAGGCGGCTGGCAGTGCTGTAGCCAACACCGCTGGCACTGGTGCCGAGGCTGCCCAGATTGCTCATCGCGCCGCCGGACCAGAGGAAGGCGCGGCTGCCCTGAGAGACGCCGCCGACATAGTAGTAGGAAGTCCCCGCCACCTGACCGGCGCCGTTTAGAGCGCTGGCAGTGCTGTAGCCATAGCCGCTGGCACTGGTGCCGAGGTTGCCGAGGCCCAAGGCATCGGCCCGGGCGGCGCCGGCAAGGGGGCTGAGGCTGAGGAGCCCGGCGGCGAGCAGGGCAGTTGGCAGTGGTTTGAGTCGCATGATGGAAATCCTTCCCGAAAAGAGGTGGTCGCACCGGGGAAAACCGTGCGGATGAGCCTGAAGCATCGGCGCCTGGGCGTCGCAGAGGACGGAGTGGAAAATCCCGGGCGAGTCGAGCAATTCAAACACCGCACCGACAGAAAGCCTATCGCGATCAGGGTCATTTGGGAATACCGGGAACACCTTATTGTTGCTTCAGTGCTCCCGGTGCTAGCGGTTACCGCCATTGGGCTTCGCATTCTTTCGCAGCCAGGAGCGTTCCCGGCGCTGCTGACGTCGGCGCTAATGCTCCTTGCCATCCACCCTGGCTTGCGCCAGAAAGGGAATCAGGCGCCAGGCCAGGATCGCAAAGCCGGAAAACCAGCCGCAGGCGGCGAGGAAAATCCAGAGCGCGTAGGCGGCGGGATAAATCTGCGGCGCAATGACGCGCAGCACGAAGGCGGCGATCATGATCCAGAGCACCAGCCTGTCGAGCGGTTCGAAAATGACTTTCCTGCCGGTATGCCCCTTGGCGATTCTGATCAGCATTGCGGGAATGATCAGACCCATCGCGCCCAGCGTGAAAATGTGCACCGAGAACGATCCGGTCCATGCCGCTCGCATGCTCTGGCCGAGGAACTCGACCAGCA
>JAUYFG010000191.1 GCA_030690985.1 Pseudomonadota bacterium
CGTAGGTTGGGCAAAGCGAAGCGTGCCCAACGAACCGTCGCGCTGTTGGGCACGCTTCGCTTTGCCCAACCTACGGCGCCATGCCGCGAAATCACGCGCCACTACATCTAGTGGGTGGGTGTGTTAACCGGATAAGCACGGTCCATTCGACGGCAAGGTACTTGGGGGTTGCGATCTGTCGGTAAGCCGTGACACTCTCCAACTCGATGCTCGTCTCTGGAACCCGCCAATTGTTGAACCTCATCCTTTGCTGGCATTTCCACCAGCCTGATTACCGCGATGCCGATGGGCGCTATCAACTGCCCTGGACCTATCTTCATACGGTCAAGGATTACGCCGATATGGCGGCGCATCTGGAAGACGCGCCGAACATGTTTTGCGTGGTCAATTTCGTGCCCACGCTGGTGGAACAGATCGACGACTATGCCACGCAGTTTGCTTGTGGCGAGGTGCGCGATCCGCTGCTTGCCCTTCTGATTGAGCCTGATCTGGGTTCGTTGGGTCTGGCAGCCCGACGCCAGTTGGTCGCCCAGTGTTTCAAACTCAACCATGCCACCATGCTGGAGCCTTTCCCGGCCTATCAGCGTCTCTACACCTTGTGGAAGACCGTCGAAGAGAGCGGCGATGCGGGGTTGACGTACCTTTCCGGTCAATATCTGGCGGATCTTGTGACCTGGTATCACTTGGCCTGGACTGGTGAAACGGTGCGCCGCGTGCGCCCGGATGTGCTTGAACTGATGGAGCGTGGGGAGGGTTTTACGCCGGCGGATCGGTGCGCTGTTTTCGATCTGTACGGCAGCGTCGTCACCAATCTGCTTCCGCGCTATCGGCATCTGGCGGAGCGCGGCCAGATCGAGTTGTCCAGTACGCCGCATAGCCATCCCATTTTGCCGCTTCTGCTCGATTTCAAGGCCGCACGCGATGCACGTCCAGACTTGCCGTTGCCTGTGTGCTCGGCTTATCCGGACGGGGAGGCGCGCGCGGTTGCCCATATAGTGGCCGCCGTGGCAAGCCATCGCGAGCACTTCGGACATCCGCCCGCCGGTTTCTGGCCGGCGGAAGGGGGGGTTTCAGAGGCCACCGTTCGCCTGTTTTCGCAGGCCGGTGTGAAGTGGACGGCGAGCGGCGAGGGGGTGTTGCGGCATAGTCTGGTGAAGGCCGGCCGCAGCCTGGAACACAAGCCGGCGTGGATCACGACGCCTTACCGCCTGCCTGGCAGTGATACGGCCCTGTTTTTCCGTGATGACCATCTCTCCGACCTGATCGGCTTCGAGTACAAGGGCTGGCACGGCGCCGATGCCGTGCGCCATCTGTTGCACGCCCTCGATGAACTGCGGCGCCACGCACCCGGCCCCAACCCCGTCGTAAGCGTCATCCTGGATGGCGAAAATGCCTGGGAATATTTCCCCTACAACGGTTTCTATTTCCTCTCCGAACTGTTCGCCGAGTTGTCCGAGCACGGTTCCATCCGTCCAACGACATTCAGCGAATACCTGGAGATGAATCCGGATTCGCCACAGGAATTGCCGCAACTTGCCGCCGGGAGTTGGGTTTACGGCGACTTCACCACCTGGATGGGCGACCCCGCCAAGAACCGCGGCTGGGATTGGTTGTGCGCGGCCAAACAGGCTTTCGACGCTGTCGTGGAGATGCTGCCCGAGGACGAGGCGGAAACCGCCGAGGCCCTGCTGAAATCTTGCGAGAGTTCGGACTGGTTCTGGTGGTTTGGTGACTACAACCCGGCCGATGCGGTTGAGAGCTTCGATCTTGTCTACCGGCAGAAGCTCAAGCGCCTCTATCAGACCCTGCGGATTCCCGCACCCGGGTATCTGGATGCGCCCTTGTGCCAGGGCGGTGGCGCCAGCGAAGCGGGCGGCGTGATGCGGCGGGGGGGCTGATCCTTCAGGGCCGTAGGATGTGGTGAGCGCAGCGAACCGCATCATCGACGGATACCGGCGTGATGCGGTTCGTACCTCACCACATCCTACGGCGCTGCCGGCGGTCCTTCGCGCGGCGAAGTGATGCGGCAGGGGGCTGATCCTTCAGGGCCGTAGGATGTGGTGAGCGCAGCGAACCGCATCATTGACGGATACCGGCGTGATGCGGTTCGTACCTCACCACATCCTACGGCGCTGCGCAGGTGTTAGCCGGATCGCACAGCCGGCCAAGCAGTGATGCGGTTCGTACCTCACCACATCCTACGGCGCTGCCGGCTGTCCTTCGCGCGGCGAAGCCGGGGGTGTGCGGGAGTGAAATTCATCGTCCTCGGGCCAGCCTCAATATTTCCCGGCTGCGGCCGATAAACTTTCGTGGGATTTCCCCCCATTTTTCGAGGATAGGCAAATGCGGTTCATTTTTCGTTCTCTCCTGGCGCTGTCTTTGGTCGTATCCGGTGCGGCTTCGGCCGAGCAGGCGCGTATCGATATGCTGATTTATTGCGGCATCACCATGATTCGGCCGATGACCGAGATTGCACGCGCTTTCGAGCAGCGCGAGGCGGTGAAAATCACCCTGGCTCAGGGGGGGTCGGAAGACCTGTACCAGAGTCTGAAGATAAGTGGGGTAGGCGATCTCTATCTGCCGGGCGAGCCGACCTATCGCAGCAAATACCTGAGCGAAGGCTTGTTGGGGGAAGCCACGACCGTGGGCTACAACCAGTTGGCGCTGGTGGTGAAGAAGGGCAACCCAAAACAGGTGAAGGGTGACCCGAAGGAGTTGTTGCGGCCTGATCTGACGGTCATCATCGGCAACGCGGAATCCGGCAGTGTGGGCAAGGAAACCAGGGATGTGCTGGAGGCCGTCGGCCTCTATCAGAAGGTCCTGGATGCCGCCCTCTACCTGGCGCCAGACTCGCGCGTGCTCAACAACGCCATGAAGAAGGGCGAAGCCGATGCCATCCTCAACTGGCGCGCGACCGCGTTCTTCCCGGATAACGTGGCGCTGGTGGGGGTGGTTGACCTGAGCCCCAGACTGGCGAAGCCGCAGGCGCTGTTGCTCAATCTGCTGACCTTCTCGAAGAACAAGGACATGGCACGCCGCTTCATGGCGTTTACCGCCGGTGAGGAAGGACAGGCCATCTACCGCAAGTGGGGTTTCCTGGATAACAAGGCGGTTGTTGCCAACATCACCCGCTGAGTCGCCATTCGCACCTACGAGCGCTTCAACTGCGGTTTTTAGGATCATTTATCGCATGAACCGAGATTGTCCATTAGCCCTTTATCCACGAAATCGTAGGGTGCGCCGTGCGCACCATTAAGCGTAAATCGGTGCGCACGGCGCACCCTGCGTTCCAATGAACAATCTCGCAAGAACCAGACGACGCATCAGCCGGATGAAGTGGACCCCTGCGTCAAGACAAAAACCCACCTGATTTAAGCTGTGCATTCGACTTGATTAGCAGCTGGACGGCGCTGCCCCGGTTTTGCCTTTGACTCGGCCGTTGCTGTGGCCTTTGACTTTGCT
>JAUYFG010000194.1 GCA_030690985.1 Pseudomonadota bacterium
CCGCATCCATTTGCTTGAGGTCGTGATCGCTGAGTTTGGGCATGCCGTGCTAAGTTCAGATTCCGGGTGAGGTTGCGCGTGTAGGCTTCAGATTGTGCATGACTTTTGGGGAAATATTCAGGGGGGGGCTAAACGATTACGGCCAGGTTGTAGCGCACTACCCGCCCTTCCTCATCCACCCAGACTTCACGCCGCAGCAAGCCATTCCCCTGTTTCGTGGAAAGCGGCCACGTATCGTCGAAGACTTTCTTTTCAGGCATGGCCTGGTAGTCAGTCACGCTGATACGAAGCACGTCATGCTTCGGGGCGGCTCTCCCAAAGCCATGTCGGTTACGCTAATTTTCTACAGAACTCCAAAATGTTTGCGTTGTTTTTGTAGGTTGGTGTAACTTTCGCGGACACAGCCCAGCACCGTCACGCCATGAAACGCTATCTCGAACCCGCCATCCGTCAGGACCTCGATAAGAAAATGGTGTTTATCGGCGGGCCGCGCCAGGTGGGAAAAACCACGCTGGCCAAAAACATCGCTCAGTCCTACGCAAACCCGACCTACCTGAACTGGGACAGCCGCGACGACAAAAAAGCCATTCTTGCCAGCATCTTTGCAGGCGGTACGGCGCTGGTGATCTACGACGAAATCCATAAATACCGTGACTGGAAAAACCACCTGAAGGGGGTGTATGACACCCGCAAGAATGAGTTTGCGCTGCTGGTCACGGGTAGCGCACGGCTGGATTTGTACCAAAAAGGGGGGGATTCGCTCCTGGGCCGGTATTTTTACTACCGCCTGCACCCGTTAAGCATTGCCGAGCTGCTGGACAAGCCCTACGACAGAGACGCAGGCAGGGTGTTTGCCGAGCACATCCCCGCCGCGCCGTGGCAAGACCTGATTACTTTTGGCGGCTTTCCGGAGGTGTTTCTGGCCAAGGATGTGCGCGATCTCAAACGTTGGCACCATGACCGCGAAAAACGGCTGATCCAGGAAGATATCCGCGATGTGAGCAATATCCGCGACCTGTCAACCCTGGAAATTCTTGCCATGCTGCTGCCCGGGCGCGTGGGGTCTTTGTTCTCGCTCAACGCGCTGGTCGAAGACCTGAAAGTGACGCACAAAACCATTGCGCACTGGATGGATACGCTGGAGCAAATGTATTTTTGCTATCGCATTTATCCCTATCAAAACACCCGGATCAAATCTCTGCGGAAAGAGCCCAAGATTTATTTGTGGGATTACACCGGCATCGGTGCTGTGGATGACCTTGGCGCACGCCATGAAAATATCGTCGCCAACCATTTGCTCAAATACACGCATTACCTGACCGATGTTTACGGAATACCGGCAACCCTTTATTTCTTAAGAGATAAAGAACAACGTGAAGTGGATTTTTGTGTCGTTGCCGATAGCGAGATTGAATTCATTGTCGAAGTGAAAACAAAAAAATCAGCCATCTCGCCGCACTTAAGATATTTCAAGGAAAAGTTGAATATCAGGCATGCGTACCAGTTGGTATTTTCGGATGCCGTGGATGAAGACCACAACGGCATTCGCATGATGAGCGCGGACAAGTTTTTATCCGGGTTGGTGTAAGTAATCACGCATAACCGTTTTGAATCCGTCATTCCCGAGTGTTTTTATCGGGAATCCTGTTCCGCCATCTGACTGGCCTTTAACCCTTGGTTTGATGAACGAACTGGATTCCCGATAAAAACACTCGGGAATGACGGCCCAAGCTGGTTTCACGGTTCTACTTGGCTGATTTTGCGGGCGCGAATTTGCCCTTCAAGCCATCCAGATCACGCTGGTCATGCGGCCGGTCTGACCATCGCGGCGATAGGAATAGAAGCGGCGACTATCGGCGAAAGTACACAGCCCGCCGCCATAAACCCGTTCAACGCCGACCTGCGCCAGCCGTATGTGCGCCAGGGCATAGAGGTCGGCCAGCCATTTCCTGGGTGCTTCGTCCAGGGTGCCGGGCCATGCCGGGCGAAAGGCGATGCCGGCGAGCGGGTGTTGGCTGACGAAAGCCTCGCGCACTTCGTCGCCGACTTCGAAGGCGGTCGGGCCGATGGCGGCGCCCAGCCAGACGAGGAGGCGTTCGGGCGGCACCTGCATGGCGGCGACCGTGGCTTCCAGCACCCCACCGGCGAGGCCGCGCCAGCCGGCATGGGCGGCGGCCACCACGGTGCCGGCGTCATCGCAGAACAGTACCGGCAGACAGTCGGCGGTGAGTACGGCGCGCACTTCGCCGGGCTGGAAGGCGACGGCGGCGTCGGCCTCCATCTCGCCGCAACCCGTAGGATGTGGTGAGCTTGCGAACCGCATCGAGCCGCGTGATGCGGTTCGTACCTCACCACATCCTACAAGTTGGCCCGCTACGGCCACTCCATGCACCTGATTCAGCCAGAGCGGTTCGGCCGGCAGCCATTGCCGCAACAGGCGGCGGTTTTCGGCCACGGCGAGCGCGGCGTCGCCGACATGGCTGGCGGGGTTGAAACTGGCGAACGGGGCCAGACTGACGCCGCCGGAACGGGTGGTCATGAAGGCATGGACGTTGGCCGGGGCGGGCCAGTCGGGGGTGATCCAGTCTGGGGGCATGGGCTTTCCTGTAGCGCCGGTGCTACCTGTGTAGGTTGGGCTAGCGTGAAACAAGCTCACTCTGCTCCGACGCTGGAGCGTGGGGGGCCGCCAACGCCGCCTTGTAGCGCAGGCGTCTCGCCTGCTTTGGGCGCTGAATGCAGGCGGGACGCCTGCGCTACAGGGACGTCTGGTTTCATCATTCGGGGCGTAACCCAACAATGGCCGTGGGGTGGCGAAAAGACGCCGGCGCTACAGGGCTTCCAGTTGCCGCAACAACTCGGCGAAATCGGGCGGCGGCGGGGCTTCCCATTCCATCGCGATGCCGGTGATCGGGTGAACCAGGCCCAGGCGCACGGCGTGCAGGGCTTGGCGGGGGAATTCGATGGGGCTGCGCTTGCGTCCCGCGTAGACCGGGTCGCCCAGCAGCGCGTGGCCGATGTGGGTCATATGCACGCGGATCTGGTGGGTGCGGCCGGTGGCGAGGCGGCATTCCACCCAGGCGACTTCGGCGAACTGGCGTAGCACCTTGTAGTAGGTGAGGGCGGGTTTGCCACGGCCTTCTTCCACCACGGCCATCTTTACCCGTTGCGTGGGGTGGCGGCCGATGGGGGCTTCGATGGCGCCTGCGGGCGGCTGAATGCGGCCCTGCGCCACCGCCCAGTAGACCCGTTTCACCGTGCGCGCCTGCAGGTCGCGCACCAGTTGGGTCTGCGCTTCCAGGGTCTTGGCGACCACCATGAGGCCGGAAGTGTCCTTGTCCAGGCGGTGCACGATGCCGGCGCGCGGCAGGATGGCGGCGCCGGGAACGTGGTGCAGCAGCGCGTTGAGCAGGGTGCCTTCCCAGTTGCCGGCGCCGGGATGGGTGACCAGGCCGGCGGGCTTGTCGAGTACCAGGATGGCGTCGTCTTCGTAGACGATGGCGAGGGCGATGTCCTCGGCCTGATACGGCAATTCGGCGGGGTGGGCTTCCGGCTCCACGCTGACGCTTTCGCCGCCCCAGACCTTGAGTTTGCGGCTGGTATTGGCGTTGGCGATCAACACGAGGCCGGCGTCGATCCAGGCCTGGATGCGGCTGCGCGAGTATTCCGGCATCAGCTCGGCCAGGCTTTGATCGAGACGGCGGCCGGCATGTTCGGGGGGGATGGTGAGGTGGCGGCTTTCCGGCATGGGCTATTGCGGCATGGGTATAATCCGCGCGCCTTTTTTGGGGATTGAAATGCCGCGAATTCTAGCCTTCCTTCTGTTGTTGAGTTCCCTCACGGGATGCAGCCTGCTGCCGGAAGTGATCGACGAGACCAAGAACTGGTCGGCGTCCAAGCTGTATTACAGCGCCAAGGAGTCTCTGGCCGATGCCAATTACACCGAAGCCGTGAAGATGTTCGAGCGGCTGGAGGCGCGGTATCCCTATGGCGCCTATGCCCAGCAGTCGCAACTGGAAGTGGCTTATGCCTATTACAAGGACAGCGAGCCGGCCTCCGCCATCGCCGCCTGCGAGCGCTTCATCAAGCTGCACCCCAATCATCCCAACGCGGACTACGCCTATTACCTCAAGGGCCTGGCCAACTTTGTCGAAGACACCACCTTGCTTGCCAAGTTTTCCGACCAGGACATGAGCGAGCGCGATCCCAAGTCCGCGCGCGAAGCCTTCGAGGCGTTCAAGGAACTGGCCACCCGCTTTCCGCAGAGCAAATACACGGCCGATGCCGTGGGCCGCATGCAGTACCTGGTCAACAACCTGGCTCAGCACGAGGTGCGCGTGGCGCGCTATTACTACAAGCGCGGCGCCTATGTGGCGGCGGCCGCTCGCGGCAAGTACGCGTTGGAAAACTACCAGCAATCGCCCGCCCTGGAAGAAGGCCTGGCGATCATGGCGAAGAGCTACGACAAGCTGAATCTGCCCGATCTGCGTGACGACGCCCTGCGCGTGCTCAAGCTCAACTTCCCGAAAAGCCCCTATGTGGCCGGCGATGGCCCGGTGCAGGAAAAGCCCTGGTGGAAGTTGTGGTAAGGGGCGTTAACGTGCATGGATTGATGCCGCCCCGAACGATGAAACCGGGCGTCCCTGTAGCGCAGGCGTCCCGCCGGCATTCAGCGCCCAAAGCAGGCGAGGACGCCTGCGCTACATGAATGGTCGCCCACGCACTCACCCTCACTTCCAATGACGCTGAATCCTGGCTAGCGAGCCTGGGGGCGGTGTATTCCGGAGCGCAGCGCGAGGTGCTCCAGCGGGCGCTGGACTGGCTGGCCGACCATGCGGCGGATGCGCTGGTCGATACCGGCGCCGATCTGGCCGGGCATAGCCTGGGCACGGCCGCCATCCTCGCCGGCATGCGTTTCGATGCCGAGACCGTGGCCGCCGCGCTGTTGTGCGGCCTGCCCGATGCCGCGCTGACGCGCGACAAACTGGCCAAGACCTTTGGCGAGCATCTGGCCACCCTGGTCGAGGGCGCGGCCAAGCTCTCCCGGATGGACCGCCTGCTCAGCGAACTCGCGGCTGAATTTGCCACTGAAGGGGGGCAGAGCGAGGCGCTGCGCCAGATGTTGCTGGCGATGACCGACGACATCCGCGTGGTGCTGATCAAGCTGGCCGAGCGCACCCAGGCGCTGCGCGAGCTGGCCGCGCAGGATGAGCCGCTGCGCCGCAAGATCGCCGGCGATGTGCGCGAACTCTACGCGCCGCTCGCCAACCGTTTGGGTGTGTGGCAGCTCAAGTGGGAGCTGGAAGACCTCTCCTGCCGCTATCTGGAGCCGGACACCTACAAGCAGATTGCCAATCTGCTGGATGAACGCCGCCTCGATCGCGAGGGGTACATCGAACAGGTGATCAAGCAGTTGGGCGCAGCCCTGGAAGCCGACGGCATCAGCGGCTTTACCGTGCACGGCCGCCCCAAACACATCTCCAGCATCCTCGCCAAGATGCGCAAGAAGCACCTCTCCTTCGCCGAGGTCTACGATGTGCGCGCCCTGCGCGTGCAGGTGCGCGACGTGAAAGACTGCTTCCATGCCCTGGGACTGGTGCACAGCCTCTGGCAACCGATCCCCGGCCAGTTCGACGACTACATCTCGCGCCCCAAAGGCAACGGCTACAAGAGCCTGCACACCGCCGTGGTGGGGCCGGAAAACAAGGCGCTGGAAGTGCAGATCCGCACTTTCGACATGCACCAGGAAGCGGAACTGGGCGTGGCGGCGCACTGGCGTTACAAGGAAGGGACGAAGGCGCAGGCCGGCGGTGACGCCATTCAGGACAAGATCGCCTGGCTGCGGCAGATCCTGGCCTGGAAACAGGAGTTGGGCGAGGGCGAGGAACCGGGAGGGGGCCAGGCGCAACACTTCCGCAATGAACTGTTCCAGGACGAAGTCTTTGTCCTCACCCCGCAAGGCCGGGTGATGGCGCTCACGGCCGGCTCCACGCCGCTCGACTTCGCCTACGCGGTGCATACCGAACTCGGCCACCGCTGTCGCGGCGCCAAGGTGGATGGCACGCTGGTGCCGCTGGATACCGCGTTGAAGACCGGGCAGCGGGTGGAAATCCTCACCGTCAAGCAGGGCGGCCCCAGCCGCGACTGGCTCAACCCGCATCTGGGCGTGCTGAAGACCACGCGCGCCCGCAACAAGGTGCGGCAGTGGTTCAAGCAACTGGATCACGGCTCCCATGTGCAGGAAGGGCGCAACCTGCTCGACCGCGAGTTGCACCGGCTCAACCTGGCCAACGTCAACCTCGACAAACTCGCCACCCGCCTCAAGTTTCCCGGCCTGGATGATCTCTGCGCCGCCCTGGGGCGCGGCGATCTGGGTAGCGGCGCGCTCGACCGTGCCCTGCACGAAGAATTCATCCCGCCCCCGGAAAAACCGCTGGTTTCCGCCTCCAAGCGCAACAAGTCGGATGTCGGCGGCGTGCTGGTGGAAGGCGAACCCGGCCTGCTCACCCAGATGGCCGGTTGCTGCAAACCGGTGCCGCCGGACCCTATCGCCGGCTACACCACCCAGGGCCACGGCGTCACCATCCATCGCGCCGACTGCCCGATGTTGCAGCACCTGCCGGAAGAGAAGCGCGCGCGCTTGTTGGCGGCGGAATGGGGCGGCCAGGAGTGTGGCAAGAGCGGTGCCAAGGAGGGTGGCAAAAGCAGCCAGGTATTCGCGGTGGATGTGGAGCTCACCGCGCACGACCGCTCCGGCCTGCTGAAAGACGTGGGCGAATTGTTCGCCCAGGAAAAAATCAACGTGGTGCGGGTGAACACGCTCTCCCAGGACGACATGGCGCGCATGGAATTCACCCTGGAAGTGAAAGACATGTCCCAGCTCACCCGCTTCCTCACCCGTGCCGCGCATTTGCGTGGCGTGCACTCGGCGAGACGGAAATAGCGCACTTGTAGCGCAGGCGTCCTCGCCTGCTCTCGGCGCTGAATGCAGGCGGGACGCCTGCGCTACAAGGGCGAGCGTGTTTCACGCCAACCCGCCTACCGGTACTTGCGCACCACCCCCACCACTACCCCGAAAATTTCCAGCGAGCCTTTCGGACGAATCACCGGATAGGCCGGGTTGGCCGGTTGCAGCACATATTCGCCTTTTTCCCGCGCCAGGGTTTTCAGGGTGAATTCGTCGTCCACGATCGCCACGACCAGATCCCCCGGCTGTGCGTCATGGCGCTTTTCCACCACGGCGATGTCGCCCGGATGAATGCCGGCCTCGATCATGGAATCGCCCTTCACCCGCACCAGCACCGTGCGCGAGGGCTGTTCGATGAGAAATTCGTCGAGGGTCAGGGTATCGCGCGAACTGTCGTCGGCCGGCTGCGGGAAGCCGGCGCGTACCGAATCCGCCAGGGTGCGCTCGAAGAAACGGGCGCCCGGTTTCAGGCGCTTGTCCGGCGCCGATTCGAGGAAGCCTTCCAGACGTAGCCGCGCCACCAGTGCAGCGACCGTGGACTTCGATTTCAGGCCCAGCCGTTCGCCGATGGCGGCGTAGGACGGCATGACCCGATGGCGGGCGTAGTAATCCTGGAGCTGGGCGAGGTGTTCGGCATCTTGCGACATGGTTTGGGCATCGGAAAAACGGTGCGGCCAAGTTAAAGAACGAACGTTCGTTTGTCAAAGCCTCTCTGTAGCGCCGGCTTCCAGCCGGCTTTGTTAAAACAGCCGGCTGGAAGCCGGCGCTACACGGGTTTGCTCGAACGCGGGCAATGTCTGGGTTATCTTCGCCGTATCGCCTGTTCCATCGGAGTTTTCCCGTGTCCTCCCCCCTCGTTTCCGTCATCGCCGCAATGGCCCGCAATCGCGTCATCGGTATAGCCAACACCCTGCCCTGGCGCCTGCCGCAAGATTTGCAGCACTTCAAGGCGCTGACCCTGGGGCATCACATCATCATGGGGCGCAAGACTTACGAATCCATCGGCAAGCCGCTGCCGGGGCGCACCACGGTGATCGTCACACGCGACCCGGCGTATCGCGTGGCAGGCTGCCTCACCGTGCATTCCCTCGACGCGGCCATCGCTGCCTGCGCGGGCGACGCGGAAGTGTTCTTCGTCGGTGGCGCGGAACTGTATACCCAGGTATTGCCGCGCGCCGACCGCCTCTATCTCACGGAAATTCAGGCGGATTTTGTCGGCGATGCCTGGTTTCCCGAGTTCGACCGGGCGCTATGGCGGGAAAGCGAGCGCCGGGAAAACGTCGATCCGGAGGGGTTGGGGTATCACTTCGTGACCTACCAACGCCCGTAGGAGCGGGCTTGCCCGCGATAGCCGCCGCCACATCGCGGGCAAGCCCGCTCCTACGATCCCCCCGAACAACGCATCCAGTTTCGCCCGCGTATCGCCAGCGCCACCCTTGCCCGCGGCATTGTTTCGCCTTGGCGGTGTCGTAGTGGCGGCACATCCGGCAGACGTGTTGTTCGGCGTGGCACGTCAGACATTCGGCGCGGCGGCCCAGGGGCAGCGGCAGGTCGGCCAGGCTGGCGCCGCATTTCCAGCACACCAGTTCGTCGTTCATGCCGCCCCATCCACATTGCGTTGCAACCAATACTCCAGCAGCGCCAGGTGCCACAGTGACGTAGGTTGGGCAAAGCGAAGCGTGCCCAACGAACCGTCGCGCTGTTGGGCACGCTTCGCTTTGCCCAACCTACGGCACCATGCCGCGAAATCACGCGCCACTACATCTAGTGGGTGGGTGTGTTAACCGGATAAGCACGCGTCGTTCATACCGCCCCATCCACATTGCGTTGCAACCAGTACTCCAGCAGCGCCAGGTGCCATAGCTTGCTGCCCTGGATGCGGGTGTGGTGGCGTTCCGGTTCGGCCAGCAGGCGCTCCACATAGGCACGTTGATACAGGCCGCGCTCGCGGCAGGCGCGCGAGTCGAGGATGGCGCGCATGAATTCAAGGAACTCGCCGCGCACATATTTCAGCGCCGGCATCGGGAAATAGCCTTTCTTGCGGTCGATCACCGCATCCGGCAGCAGGCCGCGGGCGATCAGTTTCAACACATGCTTGCCGCCCGAGGCCAGCTTGAGTTCCGCCGGCATGCCGGCGGCGAGTTCCACCAGTTCGTGGTCGAGGAAGGGCACCCGCGCTTCCAGGCCCCAGGCCATGGTCATGTTGTCCACCCGCTTCACCGGGTCGTCGGTGATCAGCAGGGTGACGTCCATGCGCAGCACCTGGTCGAGGAAATCGTCGGCGCCGGGCTCAGCCAGACGCGCTGCTATCGTGGCGGCGCTGTGGTCGGGGCCATGCCAGGCGGGTTCCAGCATGCTCAGCATTTCTTCGTGGTCGCGGTCGAAGTAGTGGCGGCGGAAACGTTCCAGCGGGCTGCCTGCGCGCTCGGCCTGCATTCGCTCGTACCAGTAATAGCCGCCGAAGACTTCATCGGCGCCCTGGCCGCTCTGCACCACTTTCACGGTTTTTGAAACCTGTTCCGCGAGCAGATAGAAGGCCACCGCGTCCTGCCCGACCATGGGCTCGGCCATGTTGTCGACGGCTTCCGGCAGGCGCGCCAGCACTTCGCTGTTGGCAATGCGGTACTGGTGATGGCGGGTGCCGTAGTGCGCGGCGACGGCGTCGGAGTATTCGAATTCGTGGCCGGATTCTTCCGGCTGATCCTCGAAGCCGACCGAGAAAGTCATCAGGTCGCTGACCCCCTGTTCCGCCAGCAGCGCCACCAGCAGGCTGGAATCGAGGCCGCCGGAGAGCAATACACCGACTTTTACGTCGGCGATGGCCAGGCGCTTCTTCACCGCGTTTTTTAGGCTGGCATGGATGGCTTCGGTCCACTCGGCCTCGCTCATGGGGCGGGCTGGGCGTTGCGCGGTCAGGCGCCAATAGGGGATTTCCAGGGTGCCGCCGCGCGCATCCACACGCAGGCTGCTGGCCGGCGCCAGCTTGCGGATACCGGAGAGTACGGTGCGCGGCGCCGGCACCACCGCATGCAGGGTGAAATGGTGATGCAGCGCCACCGGGTCGAGTTGGGTGTCGATGTCGCCCGCCGCCAGCAGGGCCTGGACGCTGGAGGCGAAGCGCAGGCGTTTGCCGGTGAGGCTGTAATAAAGCGGCTTGATGCCGAGACGGTCGCGCGCCAGGAAGCAGGCCTGCCGGCGCGCGTCCCAGAGCGCGAAGGCGAAGGCGCCATGTAAGCGCGGCAGGCAGTCTTCACCCCATTCGGCATAAGCGCGCAGGAGAACTTCGGTATCGCCGTCGGAGTGGAAATGGTGGCCTTTTGCCAGCAGTTCAGCGCGCAGTTCCGGGTAGTTGTAGAGGGTGCCGTTGAACACCAGGGTGAGGCCGGTTTCGGCATCGTGCATCGGCTGCGCGGAACGCTCCGAGAGGTCGATGATCGCCAGGCGGCGATGCCCGAACGCCACCGGGCCGTCTTGCCAATACCCCGCCGCATCCGGCCCGCGCCGCGCCAGGCGCTCGGACATGCGCTGGATGGCGTCGCGCGCGGGCGCGGTGCCATCGAAGCGGAATTCACCGGCTATGCCGCACATGGCGTTTTCAACCGTTGCTATCGCGGGCAAGCCCGCTCCTACGGCCGGTGGGCCGGTTCGCGGTCACATCACACATACAGCGGCTCCTCTTCCATCAGCGCGATCTGCTCGCGTAGTTCGAGGATGCGTTCCTGCCAGTAGTGCGCCGTGTTGAACCAGGGGAAAGCGGCGGGGAAGGCGGGGTCGTCCCAGCGCCGCGCGATCCAGGCGGAATGATGGAGCAAGCGCAGGGTGCGCAGGGCTTCGATCAAATGCAGTTCGCGGCGGTCGAATTCGGCGAAATCATCGTAGCCGGCCAGCACGTCGCACATCTGCCGGGACATGCCGGCATGGTCGCCGGAGAGCAGCATCCAGAGATCCTGCACCGCCGGCCCCATGCGGCTGTCGTCGAAATCCACAAAATGCGGCCCGCTCATTTGCGACCCCTCGGTCCATAAAACGTTGCCGGCGTGGCAGTCGCCATGCAGGCGCAGGTGGGCGACCTGGCCCGCGCGCGCGTAGCAATGGCGCACACCCTGCAAAGCCTGTTCCACCACGCTTTGCCAGGCCGGCAGCAGATCGGCCGGCAGCCAATCCCCCGCCAGGATGAAATCGCGCGATTGCTCACCGAAACTGGCGATGTCCAGGGTAGGGCGGTGGCGGTAGGGTTGCAGCGCGCCGACCGCGTGGATGCGGCCGATGAAGCGGCCCATCCATTCCAGCGTGTCCGGGCTGTCGAACTCCGGCATGCGCCCGCCCCGGCGCGGGTAGACGGCGAAGAGGAAGCCCGCGTGGCTGTGCAGCGTGGCGCCATCCGTCAACCGGAGCGGGGCCACCACCGGCAGTTCGCGCTCGGCCAGGTCCAGGGTGAAATCATGTTCTTCCTGAATCGCGGCCGCGCTCCAGCGACCGGGCCGGTAGAACTTCACCACCAGCGGCGGCCCCTCATCCATGCCGACCTGATAGACGCGGTTCTCGAAACTGTTGAGTGCAAGCAGGCGGCCATCCGGCGTGAGGCCGACGCTGTCGAGGGCGTCGAGCAGGCAATCGGGGGTCAGCGTGGCGTAGGGGGTGTTGCTGTTTTCGGAAGCGGGCGACATGGCCGCCATTGTAGGGGCGTAGGTTGGGCAAAGCGCAGCGTGCCCAACAAACCGCTACCTGCTTGCGCGGAAACCAGTACCCAGATAGAGAAGGGCTGCGCCGATCAGGCCGAATTTCAGGGTGGCCATCAGGCTGACCAGCAAGCTGAAGCGGGTATCGATTGCATCCTGGATGAAGCCGATGAGAAACACGTTCTCCACGGCATCCAGCCCGCCCGCCAGCAGCACGCCCCAGGCCAGCCAGGGCGCCCACTTCCGCCGCGTCGCGCGCAGCAGTTGGGCGAGCAGCGTGCTGTAACCGATCAGGAACAGCGTGTCGGCGTAAATACCCTTGGTTACCCGAACGCGACCCGCGTCGCTCCAGCTTGCCAATACGGCTCGTGTCTGCTCGGCATTCCAGGCGAACTGGAGTTGCAGTTGGCTGCTGGTGGTGTCGGCCCCGGCATGCTCGAAACCCACCATGAGCAGAAAGCCTGCCAAGGTCATGGCCAGGGCGGTAAGGAGGGGGAGTTTACGAAGCATGCTGATTCCGTACCGCCGTATCCAGGCTTCGGTAGCGGCCGGGGGCTGGGTGGCGCCTGGAGTTACCGCTCCGGCAGCACGGAGAAAGACTCCGAACCCTGGTCATATTTCTCCAGGTAGCCGGCGATGCTCTCGAAGGTGGCGGTCACCGGTTCGCCGGGTTGATCCGACAGTGTCACCTCACTGCTGAACATGGAGCCGAACAAGAGCTTGAGGGGGCTGATGTTGACCTTCTGTGCCGTGAAATACTGCTTCTCGGCGCTCTTGATCTGGCGGATGTCGTCCGTCTGGTAGACGGCGGCATTCACCACGTCCAGTACGAATTCCGTGCAATTTTGGTATCCCAGGGTGTAGGGGTTGGCAATGGCGGAATATCGCGGCTCATGCAGGGCCTGGTAGGTGGGTGACGTGATGATGGCCAGGAGTCGCTGCTGCAATTCCGCCGAAGGGATAATGATCCCGGCCTCCAGTACCGCGACACCGGCGAAGAAGTCCACCGGGTAGTCTTGTACCAAGGCGCTGGTGTTGGGGCTGGCGGCATTCTGATAGAGGTTGTAGACGGCGTAGCCGGGCAGTTTGCGGCCGTCCCGCGTGGTGATTTCCGAATAGACGGCGAACCCGGCGTGGGTGAAATGCATGCCTTCCGGCAGTTCGGCGGGGGGCCGTCCCATCCGAGCCAGGATGGCGACCCGCGCCCCCTTTGCCGCGAGCGCTTTCTCCACTTTTTTCGAGAAATGAATGATGGTTTCCGGGGCGAACTGGCTGGTCTCGCCGCCCTGCCTGCTGTCCCCGCTGAAACCCACGGCCCCGGCTGGCAGCGCCGTGGTGGCCACCAGCAGGAATAACAGGGTTCGAACTATCTGGGACATTCGGCGCCTCCGGACAGGGCTTACTGGTCCGGCAGGACGGCAAAGGATTCCGATCCCTGGTCATACTTCGCCAGGTAGTCGGAGATGGTCTCGAAGGTGGCGGTAGCCGGGTCACCGTCGTGGTCAGAAAGCGAGACTTCGTTGCTGAACATGGAGCCGAGCATCAGCTTGAATGGGTTTACATTGACTTTCTGCGCCGTGAAGTAGCGTTTCTCGATGCCCTTGATCTTGCCGATGTCGTCCGTCTGGTAGATGGAGGCATTCACCACGTCCAGCACGAATTCGGTGCAGTTCTGACGCCCCAGGGTGTAGGGATTTGCGATGACCGAGTAGCGCGGGTCGTGCAGCGAGTTGTAGCCCGGTGTGCCGATCAGGCCCAGCAGGCGTTGCTGCAATTCCGGCGAGGGAATGAGGATGCCCGCTTCGAGCACGGCGACGCCGCCGAAGAAGTCCACCGGAAAATCCTGTACCAGGCTGCTGACATCCGGGCGGCCGTCTTCCTGGTAGAGGTTGTGGATGGCGTAACCCGGCACTTTTCGGCCGTCCCGGGTGGTGATTTCCGAGTAGACGGCGAAGGCGACATGGGTGAAATGCATGCCATTCGGCAGTTCGGCGGGGGGGCGGCCCATGCGCGCCAGGATGGCGACCCGTGCGCCTTTGGCCGCTATGGCCTTTTCCACCTTCTTGGCGAATTTGATGATCTGTTCGGGCGTGAAATGGATCGCTTCCCCGGCGCTGCTGCTGCTGCCGCTGAAACCGACCGCATGGGCGGAGAGGGCGGGAGCGCAGGCCAGGCATAGCAGGAGAAGGGTACGGGGTAACCAGGTCATGTCAGCCGCTCCCTTCAAATGCCGTTCAGGCGCTTGTCGGCCTGGTTCTTCAGCGCCTGGTCAGGCGGTGGCATGGCCGTGATGGTTTCGTCACCGATCTCCAGGGGCTGGTTCGCCGCCCGGGCGGAATCCTTGGCCACCGCCGTGCTGCCCGCTCCGGCGGCGGCGGATACCACGCCTCCACTGGCCAGCGGTACGGCCGCGATGGCGGAGGTTGTCTGGCCCGAAGCGGCGATGGCGTGGGCGGCGCTGCCGCTGGCGTGACCGCTGGCAAGCCCGCTTTGCCGAACTGCCTGTTCGGACTGGGTGCCGGCGTCAGCGAAGGCGCTACCCGACTCGACGAGGGCGCCGAGGACGATAACGATCCAGGTGGATTTTCTGAGATTCATCGCAACCTCCTTGAAGTGGGTGGCGCATTACATGATGTTTCCGGCGTGAAGGCAAGGTTGCGGGGCACGCACCAGGCTATGCGGCAAGGCGGGCCGTTGTGAATCCCGGATTCCGCCGCGCAGACGGTACCTGAATGCGGTTGGCTGCCAGTGTCAGGGCCGTAGGATGTGATGAGCGCAGCGAACCGCATCGACCACGGTTGCGCTAGTTGATGCGGTTCGCTGCGCTCACCTCATCCTACTGGGCTACCGGTAGTCGCTGTCTGTGACAACCGGATAAGCACGCATCGTTGTTCCTCCGCTCGGATGGGCTACGAATCATGCTGAACAGTCACAAATCGGGTTTATTCCGCCACTTTCACCACGGTGCCCTTGAACGCCACTCCGGCCATGATGTTGCCGGCCCCGCACATGAACTCCGTCGCGCTGGCGGTCTCGATCTTCCGGTAATTGCTCTTGATGTCGATGACCGCGTTGCCGCCTTCTTTCTGGGCGCGCTCCTGCAAAGTCAGCATGGCGGACAGGAAGGCCCAGTTGCATGCTTCCGTGTCCGGCTTGCCGAAGGCATTCGTCTTCTTGTTGGTGGGCCAGATTCCC
The DNA here is from genome assembly GCA_030690985.1 of Pseudomonadota bacterium. Lineage (GTDB taxonomy): Bacteria > Pseudomonadota > Gammaproteobacteria > Burkholderiales > Thiobacillaceae > PFJX01. Next base: position 14,839 of record JAUYFG010000194.1, read on the forward strand.
AATTCCTTGATGACGGCGGGGTGGGGCTGGCCGGCGAAGTAGAGTTTGATCGACTTGTCGAGTTTTTCCTGGGCGGCGGGCGCTTCGAGGGCGTCCTTGAGCGGGAACATCTTGTGGTCGTCGCGCGCGGCGGCATTCAGGGAAACCGCCAGAAACGCAACGGCGGCAAGCGTGGAAAGGGTTTTCATGTTGGTAACTCCCGTGAGGTTGAGAAGAACGTCGTCAATCTACCCGCCTGAACACCAGGCAGGCATTGGTACCCCCGAAGCCGAAGCTGTTCGACATGGCCAGCTCGATCCGGTGTGGGGTTGTGGCGCGCAGCAGAGGCAGCGCGTCCAGGGTTGGGTCGGCCTGTTCCAGGTTGGCGCAGCCGGCGACGAAACCGTCGCGCAGCATCAGCAAGGTATAGATCGCCTCATGGGCACCGGCCGCGCCGATGGGGTGGCCGGTCAGGCCCTTGGTCGACGAGACCGCCGGCAGCTCGGCACCGAACACGCTCTTCATGGCTTCCACCTCGACCAGATCGCCGGCACGGGTCGATGTCGCGTGGGTGTTGATGTAATCCGGTCGCGCGTCCAGCCCGTCCAGGGCGAGGTTGGACAAAGCCAGGCGCATGGCGCGGGCGGCACCCTCCTTCGAGGGCGTCAGCATGTCCCGGCCATCCGAGGTGGCGCCATAGCCGGCCAGTTCACCGTAGATACGGGCGCCACGGCGGCGGGCATGTTCCATCTCCTCCAGCACCAGCATGCCGGCGCCACCGGCGATGATGAAGCCGTCGCGCGCCTGGTCGTAGGGGCGCGAGGCGCGTTGTGGCGTGGCGTTGAAGGAAGAAGAAAGTGCGCCCATCGCGTCGAACATGAGGGTCGTGGTCCAGGTCAGCTCTTCCGCGCCACCGGCGAAGACGATGTCCTGCTTGCCCAACTGGATCAGCTCCATGCCGTGGCCCAGGCAATGCGCCGAGGTGGCGCACGCCGAGGTGATGGAATAACTGGCGCCAGTAATGCCGAAAGCAGTGGAAAGCACAGCGGAAACCGTGCTGCCCATGATCTTCGGCACCGCGAACGGCGAGACCTTGTGCGCCCCTTCCAGGCGGGCGATTTCCATTTCCTGGTGGTGCTGATACACGGAGCCGACCCCGGACCCCGCGATCAGGCCGCTACGTGGATGCCGCACCAATGCCGCGTCGAGGCCGGCATCCTCGATGGCGGCGCGCAGCGCGGCATAGGCGTGTTGTGCGACCTCACCCATGAAGCGGCGATGGCGCCGCTCGATGGGCGGCAGTCCCGCGACGATGGGCACGCCGGCGACCTGGGTCTTGAGGCCGCGCTCGGCATATTCGGGCACGGCCTGGATGCCGGAGCGCCCCTCGCGCAGGGCGTCGGCGACGTCATCCAGGCGATTGCCCAGGCAACTGACGATACCCATGCCGGTGACGGCGACACGGCGGAGTTCCGCCATCAGGCCGCCCTCTCGAAGCGCAGCAGCGAATGGCTGAGGCCGAGATCGTCCACCGTTTCCACCAGGCGCAGGCCCTGGGCTTCGGCGCCGGCGACGATGGCGCTGGATTCGTACATCTTGCTGTTGCCGCTGGCGATGGCCGTGAAATAGGGCGAGGTGTTGATCAGGCAATAGCTGGCGATGTCGTGCCGCTGGCGATCCCAGAAGGTATCCAGCACCCAGACCGAACCGCCTTCCGCCAGACATTCGGCGGCGCGGCGGAAGATATGGCCGATGGCCGTGAGGCTGAAACAGGTCAGGAACTGGCTCATCCACACCGCATCCATGCCGCCCGGGAAGGGCGCGGCGAAATCGAGGATATCGATCGGATACAGGTCGGCGCGCGCCAGCAGGCCAGCGTGTTCCAGGGTGGTTCGTGCCTGCGCCAACTGGATAGGCAGATCGAGCAGCGTCAGGCGCACCTCCGGATCATGGAGCAGACAATGCAGCGACCACTTCCCGGTATTGGCGCCGATATCCATCAGTCGGCGAGGTTTGCGCGCGAACACAGGGGGCAAAGCCTGGGCAAAGGCGGAATCCGAGTAGTAGTGATCGAACTTGAACCAGCTCGTGCGGGCCGGCTCGGGCAATTCGGACAAACCCTCGTAGACCGTGGGCCAATCGCCCAACGCCTTGAGTCCCAGCGGTTTTTCCTCGCGCAAGCTGGCCTCGAGCGCGAACAGGCCCTGATAGCAGACGTCGTGGACGTAGTCGATGTTGATCTGGGTCATCTCGTCGTGCAGCACGTTGTCGCCGATACGGGTCAGGCTGTAATGCCCACCCTCGCGCCGCACCACGCCGGCCGACAGCGCCGTTTCCAGCACGACCGAGATGGCATAGGCGGAGAGGCCGCTTTGCGCCGCCTGCTTTTCCGTCAACTCCTCGATATTGGCGCCGGCCTTGCCGGCCTGATCCAGAAGTGCGAGCAGCCCGCTCTTCCAGGCCACCCGCACGCACTGGAAGACCACCGGCCCGAAGGCGATCTTCTGTGCCTCGAACCGCGCCGGCAGGCCGCGCAGGCGGGCGGGGGCGAACTCGGTCAAGGGGGTAACGAAATCAGGCGCGGGCATCAAAACCGGCTCACTTCAGCGCGCACATCGCTCAACAGGTTCTGTACCCACTTGATGTAGAAGGGGTGAATGACCGGATTCAGGTCTTCCGGCAGTCTGATGGTGGTGGTGGACATTTCGGCCTCCTATGCTGTCCGGGTAGTGTAGCGAGTAGAGCGCAATAACCAACGGGCCGTGCTTATCCGGTTAACACACCCACCCACTAGATGTAGTGGCGCGTGATTTCGCGGCATGGCGCCGTAGGTTGGGCAAAGCGAAGCGTGCCCAACAGCGCGACGGTTCGTTGGGCACGCTTCGCTTTGCCCAACCTACG
>JAUYFG010000195.1 GCA_030690985.1 Pseudomonadota bacterium
CGTAGGTTGGGCAAAGCGAAGCGTGCCCAACGAACCGTCGCGCTGTTGGGCACGCTTCGCTTTGCCCAACCTACGGCGCCATGCCGCGAAATCACGCGCCACTACATCTAGTGGGTGGGTGTGTTAACCGGATAAGCACGCTACAAACCATCCATTCGATTCACGATGACTGACTACTAGTCGTCAGTCGCGTGTGGTGTGCAGTTGCGCGCCACCCGCGAAATGGCGGCCGGCGGGCCGAGCTCGGCCCAGGCTTCCGGGTAATGCCCTTGCGCTACGCGTGCCGGCAGGCTCGACCAGGGGTATTCAGCCGCGCGCGTGATCAGCCCGTGCCGTACCGGGTCGTAGTGGATGAAGTCCAGGTAGGCACGCAGGTCTTCGGCCGCATACGCGCTGCGGTATTCGATGGGGTGTTCCCAGAACGGGGTGATGTTGGGCGCATCGCGTTCCAACAGGGGCGTCGATTTGCGCCAGGCCCGCTGGAAGCCGGCGCGCAGATCGTTCATGACAGTGGAGTATTCGTACTCGGTGGGTAGGTTGAAAAGAAAATGGGCATGGTCATCCAGCACGACATAGCCGGCGACGACCAGCCTGAAGCGCTTTTTGGTTTCCATGAAGCTGTTCAGCAGCAATTTCTTCATGGAAGCCTGGGCCAGGAGCGGAGCGCGGTCGAAGGTGCGCAGGGTTACGAATTGATAGGGGGAAATACGGGAGGCGGACACGATGTACTCCAGAACGCATTGACGAATGTGTGCGCGAGTTTCCGATGTCGGCTGGGCAAGGGCCTATGAAGGCCGTCACAGACTTTGAAATAGACCGTGGGAAAACTTCGAAAAAAATGCGCCCAATCGGGCGCATCGAAGTGGCGCCCCGGCGATGCCGGGGCGGTGTCAGGTGGTTCGACTACTTGGTCGATACGCCGAGTGCCTTGACCGTCTCCATATTCATATAACCATCCATCGGCAGGCCCTTGGCTTTCTGGTAGGCGGCGACGGCGCTCATGGTCTGGGCATCCGAGTTGCCGGAGATGGCACCTTGATAGAAGCCGGCGGCCTGCAGGGCCTTCTGAATTTCCGCGATCTTTTCCGGGGTGGCGTTGACGTCGCAGAGGATCTGGGTCCAGAACTCCTGGACTGGGCAGACCATGGTTTCCTGCGCAACGTCGTTGTACTCGGCGGGAATCGCGGTGCGCACTTCGCGGGCGGGCGACACCAGTTTCGTGACCTCACGTTCCGCATATTCAGCCGGAATCGGGATGCGCTTCTCGCTGGCGGGCTGGGCGATGGTCATGACTTCACGCTCGTAGTCGACCGGAATCACCTTGGTAACGGTGCTGGCGGGCTTGACCAGCTTGGTGACTTCACGCTCGGCATATACGGCGGGAATCTCGACGGTGCGCGTCGTGGCCGGGGACTTCAGTACCTGCTTCTTGACCGTCGTGTATTCCGCCGCGACATCCTCATAGCGAACGTTCGCCGGGGACTTGACCACCTGGCGGGTGACGTTCTCGTACACAGCCGGCACTTCGACCAGACACATCACCTGGCCGGTCTTCTCGTCGATTTTCTGCAGGTTGGTCTGGGTGCCGGGTTTCCACGTGGTGTAGGCCTCGCGCACCAGTTTCTTCTCGGTGACGGTTTCATACACGGCGGGAACGTCGATGGCATTCTTGGAGGCCGGTTTGACCAAGACCTTTTCCTCAGCGGCCTCATACACGGCGGGGACTTCTTCCAGACGGGTGCTGGCTTCCTTGACCAACACGCGCTCCTTTACCTTCTCGTATACCGCCGGAACCACCTCCTGGATTTCCTCGCTCTGGACACGAACCTTCACGGCCTTGTAGACGGGCGGGGCGATTTCGATGCGCTCGCCGGCTTCCTTGACCAGCACGCGCTCCTTGACGGCCTCATACACGGCGGGAATGGCTTCGATGCGCTCGCTGGCTTCCTTGACCATCTTGCGGACATTATCGCTACGGAAGGTGGCGGGTTTGGCTACCTTGGCGAAGCACTGGCCTGCCTGGGCATTCGACGGCACGCTGTCGCCGGCGATGGCGCCGGCCGGAAGCGGGCACGGATTCGCTGGTACCACGGCTTTGGCAACGGGCTTGGGAACTGGTTTTGGTGCGGCTTTGGGGGCGGGCGCGGGAGCCGGTTTGTCGACCGCGCACGGTGCCTCCAGAATGCCCTTGCCTGGGCAGCCGATGGTCCCGTACAGGTTTGCCCCGGTCGTAACGCCCGTGCTGCTGGCGGCGTTGGATGGATCGTAATAAGGGCCGGCTTGCGCATTGCTGATTCCGGCGGTAGCCAGGGCGATACTCAATGAACTCAGGACCAGTAGTGTGTTTCGCATTGTTGCTCTCCTTGAAAGTTGCAAAAGTAAAAAAAACCGTAAAACCAAGCCGGCAGAGCCGGAACCAAACAGGGTGCCCGGATGCAGCGAAGGCGGAATCCGGGAAGGGGTGTGGCGCGTTCCCCGGATTCCGCTACGCTGCATCCGCAAGGAGGACGCCGGATTCGTAAGCGCTGCGCGCTAACGACTCCGCTGCATCCGGGCTACAAATCGGCTCATGAAATGTGAATACTTGAGTGACGCAGGTTTGTTGTTGGCGGGTCCTCCTCATGATGCCAAGGCCTCGCGGAACAAAGCATCCGAGTTCAGCACGATCAAGGTGCCGTGGTCGTAGTCGATGATTCCGGCGTCTATCCAGGTACGCACCTGGCGGTTCACGCTTTCCCGCGAGACGCCGACCAGATGGCCGAGTTCTTCTTGTGACAGCTTGAGGCCGATAACGATACCTTGCGGGCTCACCTTGCCATATTGCTGAACCAGGTTGAGGAGGATTCGCGCAAGCCGCGCCGACAGGTTGAGGAAACTCAGATTACCCACCAAAGTATTGGTGGCGCGCAGCCTGCGCGACATTTCGGCGATCAGTTCCAGCATCACATGCAGGCGATTTTCCAGAAAGGGCAGAAAGGCCTGGCGGCGCAGCACCAGAAACTGGCAGCGCTCCATCGTGGTGACCGTGGCGCTGCGCGGCTCGCCATCGAACAGGGACATTTCGCCGAACACCTCTCCCGTGCCCAGAATGCTGAGGATGGCTTCCTTGCCTTCTTCGGATAGCAGGCTGACCTTGACTCGTCCTTCCAGGACGATGTGCAGGCTATCGCCAGCCTGCCCCACCTGATAGATGTCTTGCCGTGCGGACGCATATTCCTGGCGGGAGAGGCCGATCAGTTCCCAGGCTTCTGCATCGGTCAGCGCCGCGAAAAGCACGCTCTTCTGGCGCAAGGCGGCCAGATCGATCAGCTTGGTTGCATCAGGGTGTTTGGGGTTGCTTGTCATCGGAGGTCGGTAAGAGAGGCGATCACGGATATAGGTTGATCAAATAACTCGGGTGATGGGGTGCAGTCTACCCCTGCTCTCCGGCGTGTCATGTGAGCCGTGTCATAGGTCGGTTCTGACTACTTCCCAGTCGATCGAGAGAGGGCGGAGATCGTATGTCGAGTTAACCGCCATGGTCGCGCGCAGGGTGGCGAGGCGCTCCTTGCCGGCGGGGTGGCGGGCGAGGAGATGGAGCAGGGCGTCCTCTCTTGCCGCCATTTTGGCAAAGAAGGTTTCCATGCCGTTTACCGGTACTCCCGCACGGCGCAGGATTTTCAGGCCTTCCAGATCCGCTTCGCTTTCCTGTTCACGGCCGTAGTTGAGGCTGTCCAGGTGTTCAGCCAGGTTGCCCCAGACGCCTCCGGAATAGTTGCCCAGCAGCACGCCGAGAAGCGCGCGCGGGCCGATCGAATGGACCATGCTGCGCAGCGCGTGGCGCTGTTCCACATGGCTGATTTCATGGGCCAAAACACCGGCGGCTTCGCCCACGTTGTTCGCCGCCTGGAGCAGTCCGGTGGTGACCACGATATGGCCGCCGGGCAGCGCGTAGACATCGATCCGTGGGTCCACAACGACATGGAACTGGTAGCGGTAGAGTGATTCGTCCGTCAGACGCTTGCCGATTGCCGTTACAGCGGCGGATGCCGGACCCTGTTCAACCAGCTTGAGCGAGGGGCGCATCTGGGCGAAGACGAGATCGCCCAAGCGCTGTTCCTGTTCCAGGCTGATCTGCGAAACGGCCCAATCGCCAAGGCGGTCGGCATTGGCCCGGAACAGCCCCAGAGCCAGCAATGGCAGAAGCAGGACAAGTGCGAGCAAGGCCAGGCCCAGTTTGAAACGGCGCCCAACGCGCGTATGGTTTTTTCTGGCCTGCTGGAGTTGCTGGCCTATCTCCGCCGGGGCGAGTTGCGCGAAGGCTTCCAGCTCCTCCTCACCCTGAAGCATGGCCGAATAGGCGCCATCGTGTGATTGCCAGGTGACCAGCCACTGACGGCCATCGTATCCCCCTGTTCGCAAAGTGAGCAGATGTGGCGGCACCAGGAACGAACCCTTGCGCAACGAAATCGCCAACGAGCCGTTCTCGAAGCGTGCCCGCGCCTTGATTCCCGCCGGGTTGAACGAGGGGCCATAGAGCAGAACTTTGAACTCGGGTATGGGAATGCCCATCTGTCGGTCTGCATTTGACGCGGGCGCGTAGAATGCCCCGCTTTGGCCAAGTCTTCCAGCATGAAACAGCAACTATTTGAACTATTTAATAAACGTTTCGCCTGCCACCTGTTCCAGGCTGACCGACCCATTGCCGCCGCCGACCTGACTTATGTCCTGGAAGCGGGCCGGTTATCGCCGTCTTCCTTCGGTCTGGAGCAATGGAAATTCGTGGTGCTGACCTCAGCGCGCCACAAGCAGGATTTGCAGGCCGCCTGTTTCAATCAGCCGCAGGTGGGGAGCGCCGGCGCGGTGGTGGTGATCCTGGCCAAGTTGGCCGACATGGATCCGGATTCCGACTATGTCCGCCGTCTGCTGGCGCGCGAGTACCCGGGTGACCAGTTCGAGGGCGCGTTGAAAAACTACCGTGGGTTTCACGCCGCCACCGACGTCAAGGCCTGGAGCGTCACTCAGTGCCACATCGCCGCCGCCAACATGATGACCGCCGCCACCGCTGCGGGGCTCGATTCCTGCGCCATCGGCGGCTTCGATCCGATCGAGGTGCGGCGCCAACTCGACAGCGCCCCGACCCGCTATGAACCGGCCCTGATTCTGGCTTTCGGCTACTGCGCGGTGGACGGCGGCGAGAAACAGCGCCTGCCATTGGATGAACTGGTGGAATACCGCTGATGCCGCTGGCCAGGCGCAACACCTGGCTCGTCCTGGGCTGGGGGCTGGTGCTGGCGGTGGCCACCCTGTCGCTGACACCGAAGCCGCTTTCGCCGGATATTTCCCAGATCGACAAAGTCGGCCATTTCCTCGCCTACGCCGCCCTGATGGGCTGGTGGAGCCAGCTCGATACCCGCCACTGCCGCCTCGCTTTGATCTTCGTGCTCATGGGCCTGGCTCTGGAGATCGCGCAGAGCTTCACCGCCACCCGCGATGCCGATGTGTTCGACATGGCGGCCAACTGTTTCGGCACCGCTGTCGGCTGGTTCGCCACCTGGCTGAAACCCGGCTGGCTGCGTGGGATCGATAACCAGCTCGCCGCATGAACCTTGTTCCTCGGTCTGGCTGAGTTGCACCTCCTTGTCGTAGGAGCGGGCTTGCCCGCGATAGCAACGGTTGCTTCTCGCGGGCAAGCCCGCTCCTACGGGCGCGTTAAACCGAGGAATCAAGGATGAACGTCTATGCCGCTGCCCGTGCCGTGTTCGGGGAATGCGAGGTGGAAGCCAAACTGGCCGGTGCCGCGCGCCTGTGGGCGGAGTGGCGGGCGGGTGATCGCTCGGTGGGTGAAGTGGGCACCCCGAGCGATACCCCCGGTCGCCCCGCGCGACCTGAATTGTTGCCGCCGCAAGCCATGCCCCGGCGCCAGCTCAACGGCCGGGAAAACCACGCAGCCCTGATCCACGCCCTCGCGCACATCGAGTTCAACGCCATCAATCTGGCCCTCGACGCGGTGCAGCGTTTCCCCGGCCTGCCAACCGGGTTTTATGGTGACTGGCTACAAGTGGCCGCCGAAGAGGCCACTCACTTCACCCTGTTGCGCGACCACCTGCGCGCGCAGGGCAAGGAATACGGCGACTTTCCCGGGCACGACGGCCTCTGGGAAATGGCCCTGAAAACCGCGCACGACCCGCTCGCGCGCATGGCCCTGGTGCCGCGCCTGCTGGAAGCGCGGGGCCTCGATGTAACCCCGGATATCCAGCGCAAGCTGAAAGGCTTTGGCGATGCGGTCGGCGCCGCCATTCTCGACATCATCCTGCGCGACGAAATCGGCCATGTCGCGGCGGGGGATCGCTGGTTTCGTTATCTTTGCGCGGAACGTGGTCTGCAACCGGAAACGACTTTCCGTGAGCTGCTTGCCACTCCGGGCGTGCCGCGCCCGCGCGCTCCGTTCAACGAAACGGCGCGCCTGGCGGCAGGCTTCAGCGCGCAGGAAATCGCGGCACTTTTCGGCTGAAACACGGACGAGGGGGCGGTTTCCGCAGTTGAAGTGCCTGTAGGTGCGAATGAATTCGCACCTACAGCCTACGGCCCTGATCAGAATGACGAGGCCGGCGAGACGCCGGCGCTACATGTTCGGAATCGCAGCCTGTCGAAGCCTCGACAACATGCCGAGCGCCCAACGGTACTGATTGACCATTCAAAAAGTGGCCCATTTCGCCGTTAATCCAGCTACGACGGTCGTATGCCAACCGTACTATGCAAATGGATATAACTCGAGATGGCAACCCTCTTCTGGATTCAAACCGGCGCCTGCGGTGGCGATTCCCTCGCCATCCTGAGCGCCGAGGCGCCCAGCCTGGAAGGGCTGCTGGCCGAGCATGGGGTGGAACTGCTCTGGCATCCCTCCCTGTCGCACCAGTCCATGCGCCAGTACGACCGGCTGATCGAGCGCATCCTGGCCGGCGAACAGGTGCTGGACATGCTTTGCGTCGAGGGCAGCATCGTCACCGCGCCGCGCGGCACCGGGCTGTATGACAGCTATCACGGGCGCGCCAAGATGGATTGGGTGCGCGACCTGGCGAATCAAGCCGGGGCGGTGGTGGCGATGGGCACCTGCGCGGCCTTTGGTGGCATCCACGCGGCGCCACCCAATCCCAGCGACTGCATCGGCCTGCAATTCGACAAGGCCGTGCCGGGTGGGCTGTTCGCAGCGGACTGGCGTTCGCGCCGCGATCTGCCGGTGATCAATGTGGCCGGTTGCCCTGCGCATCCCCACGCCATGACCCAGACCCTGGCCTGGCTCGCCGGCGGCCTGCCGTTGCGCCTGGATGGCCTGAACCGGCCGGCGGCGCATTTCAGCACCGTGGTGCACCAGGGCTGCACCCGCAACGAGTATCACGAGTACGACGTCGAAGAGACCGAACTGGGCGGCCGCGCCTGCCTGTTCTTCAACCTGGGTTGCCAGGGCCCCATGACCCAGGCGGTATGCAACAGCGATCTGTGGAACGGCGTCGGCAGCAAGACCCGCGCCGGCGTGCCCTGTTTCGGCTGCACTTCGCCCACCTTCCCGCGCGAGGAAAACCTGTTCCGCACCGAGAAGGTCGGCGAAGTGCCCTTGCGCCTGCCGCTGGGGGTCGAGCGGCCGCGCTACATGGCTTACAAGAACCTGGCGCGCGCCGCAGCACCGCAGCGGGTCAAAGACAAGAAGATGGAGTCCTGATGGCCCGCGTCGAACTCAGCATCGACCTCAACCGGGTGGAAGGCGACCTGGAAATCGGCGTCACCCTGGAAGACGGCGTGGTGGTGGACGCCCGCACCATCGGCACCCTGTATCGCGGTTTCGAGCAGATTCTGGTGGGCCGCGCACCGCGCGATGCGATGGTAATCACCCCGCGCGTCTGTGGCATCTGCGGCACCGCGCATCTCTACGCGGCGGTGCTGGCCCTGGAGCAGGCCTGGAACCTGCCGGTGCCGGCCAACGCCACGCGCATCCGCAATCTGTGCCTGATGGCCGAAGGCATCCAGAACGATCTGCGCCAGACCTTTCTGTTCTTCGCGCCGGATTTCTGCAATCCGCGTTACCGCGAGCATCCCCTGTTCGCCGAGTTGATGGCCGCGTTCGAGCCATTCAAGGGCAGCCTGCACCGCGAGACCTTGCGGGTGACGCGGCAGGTGGTGGAGATCGTCGCCCACTTCGGCGGCCAGTGGCCGCATTCCTCCTACATGTTGCCGGGCGGCGTGGTGACGCCGCCGGACCAGCGTCGGGTACTGGCCTGCCGCGCGGTGCTGGACGAGGTACGCGCCTGGTACGAGCGCCGCATCATCGGCGCGCCGCTGCACGAATGGCTGGCACTGGACAGCGCCGAGGCCCTGTTCACCTGGCTGCAAGCACCCGAACGTGCGAGCAGCGCACTCGGCCTGATGACCCGTTTCGCCCGCTCGCTGGATATGCACCGCCTCGGCGCCGGCACCCCGCACATGATCAGCTTCGGCTCCTGGTGCGACCCGCAACGCCCAGGTTCACACCTGCTGCCGGCCGGTTTCTACGACGGCGACAGTGGCCAGATTCAGCCGCTGGATCAGGCCCTGGTCAACGAACATGTGCGCCATTCCTGGTTCCGCCCCTATGCCGGCGGCCGCCACCCCTGGGAGGGCGAGACCGTGCCCGACTTCCAGCCCGGCAGCGACCGCTACACCTGGGCCAAGGCGCCGCGCTACGGCGACCGGGTGGTGCAGACCGGCCCCCTGGCGGAATTGCTGATTGCCGGCGACCCGCTCATCACCAGCCTGCACGCCGCCGAGGGCGGCAACGCCTGGCTGCGCCAGTTCGCCCGCGTGCGCCGCGCCGGGGTGGAGTTGCTGCGGGCGCGGCAGATGCTGGACGAACTGGCCACCAACCTGGACGCGCCGCACTATCTGGCGCCGCCGCCCGGCGCCGAGCGCGACGGCCAGGGCTACGGCCTGGTCATGGCCGCGCGCGGCGCCCTCGGGCATTGGGTGAAGATCAAGGATGGCGTGGTGGAGCGCTATCAGATCGTCACCCCCACCGCCTGGAACGCCTCGCCCCGCGACAGTTCGGGCGAGATGGGGCACTGGGAACGCAGCCTGCTCGGCGTGAAGGTGAGCGACCCGGACGATCCGGTGGAAATCGGCCACCTGATCCGCTCGCACGACCCCTGCCTGGTGTGCACCGTGCATATGCTGGGCAGCGGCAAGAAACTGCGCTTCGCGCCGTGAGAGGCTGTAAATAAATGCCGAAGGTAACTACTCAGGTACTACCCGTAGTGTCTGTAAACACATGACACACTGCATGTAGTGATTTGCGCTGGTGATTGGAGCGAAAAATTGGCATTCTTATTGAATATCGGCATGGTCAGAAAGTTGCTTCAACATGCAAC
>JAUYFG010000197.1 GCA_030690985.1 Pseudomonadota bacterium
CGTAGGTTGGGCAAAGCGAAGCGTGCCCAACGAACCGTCGCGCTGTTGGGCACGCTTCGCTTTGCCCAACCTACGGCGCCATGCCGCGAAATCACGCGCCACTACATCTAGTGGGTGGGTGTGTTAACCGGATAAGCACGCATCAAACCAAGGGTTAAAGGCCCGTCAGATGGCGGAACTGGATTCCCGATAAAAGCACTCGGGAATGACGGATTCAAAACGGTTATGCGCGCTTACTTACAAGAGCGGCTTGGGTGTTTTTCGCGCGATTCACCCGCGTCGGTACTGGATCGCTTCTGCGAGATGGGCGGCGCTGATCTGCTCCTGTCCCGCCAGGTCGGCCACCGTGCGCGCCAGTTTCAGTACCCGGTGGTAGGCGCGTGCCGAAAGATTGAGGCGGGTGATGGCGTGCTTGAGCAGCGTTTCGCCGGGGCCATCGAGTGGGCAGTGGCGGTCGATTTCCCGCCCGGCGAGGTGGGCGTTGGGTTTGTTTTGGCGGGCCAGTTGCCGCTCCCGCGCACTCGTTACGCGCACCCGTACCGTGTCGGAAGACTCCCCGGAACGCGCGCTGGTCAACTCGGCTTTCGGCAGAGCGGGGACTTCGATATGCAGGTCGATGCGGTCGAGCAGCGGGCCGGAGAGCTTGCCGCGATAGCGCGCCACCTGTTCCGGGCTGCAACGGCATTTCCCCGAAGGATGGCCGAGATAGCCGCAGGGGCAGGGGTTCATCGCCGCCACCAGTTGGAAGCGGGCGGGAAAATCGGCCTGATGCGCGGCCCGCGAGATAGTGATACGGCCCGCTTCCAGCGGTTCGCGCAGGGCTTCCAGAGCGGGCCGGGAAAACTCCGGGAGTTCATCGAGGAACAAGACACCGTGGGTGGCCTGGCTGACTTCGCCGGGACGCGGCGGATTGCCGCCGCCGACCAGGGCGACGCCGGAGGCGGTGTGGTGCGGCGAACGGTAGGGTCGAACCTTCCAGGCTTCCGGGCGGAAACCGCCGGTCAGCGACAACACGGCGGCGGATTCCAGCGCTTCGGCCTGGGTCATCGGCGGCAGGATGCCGGGCAGGCGGGCGGCGAGCATGGATTTTCCAGTGCCGGGTGGGCCGCTCATGAGCAGGGAATGGCCGCCCGCCGCCGCGACTTCCAGGGCACGGCGCGCGGCTTGTTGGCCCTTCACGTCGGCCAGATCGGGATAGGGCGGCGGCGTGCCGGCGGCGGGCGCGCGGGTGCGCGGCAACAGCGCGCGGCCGCTGAGATGGGCACAGACGGCGAGCAGGCTGTCGGCGCCGTAGACCTCGGCGTCTTCCACCAGGGCCGCTTCCAGTGCGCTGCTTTGCGGCAGGAGAAAGGCGCGGCCGGAGCGGGCGGCGGAAAGCATCATCGCCAGAGCGCCGCGAATCGGGCGCAGTTGGCCGGTGAGCGCCAATTCGCCGGCGAATTCGAATTCGTGCAATCGGTTGCCCGGCAGTTGCCCGGAGGCGGCGAGCAGGCCGATGGCGATGGGCAGATCGAAGCGCCCGGATTCCTTGGGCAGATCGGCCGGCGCCAGATTGATGGTGATGCGCCGCTGCGGAATTTCAAAGCCGGATTGCAGCAGCGCCGCGCGCACCCGGTCGCGCGCCTCCTTCACTTCCGCTTCCGGCAGCCCCACCAGGGTCATGCTCGGCAGGCCGTTGGCGAGATGCACCTCCACCGCCACTTCCGGCGCATCCATACCGGCCAGCGCGCGGCTGGTGACTACGGCCAGGGTCATGCGGAACTCCCATTTATTTCAATCGGGCGGATATTCGGCTGACCGGCGCTACAAAAATGGCCGCTCGCGGCGGCCATTTTCGGGTGAGGCAAGCTCAGTCGGCGTAGAGCTTTTCCAGACGCTCGTGCTTTTCCTGCGCTTCGATCGACAGTTCCGCCGTGGGGCGGGCGAGCAGGCGGGGGACGCCGATGGGGTCGCCGGTTTCCAGGCAGTAGCCGTAGGAGCCGTCTTCGATGCGAACCAGGGCGGTGGTGATCTTCTTGAGCAGCTTGCGTTCGCGGTCGCGCACGCGCTGTTCCAGCATGTTTTCTTCTTCTACCGTGGCGCGGTCGTTGGGGTCGGCGAAGACTTCGTTTTCCTTGAGGTGCTCGCCGGTTTCGCGGGCGTTATCGAGGATATCGTCGCGCATCGTGACCAACTTGGCCTTGAAGTAGGCCAGTTGGGCCTTGTTCATGTAGTCGGCTTCGGACATCTTATGCAGGTCCGCATCGCAGGTAATGGCGGCGACGGCATTTGCAGCAGCCTTGGTGGTGGTTTTGGTGGTGGTTTTGGGCGCCGCTTTCGGTTTCGCCGCCGCCTTGGGTTTTTCGGTGTCCGTCGCGGAAGTGCTGGCCGCTTTTTTGGCTGCTGTTGCCACGCTCGACTCCTTCAAAAATGGTGGGGGGTGAAAAAATAGGCGCGGATTATGCCATGTTCGCGCTGGTGTCTAGCGGTTCCTGAACAATTGCCGCGCCTTCCCGGCCGACCGCACGCCTTCGTGCTCTCCCGCCGCACCCTCGACCCCAGGCACGCCACCAAAGTCCCCACCCTGGAGCGCGCCTTGCACGCGTTGGGCAAGCGGGTGGAAGTAGCACGCGTAGGGCGGATGAGCCGGCGTCTTCTTGCCGGCGTTATCCGCCGAAGGCCAAACATTCGGCGGAAGGCGCGATAAAGCCGCTTTTCCGCCCTACGCGTGCTGGCCGTAGGAGCGTCCTCGAATGAATCCAGGGTCAACCCAGCTGCCAATCAAGTCGAATGCACAGCTTAAATCCAGTGGGGATTTGTCTTGACGCAGGGGTCCACTTCACCACTAAACAACTTGGAAACCCATTTCGCCGGTTACGGCGTATCAACTGATACAATTCAACGATATCAATTGATACCAGGAGACCATTGTGGATGTCATTTCTCCCGATCGCATTGCCCATTTCATGGCGCTTGTTCCCCCCCCAGGCTCGCTTTCCCAGTTGGATAGGCAGGTGCGCGGCGGACTGCCCAAATCGTCCTTGAAATCGTGTGTCGAGCATGTCTGCCTGAACCGCGAGGAATGTCGGCAACTGGCCAACCGATTGGTGCCCGAGGCGACTTACAAGCGGCGTCGGGATCGTTTTACATCGGATGAATCGGAGAAGATTGAACGGCTGGCGCGGGTGTTCGCCACGGCGGAGTACATATGGGGCTCCGAAGATGAAGCGAGGGCCTTCCTGCACACGCCACATCCCTTGCTGGATAACGCCACGCCGCTGGACATCGCCAGTACGGAACTTGGGGCGAGACGGGTCGAGGTGCTGCTTTGGCGCCTGTTTCATGGCATTGCCGCCTGATGCGCGTCTTCCGTATCGCCGACTCGCGCCATCCGGTATGGAGTGGTGAAGGCGCGGCACAGTGGGGCGGGCGTTGGAACAGCCCCGGCCGCCCGGTCATTTATGGTTCTCTCACCTATGCTTGCGCCCTGCTGGAAATCCTGGTTCATAGCGCCACAGGCAGGGTACCGAAACATCATGTGTGCGTGGTGGCGGAAGTGCCGGACGACATTTCAATCCGGAAGCTGTCCGAGGTCGATTTGCCACCAGGGTGGGACGAAGCAGACAGCCCGGCGGCCAGAGTCGTGGGAGACCATTGGTTGGGCAGCGCCGATACCGCAATGCTCCTGGTTCCTTCCGTAGTGGTCCGTGTGGAGTGGGAATGGAATGTGCTGATCAACCCGCTGCACCCTGACGCACCGCGAATCAGCGTTACTCCCGGAGCCTCCGTGCAATGGGATGGCCGACTGTTCGCGAGCCGGAGTTGACCCGGCGATGGGTCGGTCTTTCTTCGTATCGCCCTCGCAAGAAATCCATCCCAGCCCATCCATCCGGCAGGCGAATCCCGTCCCCCTGTAGCGCCGGTGTCCCTGCCGGCAAACACCTCCCCTTGATCGGATCAGAGCAAGTCGTCACTACAAGAAACCTCACACTTCGCCCTCCGCGCGCCCCGCCTTCACGCGCAAGGTGGGTAGCCCGGATGCAGCGCAGCGGAATCCGGGGATCCAGCGACGTAGGTCGGAAAAGCCGGCGTCTTCATGCCGGCGCCTTCCGACAATCCCGGCGGAAGGCGCGATAAGGCCGCTTTTCCGCCCTACAGCCTGCTGGCGCGCCTTGACCAGCACGCGTAGGGCGGATGAGCCGGCGTCTTCTTGCCGGCGTTATCCGCCGAATGCCAAACATTCGGCGGAAGGCGCGATAAAGCCGCTTTTCCGCCCTACGCGTGGGGGTCTGAACGATTACGTGTAGGTGTGGTGTTGTCGCCGCGATGCGGCCAAGGAAATGTAGGGTGCGCCGCGCGCACCATCCAGCACGCGTAGGGCGGATGAGCCGGCGTCTTCTTGCCGGCGTTATCCGCCGAATGCCGAACATTCGGCGGAAGGCGCGATAAAGCCGCTTTTCCGCCCTACGCGTGCTACGCGTGCTGGGGAATTAACGAGCCGTTGTC
>JAUYFG010000198.1 GCA_030690985.1 Pseudomonadota bacterium
CGACACGTACTTTCTCACCGGCATGACGGCGGGCGCCAACCTATGGAAGCACACGACGGCGCAAGGCCTGAGCATCAGCGCCGGACCGCTGCTGGCCCTGCGCCGAGGCCGCGATGCGGACGACAACGCCGCGCTCACCGGGCTGGGCGATATCGACCACAGCTTCGATGCCGGCGGTTTTATCCGCTTCCGCAAGGACGGCTGGCAGGCGCGGGCCGATGTCCGCAAGGATGTCTCGAACGGCGATGGCGGCGCGACGGTGAACCTTTCCGTCGGGTACGGCATGCCGGTCACGCAGAACTTGCGTCTGCGCGCCAACCTCGACACGACCTGGGCCTCGACGGCTTACATGAACACCTTCTACGGCATCGACGCGACCCAGTCGGCGAATTCCGGCATCGCCCAGTACGCTGCCGAATCGGGCTTCAAGCAGGTCGGCGCCAGCCTCTCGGCCGATTACGCGATCAGCCGGGAGTGGGGCGGCTTTGCCTCGCTACGCTACACGCGGCTGATCGGCGACGCGGCCGACAGCCCCATCGTGGCGACCCTGGGCAGCAGCGATCAGGTCGCGACGACCGTCGGCATCAAATACCGTTTCTGACCGGCATTGCCACGCACAAAGGATCACACATGAACAAAACTCTCGGGCGCTTTTCCCTGTACGCCGTCGCCGCCATCGCTTTGGCCTTCGGCCTGGCCACCATCGCCAGCGGCGGCCGGGTGTTGTTCGGCGACGAGGTGGCGCGCCAGGCGGCGGGCAATTACATGCCCTTCGTCGTCTGGTTCAATTTCCTCGCCGGATTCGCCTACGTCACGGCGGCGGCCGGCCTGGCCACCAGGCAACCCTGGGCGCCGAGTCTGGCTCTGGCCATCGCGACCGCCACGGCCCTGGTGTTTCTCGTCTTCGGCCTGTTCATCCTGGCCGGCACGCCGTTCGAGTCACGCACGGCCGCCGCCATGACGCTGCGCACTGCGTTGTGGACGGGTATCGCCTGGTTCGCCCGCCGCCGGGTGGATGTGGCTTTACAGGGTTGGCGCTGGGCGTAAACATGAACGTCACCCAGGGGGCGCTGTTTCGCCACTTCCCGTCGAAAGACGCGATCTGGCAGGCGGTGATGGAATGGATGGCGGATCGCCTTCTGACACGGATCGATCGCGCCGCGCGGGGCATCGAATCCCCTCTGGACGCCATGCGAGCCATGTTCATGAGCCATGTCGAATTCGTCATCGAACACCCGGGTGTGCCACGCATGATGTTCGGCGAATTGCAGCGCGCCGACGCCCTCGGCGTCTTCGCGATCTACCAACACTGCTTATCCGGTTGTCACAGACAACCACTAGATGTAGTGGCTCGTGATTTCGCGGCAGGGCGCCGTAGGTTGGGCAAAGCGAAGCGTGCCCAACATCGCGGCGGTTCGTTGGGCACGCTTCGCTTTGCCCAACCTACG
>JAUYFG010000199.1 GCA_030690985.1 Pseudomonadota bacterium
CGTAGGTTGGGCAAAGCGAAGCGTGCCCAACGAACCGCCGCGATGTTGGGCACGCTTCGCTTTGCCCAACCTACGGCGCCATGCCGCGAAATCACGGGCCACTACATCTAGTGTCATTGGGAGCTAACCGGATAAGCACGGTTTCATCGTCCCCAACGCCCTGGCGACGCATGGCCAGCGCGCCGGTGCCGCCTCCGCGCTAATGGGCGCCTTGCAGTTCGGCCTGGCCACCCTGGCCGGCGTCGGCGTCAGCCTGCTCCATGACGGCAGCGCCCGCCCGCTGACGTGGCTGCTCGCCCTGCGCGGCGTCGCGGCCTGGGGCGTGCATCGCCTGCTGCTGCACCCGCACGAAACAGGCCAGTCGCGAGAGCCGGCCAGCGGTTAGATTTTCGGCAGGGTGACGCCGGTCTGGCCCTGGTATTTGCCGCCGCGATCACGGTAAGAGGTTTCGCAGACCTCGTCGGATTCGAAGAACAGCATCTGCGCCACGCCTTCGTTGGCATAGATCTTGGCGGGCAGCGGCGTGGTGTTGGAAAACTCCAGGGTCACGTGGCCTTCCCATTCCGGTTCCAGCGGCGTGACGTTGACGATGATGCCGCAGCGGGCATAGGTGCTCTTGCCCAGACAGATGGTCAGCACGCTGCGCGGAATACGGAAGTATTCGATGGTGCGGGCCAGGGCAAAGGAGTTGGGCGGGATGATGCAGTAGTCGCCTTTCACCTCGACGAAGCTGGCCGGGTCGAAGTTTTTCGGGTCGACGATGGTGTGGTTGAGGTTGGTGAACAGCTTGAATTCGCTGGAACAACGCACGTCGTAGCCGTAGCTGGAAGTGCCGTAGGAGACGATTTTCTCGCCGTTGACGCTCTTGACCTGACCGGGCTCGAACGGCTCGATCATGTTGTGTTCCGCCGCCATGCGACGGATCCACTTGTCGGATTTGATGCTCATATTGGGTGCCTGCTTGGGGAAAGGGTGAGATTGTGCATCATCTCGACTCCGTCCAGCCTCCCGCGCGCAACCCAAGGCCAGCTCGATACGACCGCCCGCAGCGGCCGGAATCGGGAACGCTTGCGTCGGGCCGTGCACGGCCAGGAAGAGACGGCCATGTTGCTGGAGTCGATGTCTCTTGCTCGGCCACAACGGACGGCTAGGCGGTGAGGCTGAGATGGGGTGAGCGTCAGCTTTACGGCTCAAGGTCCAGCGGGTTTTCCCGGCCAAGAGGAGTCACTGACGTAGCAGGATGCCTGCTCTGCTGGGGTTCGGTTCTAGCTATTTTGCCGGCCTCCGCAGCCTGACTACAGCTCAGACTGCAACAACGCGAAAAACTATTAACAGTATGTTAGAGTGCTGCTATGCTGAGCACAGCATACCACTATCATTCTAGCGATCCAACCATGCCAAACATTGCCATCCCCATCGACTCGAAAATCATCGGCGAGATGTTTCTGCGAGCCGGACCGGACGCAGACATCACCAACTGGATTGAGAACATCGTGAACGATTATTTAGACCGAACGGCTGACGATGAATGGTCCGATGCCTACTACGCCTACCGCGAGTCCCAAGCCGATACAAAGAACTTTATCGAAGAATTTGGTGACCCAAAGGGTGGCTACCACTGGGCACCTTTGTTCCTGCCAAACGGCACACTTATTCGAATGGAATACAAAAAGGAAGTGTCACAGGCCGCAGTTATGAACAATACGATTGTCTTCAAGGGCGAGAATTATTCGCCCTCTGAGCTGGCCCGCGCCATCGCTGCGGGTACGAACCGCAATGCCTGGCGCGATTTGCTGATAAAGCGCCCTGGGAAAGATACCGACTGGTGCTTAGCCGATGACCTGCGCCGCCGCCTGCCGAAGTGAGCGCGCTATGAATACATTGCATGCCAAGGTAAGGGCACAACAGCGCTGCATCCCACCAATGGTCGACCGGTTGCTAGACCTCTACGGGCAGGAAGAGCATGACGGACACGGAGCCGTCATGCTCTTCCTCAACAAGGACAGCATCAGAAACATGGAGCGCGACCTGGGCCGTCGCCCGGTGTCACGGCTCGCAGGATGGTTCGATGCCTACAAGGTGAAAAGCACAGTCGGCAACACGATCACCGTAGGCCATCACCATCGCCATCTCTGGAGGAAGTAATGCAAACGCTACCTACCACAAACACAAACGCACAGACCCAGTTTCCGATACAGGAACTGGAGCAGATCGAGTCCGCCATCCAGACATCGCAGCAGTGGCTGGCGACTCTCAAAGGCCGTCGCGAGGCTCTGACTACGGAACTGGAGCGCATCACGCGCCCGCAGCCTGTGATCGCGATATCGAAAGCACCAATGAAGATGATCGGGCCAGGGCTTGATTATCGAGGGGTGATGTCCCAGCACTGGAAATACATCGACATCCATATCGACCTTCTGCGCCGACTGTGGACTGAGTTCCCGGACCGCCGGGAAGCCATGGCGAAGGCGATGGGTCGCTACGGCGCGACGCGAGCATACGTCGCCAAGTCGCGCACCGAACTGTTCCCTAGCAAGCCGGCAGCCTGGGCTCAACGCTACAGCCGAACTCTGGTGGACGACTGGTGCGTTGACACAAATTTAAGCCGCAAGCAAATGCATAGAATCCTCCCGGCCGCCGTCGAGGCCGCTGGTCTCATGTGGGGCAAGGATGTGAAGACCTATTGGCGACCGACACAGATTGCTAGCTGAAGTGGCGTTTCGAATGACAGGTTCAGCCAAGATGTTGGATGGCAGGAATCGGAACACCAGACGCATCAAACTGAGCAGAGGAAAGCTCTCCACATGACCGCGACAACTACTGATCGAAACGCTTTTGATGCCCTCTGCTCACTGGCCGCAAAAGAGAAATGGTGCTGGAAAATCTACTGCACCACCTGCGGACACATGCTCTTCCGGTATGCGCTCCACGAAATTCTGCTTGGGCATCACCCGGACTCGTCATCATGGGTGGTAAGTCAAAGCCATCCTGTGCTGAGTCGCGGTAGTCAGCTTAAGGAACTTGGTCCCTTGCCACCTCGCTGGGAATCCTGGGCAATTGGTGAGCAACACCAGCTTGCGCAAGTCCTCATTGGCGCAAGCATCCACGACATCCGATCTTCTTGTTCCTACCCGGACTGGCTTGGCTATCTCGGATTGGGGCTGATGTATTCAAAAGATGCCGAACTTGAGACACGCGCAGTCACCAAGTCGTGGGTGCCCCAGCTTCTTGAAGAGCGAGAAGGTGTTCACGCGCAACAGCTCTTGCGTTCTATCGCCAGTAGTAACAATTTGGTGCTGACTTGGCGAATGCTTGAAGTCCTTGAGTAGGGACACGAATGTCCGCGAAGCTTTTCCCGTCTCCAAGAGTCATCGCATCTAATCAGATAGTTGAGTTTGCCGGCCTTGGCTTCTGCGGCCATCGCATTCCCGGGATGTTGGAGTCGGTCGCCCCAGCGTCGGTGAGGATGGCCATTTCACTGGCCTTGAAGCCCATCAGATTGATCGCCTGGATTGCAGGATTGCATGAAATGGAAAAGGCGCTGCAAGGCGCCTTCATTCCTTCCGGCGCAGCCGATCAGGTGTTCTGAATCACGATACTGGGGAACTTGGAGGAGTGGTCCACCGCCAGGTCGCCGACCTTGACCGCGACGCGGCGGGCGATGGCGCGGTATATCTCGGCGATGCGCGATTCCGGTTCCGCCACCACGGTGGGGCGGCCGGAGTCGGTTTCCTCGCGGATGCGGATGTCCAGCGGCAGGGAGCCGAGGAATTCGGTGCCGTAGTCGCGGCACATGCGCTCGCCGCCACCCTCGCCGAAGATGCGCTCTTCATGGCCGCAATTGGTGCAGATATGCAGGCTCATGTTTTCGACCACGCCGAGGATGGGCACGCCGACTTTCTCGAACATCTTCAGGCCTTTGCGGGCGTCGATCAGGGCGATGTCCTGCGGCGTGGTGACGATCACCGCGCCGGTGACCGGCACGCGTTGCGCGAGCGTCAACTGGATGTCGCCGGTGCCGGGCGGCAGGTCGATGACCAGGTAATCGAGGTCTTTCCACTTGGTCTGGTTGAGCAACTGCTCCAGCGCCTGGGTGACCATCGGGCCGCGCCAGACCATGGGGGTCTCGACGTCGATCAGGAAGCCGATGGACATGGCTTGCAGGCCGTGGCCGAGCATGGGCTCCAGGTTCTGGCCGTCGGGTGATTCCGGGCGGCCGGTGATGCCCAGCATGGTGGGCTGCGAGGGGCCGTAGATGTCGGCATCCAGCATGCCGACGCTGGCACCTTCGGCCGACAGGGCCAGCGCCAGGTTGACGGCGGTGG
>JAUYFG010000200.1 GCA_030690985.1 Pseudomonadota bacterium
TAGATGGCCTGGCGCGGGCAGGCGGCGAGGCAGGCGGGGTTGGAGCAGTGGTTGCACAGGCGCGGCAGGTAGAAGAAATAGCCGTTGGGGAATTCCCCGGCGCCCTGATCCTCCTCCCAGTTCGGCCCCCACTGCATCGCCTCCAGGGGCCGCAGGGGCTGGTCGCCGGGCTGGAACAGGGTGGCCTCGAAGTTGAAGTCGGCGGGGACGCCGTAGTCCTCGGCCAGGCGCGGCAGGCGACCGGGTTTCAGGCTATCGCCCTCCCAGCCGCCGCCGGCTTCTTCCCACCGACGCGGGTAGCCCTGGCCGGGCTTGGTTTCCACATGGTTCCAGTACATGAACTCGCGTCCGCCCCGATCCGTCCACTGCGATTTGCAGGCCAGGGTGCAGGTCTGGCAGCCGATGCATTTGTTGAGGTCGATGACCATGCCGAGCTGGCGTGTGCTCATGTGGTTTCCTGATTAGCAAGCTGAAGCGTAGGTTGCAGCGTAGGTTGGGCAAAGCGCAGCGTGCCCAACATTGCGACGGGTTGTTGGGCACGCTGCGCTTTGCCCAACCTACGGCTACGACTCTGTTTCATGCCGCCACCTTTTCGACTTCCACCGCCGACTCGAAGGCGATCATGTTGCCGTCCCAGTTGGGGTTGAATTTGAGGTGGCCCCAGCCGTCCACCAGCTCCAGCGGCGAGAGCAGGCCCGCCACCACGCTGTTCAAACCCTGCCGGCCGCGAAACTGGAACGGCTCCCAGGCGTGGTCCATGACCACGGCGCCGGGTGGGGCCGAGGACATGAGCTTGGCCCGCGCCTGAAACTCGCCCACATCGTTGAACACCCGCACCGGGTCGCCCTCCTGAATGCCGCGTTGCCGGGCCGTGTCGGGGTTGAGCCAGATGTAGGGCTCGCCGCGCTGCAACCTGAGCAGTTGGGTGTTGGCGCGCCATTGGGAGTGGATGCCGTGGCGGGTGTGCGGGGTCCAGAAGGCGAGCGGGAAGGTCTTGGGCCGCACCGGCTGCATGGCCGTGGGCGTGGCGCAGCCCAGTTGTTTGAACACCGGATGATCGACGTAAAACTGCTGCCGGCCCGACAGGGTCTTGTAAGGCTGGCGCAGGTAGACGTTGTTCTCGAACGAGTGGAACGGGCGGTTGGCGTAGAGCGGCGAGTTGTAGCCGGCCTCGCGGTTGAGGGTGACGTAGCCGTGCTTCATGGCGTCCTCCGGCGTCCACGGGGCGATGGCGGGGACGTTCTTCATCAGCCAGCGCACCACGTCCTCGTCGTTCATCAGCGTGCCCTGGTTGGTGAAATCCTCCGGCAGATTGACCAGATCGCGCATCACCGGCGCCGCCTTGTCGTTCTTGGTCTCCAGGAAGTCGGGGTCGGGAATGGCGCTGAGGCCGCGTTTTTTCGCCTCTCTGGAAACTGCCTGGGCGAACAGCAGGCAGATTTCCCACTCGGACTTGGTTTCGCCGATGGGCTTCAAACCCTTCGGTGGCACCGTGATGTTGCAGAAGCGGTGGTAGCCCAGCTCGCCGCGCAAATCCCAGCTTTCGTACTGGCTCTTGGCCGGCAGCACGTAGTCGGCCCACAGCGCGGTGGCGTCCATGCGGTGGTTGACATCGACGAACAGGTCCAGCCCTTCGATGAAGGCCTGGCGGTAATGCGCCTCCGACTTGTTGCGCCGCAGCATGTTGTCGGCAAAGAGAAGTAACGCGCGCGGCTTGCCGAACCAGGCGCCGCTGGTCTCGGCGTAGCGCCCGGCCAGCGCGTTGATCTCCTTGTGGTCGAGGCCCACCGTCTGTTTCAGGTGAGCGTCGGAATAGTGCCGGCGCATGGTTTTTTCCATGTCGCCGTTCATCCATTCGCTGAAGAAGCCGGAAGCGAAGCGCGCCGGTTTGGGGCTGGACAGCGGGCCGATGCCGCCCAGGCTCCAGTTGTTCTCGGTGTCCAGCCCGCCACGCTCGCCGGCATGGCCCGTGAGCGCGCAGGCCAGCGCCGCCGCCCAGCAGGTCATGGTGCCCGAGACGTATTTGTGCAGCGAGA
Organism: Pseudomonadota bacterium; assembly: GCA_030690985.1. GTDB lineage: Bacteria > Pseudomonadota > Gammaproteobacteria > Burkholderiales > Thiobacillaceae > PFJX01. The sequence goes on from JAUYFG010000200.1 coordinate 2,037, forward strand.
AGCCGATGTTGACGATGGCCTTGTCAGACTTGGCCAGATCCTTCGCCATCCGTTCCACCAGATCGGGATGCACGCCGGTGAGCTTGTGGGTCTCGCCCGGCGGGAATTTCAGCGCCTCGCGCTTTGCCTGCTCGAACACGGTGGTCACCGGGATCATCGCGCCGTCCTTGCCCTTGACCTGCCAGGCGCCTTCCAGCGCGGGCTTCAGCTTGCCCAGGCGCAACGATTTCTTGAAATGGCCCTGGCTGCCGGGCATGGCCTGGGCCGAGGCGGTAACTTCGTCCCAGCAATAAAACACGTCGTCCTTGCCCTTGTCGCGCAGATCCTTGTGGCGCAACAGGTCGCCGCTATCGGTACGCACCAGGAAGGTCAGGTCGGTTTGCTCGCGCACGAAATCGCGGTCGATCAGGTTGTCGCGGAACAGCACATGCAGCAGCGACAGGGCGAGGTGGCTGTCGGTACCCGCCTTCACCGGCAACCAGTCGGTGGCGAGCTTGACGCTGGCGTTGTACTCCGGGGTGATGCAGTAAATTTTGGCGCCGTTGTAGCGCGCCTCCATCAGGTAATGGGCGTCGGGGATGCGAGTCACCGCCGGATTGATGCCCCAGAGGATGATGGTTTTTGCCTCGAACCAGGCGTCCAGGGTATGGCCCACGGTGGCCAGGCCATAAGCCAGCGACGCGCCGGTGAACATGTCGCCGACCGCGCTGGCCGGATACAGGCGTTGCGCGCCCAACAGCGAACCCAGGCGCAGCGGCCCGGCGCGGCGGCCCTGGGAGAGGATGCCGGTGCCGCAATAGACCATCAGCGAGGCCAGGCCGTGTTTGTCCAGGCTGCCCACCACGCGGGCGGCGATGTCGTCGATGGCGGTATCCCAGGTCACCCGTTCCCACTTGCCCTCGCCACGCTTGCCCGCCCGCTTCATGGGATAGAGCAGGCGGTCGGCCTGAACCATCTGCTTGGAATGGACGATGCCCTTGTTGCAGCCGCGCGGGTTGGCGTCCGGAATATTCGGAGCGATGGCGGGATAAGACGCGGACTGTTCCTCGCGCGTGACCACGCCGTCCTTGGCGTACACCTTCCAGGCGCAGTTGCCCTGGCAGTTGGAGCAGTGGAAGGCGAAGCCCATGGCATCGCCACGGGTGTCGAGGAATTCGCGCCGGTAGCGGTCTTCCCAGGCTCGCGCGGCGGGCGAGGCGGCATGGGTGCGCAACGGCGCGAGCGGCCCGCCGAAGGCAAGCGCCAGGCCACAGAAGGCCGTGCTTTTGAGGAATTCGCGGCGTTCCATGATTTACCTCTCGATCGGACGAATCGGGTCGGACGCCCATTCGATCCAGGAGCCGGGGTAGACCTTCACTTTCTCGTAACCCAGCAGTTTCAGCGCCGCATAGAGGTAGGTGGAGCGGCCCAGGCCGCCGTTGCAGTTGGTGACGATCTCCTTGTCGGGAGTAAGGCCGGCTTCGGTCAGGGCTTTGCGCATCGCCGCCTCGTCCCTGAAGGTGGCGAGTTCGCCGGCGAGCTTGCGCCAGACGAAGCTCTTGGCACCCGGCAGATGGCCGCCCTGGCGTGCGCCGCCGGTCTCCTTGCCGCTGAATTCGGCGATGCTGCGGGCATCCACCAGCAGGGCCGGCGAGGCAGTCAGGCCTTGGGTTTTTACCGCCCAGTCGGCGCGGGGCTGGGCCAGGTAGGTAGCCTTGACGACAGGCGACGCATCCTGAGTCACCGGGCGCCCCTCCTTCAGCCATTTGCGAAAGCCGCCGTCCAGGATGCGCACCTTGTCGTGGCCGAGGAAACCCAGGATGTACCAGAGCGCCGAAGCGCCCCGGCCATCGCCGGCGTCGTACACCACCACGTCCGTCTCGCGGGTCAGCCCCAAGGCCTCCAGCTTGGAAGCGGCCAGGCGCGGGAAGATGGGCAGGCCGGTCTTGGCGTTCTCTTCCGCGTCCTCCAGTTCCATGAAAGGCAGGTTCACCGCGCCGGAAAGATGGGCACGGGCGTAGTTCTCCGCGCCTTCGGCGTCCAGCAAGCGCACCTGGCCTTGCGTCAGTTCAGCCGCGAGTTGCTCGGTGGAGACCAGGAACGAGGCCCCCGCTGTGGCCTGGGTGGCCCAGAACCCTACAATCAACAACAAGAATCGTCGCATCTTCGTCTCTCCTTGGTTCATCACTGACCCGCTTCCGTAGGCTGGATAAGCGATAGCGCATCCACCTTTGGCTGCGGATGGTGGATGCGCTATCGCTTATCCACCCTACCGTGTTTCTTCGGCGCGATTTGTGGCTACGGGCCGATTACTACGCTCCGTTGGTTCACTGGCCGGCCCGGATCGCTGCCCGGATCAGCGCTTGCATTTCCGGCCCGTCCCACTGCCGTGGCCCGGTCTTGCCGGCCAGCAGCCGGCCCTGGCGGTCGAGCAGATAGGTCACCGGCACGCCGGGGCTGCGGTAGTCGGCGGCGGTCTTGCGCTCGTCGTCCAGCAGCACGTCGAAGGCCGGTCGGCGCCCTTCCAGGAAGCGGCCCACCGCCGTCTCGCTGTCCGCTACGGCAATGGCCAGCACGGTGAAATCGCGTCCGCCCAGGGCCTGTTGCAGCCGCTCCAGAGAAGGAAACTCCTCCCGGCAGGGCGGGCACCAGCTTGCCCAGAAATTGAGCAGCACCACTCGGCCTCGGTAATCACGCTTGGATCTGGTTTCGCCAGCCAGGCCGCGCAGTTCGAAATTCGGCGCCTTGAGCGGCACGGCATAGGCTTCCATGCCCGCCGCGCGGGCGAGGTCGGCGAACGTCGTCTCTCCGGCAGCGGCCGGGTCGAAGACACCGAGCAGCAGGGCCAGACACGCCACGGCCCGAATCACAGGCAGCCCTTGAAGAACTTGCGCTCGCCGCTGATCTCCAGCGTCTCCAGCTTGACCGGATGCAGCACCCCCTCCCGAAGCTCTCCAGTCAGGCGCACCTTCTTGCCATAGGCCTTGTCCAGCGCGTCGGGCGCGATGCTCTTGCCCTCGCCGTGGAGAAAGGCCAGCTTGCTGCCGTCTTCCAGGAGCAGGACGGGGCGATCTATATGACGCAGCGGGCAATCGGCCACCTGCAAGCGCGCCGCGCACGGTTCGCCGACGATCCAGCCCTCCCAAGCCTGGGTCGCGGCGAAGGCCGGCGGTGCGCAGAGCAGGGCCACGCAGAGCAGGCGGCGCATCTCAGTTGCTTCCCTTGATGGCGGCCTTGAGCGCCTCGTGCTCCTTCTTCACCTCGGTCAGGCGGCCGCCGCGCTCCTGCTTGGGCGCACCCTCGATCTCGATGACGTCGACCATCTGGGCGAGGCCCACCATGCCGTTGAAATCGCCGGTGTCTTCGGCAATCAACTGGTCGCCGTAGTACACGGCCGGCGCCTTGGACCAGGGCGCCAGACTGGCTGGCAGGACGACGATGGGAATCTTGTAGAGGTTGTTCAGCTCCGCCGCGATCTGCATGTTGTTGTTGCAGCGCAGGGCGGGGGGTTCGCGCACCACCAGGGTGAGCACCTTCTGGCCTTCGATGACCGTGTTGCCGGGCGGGCCGGCGAAAGCGGGTGCGGCCAGCAACACGAGCGAAAGGAAACGGGTGAGTCGATTCATGGCATTTCTCCTACAGCACACTTTTGAACAAGATGTAGGTGGCCACCACCACCAGGAACCAGGCGAACGCTTTCTTCAGCATGGCCTGGGAAATCCGGTTGGCGAAATGCGAGCCGATGAAGCTGCCCACCACCGTGACGGCGGTGAATGCCCCCATCAAGGCGTAGTCGATCGGCACACCGCCCATGTAGCCGAGAAATCCGGCGTAGGACTTGGCGGCGACGATGACCAGCGAGGTGCCGACGGCGGTCTTCATGGGGATGCCGGAGAGCAGCACCAGGGCCGGCACGATGAGGAAACCGCCGCCGACGCCGACCAAACCGGTGAGCACGCCGACGCCGATGCCGTGCAGGGCGATGTGGCCCATGCAAGGCGAGAAGAAATCCTGGCAGCCGCCCAGGGCCGCCGTGCCTCCGCCAACACTGACCACCCCGCCCGCCGCCGGCGCAGCCACTTTGGCCGGCTTCAACATGCGCCAGGCGGCGGCGTACATCACCAGGGCGAACAGGCCCAACTGGATCACCACCGGCGTGACCAGCCCCAGACGCGCGCCGGCGAAGGTGCCCGCCACGCCGAACAGGCCGAACACCAGAGCGACCCGCACATCGACCAGGCCTTTACGCCAGTTGTGCAAGCCGGACACGGTGGCGGTCACCGCCACCACACCCAGGCTCATGGCGATGGCCGATTTCGGCTCGACATGCAGCAAATACATCAGCGCCGGCAGGGCGATGATGGAACCGCCGCTGCCGAACAGGCCCAACACCATGCCGGTGGCCAAACCGGCCAGGATTGCAAATAGATCCATGTTCGCCCCCATTAAACAATTCAAACGAGTGCTTGAATAGTGGGAACGACAGCGGTTTATGTCAATAGATAATTTTGCGGCGCTATGTGATTCGTAGTGGGTAACGCGTTGCCGTAGGAGCGGGCTTGCCCGCGATAGCTTGCCCGCGATAACCGCCATCAATCGCGGGCAAGCCCGCCCCTACGAGCGCCTTCGTAGCGTGCGCTGTGCGCACGATTTTTGTCCTGCGGGGCACGGTATCCCATGGGACACGTCCAATCGTGCGCACAGCGCCGTAGGTTGGGCAAAGCGAAGCGTGCCCAACATCGCGACGATTCGTTGGGCACGCTTCGCTTTGCCCAACCTACGCCACTAGGTGTAGTGGCTCGTGATTTCGCGGCGTGGCGCCGTAGGTTGGGCAAAGCGAAGCGTGCCCAACATCGCGGCGGTTCGTTGGGCACGCTTCGCTTTGCCCAACCTACGCTACTGAATGGGGGCGCGCGGGTGGTGAAGGGCTGGCGTCGCTGCCGTAGCACTTCCTCGTAGTGATTCCTTCATTCCGGAGAAATACCCCGGCAATGCGCAGCCTCTAAGGTGGACGGACTTTTCCTGATCCAGGACGAGGTTTGACTCATTCATCGCATTTCTGGAGGCCCCATGCGCATTCGCCCGCTCTCTCTCGCCATCATGTCCCTGTTCACCGCCGCTGTACTGAGCGGCTGCGGCAGTAGTGATGCCGGTTCCGCCCTGACCGGCGTGTTCCTCGACTCTCCGGTGGAGGGTCTGTATTACGAAACCACCTCCGGCCTGACCGGCCACACCAACGCCAACGGTGAATACGCCTACTCCGCCGGCGACACCGTCACCTTCTACATCGGCGGCAAGACCGGGTTCAAGCTGGGTTCGGCTGGCGCCAAGGGCGTCGTCGATGTGTTCGACGTGGCCGGCAACACCACACGCAACATCGACGATGTGAAGACCGCCAACCTGCTGCGTCTGCTGCAATCGCTGGATGCGGATGGCAACCCCGACAACGGCATTTCTTTCGCCACCAACACCAGCCTCGTCGGCGCCTGCGTGCTGACCGATGCCGCGCTGGCGACCTGTGGCGGCACGGCCCTGAGAGTGGCGGCTCCCGCCGCCAAGGCGCACTTCCTGAAGACCCTGGCCGGAAACGGCACGTTGACCGTGGCTGGCGTCGAATTCTTCGGCATGAACGCGCCCGACACGAGCGACAAGAAGGCGGACATGTATACGGAAGCGTCCATCCGTGTGACCTACTCCAACGGCACCACCCTCACGACCGCCGATTACCCCCTGAAGTACCACAAGCTGTTCGACACCACCGACAGCATCGGCGGCAAGGTGGCGGGCGGCCTGTTCAACTCGGCCGGCACGGCGTTGACCGACCTCGACGGCCAGATGGCATCCGACGCCCCGGATGGCACCTCGCTGATGCAGATCGCCGATCTGAGCGTGGCCGGCGCCGGCGGCAACCCGCTGGCGATGGTTTCCCAGTTCGAATACAAGGAGTTGCCGCCCAATGACGGCAGCAGCACCGGTTCCCACTGGTCGAAGCTGCCCGCCGCCATGGGCCTGACCCTGATCGACCAGCACCGTCATAGCGGCCTGCTCACCAGCAAGAGCTACCAGAACATCAGTTTCTCCGGCGTCAACGGCGGCTGGATTCATTGCGGCTCCACCCTGTCCGGCTGGAACACCCATATCAGTTCCGAAGAATACGAGCCGGACGCCAAGGTGCGCGGCGGCGGCGCCAAGGCCGCAGACTCCGATGACGGCACCGACATCAACAGCTTCAGCCATTACTACTTCGGCACCGGCAGCAAGACCGCATCGACCACCGCCAATCCCTACCACTACGGCCTGGTGCCCGAGGTGACGGTGAGCAAGACCGGCACCGCGACGGTGGTCAAGCACTACGCGACCGGCCGCTTTGCGCGCGAAATGCAGATCGGCGCCGAAGACGACAAGACGTTCATCAGTGGTGACGACGGCAAGTTCACCGGCTTGTTCATGTTCGTGGCCGACACCGCCAAAGACCTGTCCGCCGGCACGATCTACGCCGCCCGCGTCACCCAGACCAATGCGGCCAATGGCGGCAGCTACACCCTGGCCTGGATCAAGCTGGGCAAATCCACCGATGCCGAGATCAAGGCCCTGGTGGACGGCGGCATCACCTTTGCCCAGATCTTCTTCGTCTCCAATACCGACCCGCTGGACGCCACCTACACCAAGGTCACCACCTACATGGGCACCGAGTGGCTGAAGCTGAAGCCAGGCATGGAAAAGGCCGCGGCCTTCCTGGAAACCCGCCGTTACGCCGCCTTGCTGGGGGCCACCACCGAGTTTTCCAAGATGGAGTACATCGCTTACAACAAGGGCGATAACAAGTTCTATGTCGTCATCTCCCGGATCGAAACCGGGATGATCGACGCCGTAGGCCACATCACCAACGTGGCCCGCAACGATGGCGGTGTCGTGCTGGAAATGGCCACGGCGGCCGGGCAGACCGACAGCGCCGGCGCCGCGATCAGCAGCGGTTTCGTCGGCACCAGCCTGACCCCCATTCCGGAACTGGTGGGCGGCTGGAGCGCCGTGGCGGATGCGGAAGGCAACAAATGCAACCAGACCCATATCTGCGGGCCGGACAACGTCGTCTATGTGGATTCCATCCGCACCCTGTTCGTGGGTGAAGACACCGGCCGGCGCAACAACAACTACGTCTGGGCCTTCAACATCGACACGAAAAAATTGTCGCGCATCCTCTCCACCCCGATGTACGCCGAGGCCACCGGCCTGATGGCGGCGGAGAACTACAACGGCCATGCCTACATCATGAGCAACTTCCAGCACGCGGGCGATGGCACCAGCTACCTCGGCGCCGACGCCGCCGCCGTGACTACCGCCATCAACACCAAGTGGGGCAACAAGAAAAAGGCGGCGGTCGGCTACATCGGCACCAGCAACGGCGCCTTGCCGGCATTCAAATAACTCGCGCGTGGTTGGTTGTTTTCGGGCGGTCTTCGGGTCGCCTTTTTTTATGCCGTTCGCATTGGCCTCCGGTGGAGCCGCACGGTTGCCGTCGTAGGAGCGGGCTTGCCCGCGATACCGCAGCGGTTATCGCGGGCAGCGGAGTCGTTGCCGCTTCAGCGGCTTTACGAATCCGGCGTGCCCCTTGCGGGTGCAAGCCCGCTCCTACGACGCTGCCAACTGCCGTTTCCAGGATCAAACAAGCACAACGGTGGGTGATGCGGTTCGCTATCGCTCACCACATCCTACGGGCTACGGGGGGTTACCCGGCGCCGCGCTCAGGCGGCCGTCCAGTTGCAGTCGGTACACGCCGGGCTGCGTCTCCCGGCCGATCAGGCGCAGCAGGGGTTCCAGCGCCTGGCGTCGGGCTTCGGCGGGGGTGGCGGTGAGGTCCAGGCGCGGCGCCTGGCTGGGCTGCCACTGGCCCTGGCCGGCCAGGGCCAGGGCCGGCTGGCCGGGGCTGTCGATGTGGGCCGCGAGGGCCGCGCCGGCAGCGTCGAGGTGGATTCGGTAATTGCCCAGGGGTTGGTTGCCCGCCAGGCTGGAACTGGCACCTTGCCAGAGGATTTCCGCTCGGCCGGAGAAGCGCTCACCGTGCCGGCCCAGATCGTTCGCCTTGAGCGTCAGGTGGCCGCCCAGATCGGCATCGCGCAGGGTGGGCGAGGCGCTGCCGAGGAGCGCAGCGGGCAGTTCCAGGTGGGCGCTGGTGAGGGTCCATCCACCCGGATACGCGCTGATGTCCAGCAACGGCGCGCCGGTGCTGGCCGAGATCACGGCAAATCGGGCACTTGCCGGTAGTGAGAGGTGCCAGGTCCAGCGCAGCACCGCCAGGGTCACCGCCTCGCCGCGTGGCAGCAGGGCTTGCAGGGTGCCGGAGCCGTTCCATAGCCGGCCTTGTGCATCGCCCAGGCCCAGGGCGCCCCGGCTGGACTCGCGCAGGGCGGCATCCAGCCAGGTGGCCGGCGCCAGCCAGAGCACGATGAGCGGCAAGGCCAGCGCCAGCCCTGCGGGTTTGCCGATGCGCCGCAGCCACTTCATGGCGCGGCGGTGCCGATCAAGGTGGCTTCCAGGCTGACCATTCCGGCTTTCTCGCCTCGGCTCAGACGCGCGCTTTCAACCGCGATGCCCTGGCGCCGCAGGGTCTCCAGCCAGTTCAGCCAAACGCTTGCCGGGCGCGCCTGGCCGATGATGCGCACCCGGCGAGCATCCAGCGGCAGCAGGCTGGTGATCGCGTCGCGCACGCCGCCAGCCAGGGCGGCGGCTTCGGTTTGCCGCAACGGGTCGCCCTGGCCGGGCGTGGACTGGCGTTTCAGGCGCTCGATGGCGCTGGCCTGCACCTGCATCAAGCGGTACTCCGCGCGCAGTTTCGGCAGGGCCTTTTCCAGCCGGGCGCGGTCGCCGGCGATGGGTGCCCAGACCAGGCCCCAGACCAGGCCGAACAGCAGCACGCCGCCGCCCAGGGCCAACAGGCGGCGCTCGCGCGGGGTGCGGCTGGTCCAGAATTGCCGGGCTTTTGCGATGAATTCAGCGGCCATGTTGGTTTTCCTCCGTCTCGGCTTGCCCGGCACGGATGACCAGGCTGTTTCCCTCGCTTCCCCGAATTGCGCGCAGACCCTTGCCTGCCAGCGCGGACTGGAAGCCGTCCAGCCAGGCGCCGGGAGGGGTGTCCAGGGTCAGGGTCAAGCGGTCGTCGCGGTAGTCGATGGCATTGACCTTCGTGTCCACCGGCCAGACCTGGCCGACCCGGTTCAGCAGCGCCATGAACCCACCCCCGCCCTCGCCGCGTGCCGCGCGCAAGGCACGCAGGCGTTCGCTCACCTGCCAGGCCGGATCGACGATGGCGGCATGGGCGGGGAGTGCGCGTTCGGCCAGTTCGCGCATCCCGGCTTGCAGGGTTTGCCGCTCTCGCGCCAGCAACAGCCAATCCAGGCTCATGCCGGTGAACTGGATGCCGGCGAGCAGGGCCAGGCCCCAGGCCAGGCGCCGCGCCTGGGCGGGCCAGTCGATGCGGCTGTGGTGCGGCTGCAACTCGCCCTGCAACAGATTCAGTGCCCGGGGCCAGGCCGCCTCGCGCCAACTCCAGGGGCCGGCGTCTTCGCAGGGTATTTCCAGCGCCGCGCGCCAGGCGGGCAGGTCGGCGGGGTGGAGGGCGTTGCCGCGATACACCTGGATGCGCGCCGGCCCGGGCTGGGCCAGGGCCAGGGCCAGGGCCATGCGCAAGCCGGCGGGCGGCTGATTGCGGTCCAGGGCCAGGCCGCGCAGTTCAGCGTAGCGGACGACGGCGCCGTCTTCCTGCCACAGCACGCTCCAGGTGTCGGGTGCCAGGGGCAGGAGCAGGGTTTCCGGCAGGGCGGCATCCACTTCCACGCTTTTTTCCCGCAGCGCGGCCAGGGTTTGCGTGAGCCAGGCCCGATCCAGCACCGCCAGCCAGGACAGTCCGGCGGCGTCGCGTCCCAGCCAGGCCACATGCAGTTTCTCGGCCTCGTCCAGGGTATCCGCCTCGGCAGCGGCGGCCAGCAGCGGTGCCAGTCGGCGCTGCGACAGATCGGGCAGGGCGGCGGGCAGCGTGACGACCAGGTCGCCGGCCAGGACCAGATGCCGCCGCCGCGCCGCCGGCAAGTCGTTCAGGCCGCCGCCACTGGCGCTCACGGCGCCATTGGCATCGCGCAGCACCCAGGCGCAGTCGGCGACAGGGACATCGCGGCGCAGAAAAATCCTCAGTTCACTCATGGCAATAACTTCATCCTGGATTCCCCCCGTAGGAGCGGGCTTGCCCGCGAATGGCAACGTGAAATCGCTTGCCGTAGGAGCGGGCTTGCCCGCGAATGGCAGCCGGTGATGAGCGATCAGCCGAAGAATCCTGCCTCATGGCTCGCTCCTCTTGTTCGCACCCAGGCCCGCTTGCGGGCCGAACCGCTGCGTCATATCCCGACCCGCCACAGCAACACCGGCAGCGCCTTGCCCTGGCGGTCGAGCAGGGCTTGTTCGGCGATGGCGATGCGACCGTGGCGGGCTTGGGCGCTGACCAGAAAAAATCGGCTGGCGTAGGCGAAGCGGGCGTCGTCTATCGCCACGCCTTCCGCCACGGCGTTGCGCAGGTCGCCGCTATTGCGAAACCAGGCGTGATCGCGCTTCGCCGCCAGGGCATAGGCGTCTTGCAGGGACAGGTTGTCGAACAGCGCCGCCAGCACTTCCGGCGCGGCGCTGTTGGCATTGACCCGGGTCGCGGCGGGGAGGGCGGCGACATAGGGTTGCAAGACAGCCAGGGCGGCGGCGTCGAGGCCGGGGTCAATGCCAACAGCGCCGCGCAAATCCCCCAGATTGGCCAGCGGGCGGTTGATCGGCGCGCCCGGTTCCTGTTCCGTGCCGGGGCCGATTCGCGTGTCCGCATCCAGCCAGTCGACCACCGTGTCGGCCAGGGTTTCCGGCAGCCGCAGATTGGCCAGCAGGCGGCGGAAAATCGCCGCCTGGGCCGGCACGGCGACGCCATCCCGGACCAGGTTGTTGAGATTGAAACGGCCATCGAGGTCACTGATCCGGCCGCTGAGCACATAGCCTTCGGCCTCCAGGGGCGGCAGTTTTTGCGCCCAGGGCTCGCCGGGATGGTCGACCTCGTTCCGGCTGGCGTCATCCAGCAGCACCGCCGCCGCCCAGTTTTCGGCGGCGCGCAACACCTGCTGCGCCTGGCCCAGGTCGCGGGCGTTTTCCAGGCGGCGCCATTCGATCTGGGCGCGGAACAGGAACTGGCTGGCGGCCATCGCGGCCAGGGCGGCGATCAGCATGGCAAGAATGAGCGCGGCGCCGCGTTGGCTGTTCATGAGGCGAGGAAGACCCGGCGCAGTTTCAGGCCATTGCCCCAGGCCAGGTCCAGCGCCAGAGCGCGCGGCGGGGCGCCGGTGGTGGGCCAGGTTGGCAGCCAGGCGCCCTGGTGGTCGAGAAAGCCGATATGGGCGCTGTGCAGGCCGCTCAGCAGCGGCGTCGTCGCCTGGCCCTCGACGCGGCGAAGTTCGCCACGGGCATAGCGGTATTCCACCCGGCTGACGCCGCCACCCTCGTCTTCGGCCACCTGGCGATCAAAGGCGAAACGCCAGTCCCCGTTTTCCTGGACGCCGGCGACGAACCCCGGCTGGCTGGCGCCCAGGCTGCCGGGCAGGGTTGCGCGCAGATCGTTGTTGATGCGCGTGAAGGCGAGTGCGAGCACCCGCCAGCGTGCCATCTCGCCCAGGGCCTGACGCTCGGCGGCCAGCACCGTGTTGAGCCCCTGGTAGGCGGCCAGGCTGAACACGCTCATCAGCACCAGGGCGACCAGGACTTCGAGGAGGGTGAAGCCGGACTCGGCGTTCCGATCCGGCGAACGAGCCGGCGAGGGCGCCGGCGCTACAGGGTGCGTCATCTTCGCCACACGCCTTACCCCGGCACCAGATACAGCGTCAGCAGGCGCAGGTCGCGCTCCGTCTCATGGGCGTCGCGGATGTGGATTTCCAGCCGGCGAAAACGTGGGTTGGGGGTGGATTTGATTTCTTCGCGCACGCTGAAGACCTGGCCGCCCATCTCCACCTCGCGTTCGCTCACGCCGGGCGCCGGCCAGTCGCGGCGGGCCTGGTGTTCGGCGGCGAGGTCGTCGGCCAGCCAGAGGGCGAGCAGGTGAGCGCGGTAGTCGCGGCTGGCCTCGCTGCCGACCCCGCTGGCGCGCAGGGCGGCGGAGAGGGCGATGGCGACGATGGCCAGGGCGACCAGCACTTCGATCAAGGTAAAGCCGCGCGCGCGGGTCACAGCGGCCTCTGTAGCGCAGGCGTCTCGCCTGCCGCCCGTAAAGCCGCGCACGCGGGTCACAGCGGCCCCTGTAGCGCAGGCGTCTCGCCTGCCGTCCGTAAAGCCACGTGCGCGGGTCACAGCGCCTCGCCGGTGGCGGCCACGGCCTGGAAGCCCTGGCTATTGCCGACCACCCGCGCCCGCAGGTGGCCCAGGGAAAATTCCACCAGCAGCGGCCGTGGCGGCCCCAGGCGGATGCGTTCGCCCAAGACGCAAGGCCGCCCGTCCAGTTCCAGGCAGCGGATGCTCACCCCGGCCGGCAGTCGGCGCGGGTGCAACAGGTCGTCGCCGCGCGCCACGCTCCATTCGCTGCCGGCCTCGGTCAACTCGCGGCGCTGGAATTCATAGCCGGCTGCCTCGGCAACCCAGGCCAGCGGCCTGCCGCCGAGTTCGGACTCTTCGCTTGCCTGCTCCAGCAGCAGGGCCAGGCGCTGGGCTTCGTCATCGACCCGGCGCTGTTCGTCGGGCCGCAGGGCAACCGTGGCGGCACCCACGGCAATCGCCACGATGGCCAGGGCGACCAGCATTTCCAGCAGGGTGAAGCCGGCGCTGCGAATGCTTGCCGTAGGAGCGGGCTTGCCCGCGAATGGCAGCGTGAAATCGCGGGCAATCCCGCTCCTACGGTGTGGCTGTGAAATCGCGGGCAAGCCCGCTCCTACGCAGTGACGTAGGTTGGGCAAAGCGAAGCGTGCCCAACGAACCGCCGCGATGTTGGGCACGCTTCGCTTTGCCCAACCTACGGCGCTAGTGTCATTGGGAGCTAATCGGATAAGCACGGTTCACAGCATCCAGTTGCCGATGTCTGCGTCGTTGCTTTCGCCGCCGGCCAGGCCGTCGGCACCGTAGCTGAATACGTCGATGTCGCCGTGGCGGCCGGGGCGCAGGTAGAGGTAGGGGTGGCCCCAGGGGTCTTTCGGCAGGCGGTCGAGATAGCCGCCGCGCTTCCAGTTGCCCGGCACCGGCGCCAGGGCCGGTTTGCTCACCAGGGCTTGCAGGCCTTGTTCCGTGCTCGGGTAGTCGAGGTTGTCCAGGCGGTACATCTTCAGCCCCTGAACGGTGGCGGCGATGTCCTGTTGCGCGGCGATGACCCGCGCCTCGTCCGGGCGATCCATGAATTTGGGCGCGATCATGGCGGCGAGCACACCCATGATGACCAGGACGACCATGAGTTCGATCAGGGAGAAGCCGGGTTGCTTGTACATGGTGTCGGTTCAGTGCAGTAAATGGTTCATTTCGATGATGGGCTGCAAGGTCGCCAGCACGATCAGCATCACCATGCCGCCCATGGCCAGGATCAACAGCGGTTCGAGCAGGGCGGTCAGGGTGGTGAGCCGGGTTTCCACGCTGGCTTCCTGCTGTTTCGCGGCCTGTTCCAGCACCCGCGCCAGTTCGCCGCTGGCCTCGCCGCTGGCGACCAGATGCAGCAGCAGGCCGGGGAACACCGCCTCCTGGCGCAGCGCGCGGCTGATGCCCATGCCTTCGCGCAGGCTGCCGGCGGCGTTTTCCACGGCGCGGCGGAACACCCGGTCGTCGAGTGCGGCGCCGGCATGGGCGAAGGCCTTGACGATGGGCACGCCGCTGCCGACCAGGACCGCCAGGGTATTGGCGAAGCGGGCGCTGGCCGCGCTCGAGCGCAGGGAACCCAGCAGCGGCAGGCCGAGAAGAAAGCCATGCCAGCGCAAACGTAGCGCCTCGATGGCGAGCAGGCGCCGGGCCAGCACCGCGCCGCCCGCCGGCAGGAGCAGCCAGGCCCACCAGGTGGCGCGGAGGAAATCGGAGATGGCGAGCATGGCCCGGGTGAGCCAGGGCAGCGCCTGCCGCGAGTGTTCGAACACCGACACCATTTGCGGCACCACATAGGTCAGCAGCACGCCCACCACCAGGCAGGCCACCACGGCGACGATGGCCGGGTAGACCAGGGCCGTGCTGATTTTCTGGCGCAGCGCCTGGCCGCGTTCCAGATAGTCGGCCAGGCGTTCCATCACCCCGGGCAGGGCGCCGGATTCCTCGCCGGCCTGGACGATGGCGGCATAGAAGCGGGGGAAGTGGCGCGCCTGGCGGGCGAAGGCCGCACCCAGGGCGTGGCCGCCGAGCACGTCTTCGCGCACGGCGGTCAAGGCTGCGCGCAGGGCGTTCTGTTCCGGTTGTTCCAGCAGGGCGGCCAGGGCCCGTTCGATGGTGAGGCCGGCATGGAGCAAGGTGGCGAATTGCCGCGAGAACAGCGCCAGTTCGCCGCTACTCACTCGGGCAGTGGCGAAACGCCGAGTCGACGCCGGGGCGTCGCGCGCACCCAGGGTTCTCGGCAGCAGGCCTTGCTCGCGCAGATGGGCGCGGGCGGCGCGGGGCGAGTCGGCTTCCAGTTCGCCGCTGCGGTGTTTGCCGGCCGCATCGAAGGCGCTGTAGCGGTAGGTGGTCATGGTGGCGAGCTACCGCTGTAGCGCCGGCTTCCAGCCGGCTGTTTTAAAAGGGTTCTGTTCGCGTCTTCTTTTGGAATGATCCTGGACGTAGGAGCGGGCTTGCCCGCGATAGCCGCCGCCATATCGCGGGCAAGCCCGCTCCTACGAGAATGTCCTCGAATGAATCCAGGTTCAACGGAAGACACGAACAGAGCCTTTAAAAGACGCCGGCTGGACCCCCGATCGGAGTCGATGGCGGGCGCCGGCGCTACTGTATTCATGCGCCCTCCCGGGTCGCACGCAGCACTTCGTCGATGCTGGTTTCCCCCGTCAGCAGCCAGCGCCGCGCGTCTGCGCGCAGCGATTGCATACCGCCGGCGGCGGCGTGTTCACGCAAGCGGTATTCGCCGGCGCCGTCGTGGATCAGGCGGCGGCTGGCCTCGTCGACGCCGAGCCACTCGAAAATCCCGCTGCGGCCGCGATAGCCGGTCTGGCCGCACTGGTCGCAGCCGACCGGGCGCCAGAGCTGTTCCGGCGCGGCGCCCTCGGCGACGCTGGCCCACTCCTGATGGCTGGGCGAGTAAGCCGCGCGGCAATGCGGACAGAGCCGGCGCACCAGGCGTTGCGCGAGGACGCCCAACAGGCTGGAACCGAGCAGGAACGGTTCGATGCCCATGTCGGCCAGACGGGTCACCGCGCCGGCGGCGTCGTTGGTATGCAGGGTGGCCAGCACCAGATGGCCGGTCAGGCTGGCCTGGACGGCGATCTGCGCGGTTTCCAGATCGCGGATTTCGCCGATCAGCAGCACATCCGGGTCTTGTCGCAGGATGGCGCGCAGGGCGCGGGCGAAATCCAGGTCCACGCGCGGGTTCACCTGGGTCTGGCCGATGCCGTCGAGGTCGTATTCGATCGGGTCTTCCACAGTCATGATGTTCAGCCGGGTGTGATCCAGGCGCGACAGGGCGGCGTACAGGGTGGTGGTCTTGCCGCTGCCGGTCGGCCCGGTCACCAGGACGATGCCGTGCGGCTCGCGGATCTGGCGGTCGAAGCGGCTGAGGATGTCCAGACCCATGCCCAGTCGTTCCAGGTCGGGGCGCTCGGCGTCCTTGGCCAGCAGGCGCAGCACCACCCGCTCGCCGTGGCCGGTGGGCAGGGTGGAGACGCGCACGTCGATGGGGCGGCCGCCCAGCCGAAGGCCGATGCGGCCATCCTGCGGCAGGCGCTTTTCCGCGATGTCCATCTCGGCCATGACCTTGATCCGCGAGGCCAGCGCGGCATGCAGGGCGCGCGGCGGCTCGAACACGTCTTTCAGCACGCCATCGACGCGAAAACGTACCAGGGAGCGGGCGCCGAACGGTTCGATGTGGATGTCGGAAGCGTTGTCCTTGAGCGCCTGCATGAAGGTCAGGTTAATCATGCGGATGATCGGCGCGTCGTCCTCGCCTTCCAGCAAATCCTTGATCCGGCGGCTGTCCTGCATCAGGCTGGCGAGATCGGCGCCTTCCGCGAAGGCGTCGGCCATCAGGCCGCCATCGGCCTCGGCGTAATGGCTGGAGAGGGCCGCCTCGAAATCCTCGCTCGCCAGGAGGCGCACCGAGAGCGGCAAGCCCGAATGGCGGCGCAGTTCCGCCAGCGCCTCCGGTCGCGCGTCATCGCGCGCCAGGACGTCGAGGCCGGCAGCGGAAGCCGTCGCCAGCACCCCGGCACGCTGCGCGTAGGCGTAGGGCAGACGTTTCATCCTGATTTCTGCGGATGAAGATGCCGTAGGAGCGGGCTTGCCCGCGAATGGCTGCGGTTTATCGCGGGCAAGCCCGCTCCTACGGCACGGCAAAATGCTGTTTGCAATTTCATTCCGGTGTCCCTCGACCGCAGTTCACGGTTTGCCGCCCAGGGTGAAGTCATATTTCAGCAACGGGGCTTCGCTGCCCGGCAGCAGGCCCTTGTGCCGGGGTACTGCGGCCAGTTCCTGGCCACGGATGTAGTCGTAGCGGGCGTGGCTGACCCGGGCGGCGGTAGCAGCGTCGCGGACCACTTGCGGGCGCAGGAACACCATCAGGTTGGTCTTCGTGTGCTTGCGGCTGTTGTAACGGAACAGGTGGCCCAGGCCGGGAATATCGCCCAGCAGCGGCACCCGGTCTTCGGTGTCTTGCACCTGATCGTCGATCAACCCGCCCAGCACCACGATCTGGCCGTCGTCCACCAGCACGGTGGATTCGATGGAACGTTTGTCGGTGGCGGAGAGCGTGGGGTCGGCCGCCGGGCGCAGCTTGGAAACCTCCTGGGAAATCTGCATCCGCACCGTGCCGCCCTCGCTGATCTGCGGCTTGACCTTGAGGGTGAGGCCGACATCCCGGCGCTCGTAAGTGGAAAACGGGCTGGCGCTGGAGGCACTGCCGGTGACCGCATACTGGCCGGTCAGGAAGGGGACGTTGGAGCCCACGGAAATTCGGGCTTCCTCGTTGTCCAGGGTGAGCAGGATCGGGGTGGAGAGGATGTTGGCGCCGGCCTCGGTTTCCAGGGCGCGCGCCAGCACCCCCAGCGATTTGCCATTGAATACGCCGACGCTGAAACCGGTGGCGGCCAGCAAGGGGTTGGCCGCCACCGCGCCGAGGTTGCTGCCGCCGCCGGCACCGAACACCCCGAATACCCGGTTGCCGTTGCTGTCGGCGCCGGTAGCCCCCGCCCACTGGATACCGAACTCCGCCGCCTTGTCCGCCGAGACTTCGACGATGAGGGCTTCCACCAGCACCTGGGCGCGGCGCACGTCGAGCCGCTCCACCACCGCTTTGAGGTTGTTGAACACCGCCTCCGGTGCCGTGATGATCAAGGCGTTGCTGGCCGGGTCTGCCTGCACCATGCCGGCGCCGGCCTCCGCTGCGGCGGCGTTTTTGCTGCCGGCGGTGGCGGCGGGCGTGGTGCTGTCGGCGGCGACGATCCGGCGCAGGGTTTCCGCCATCTTCACCGCCTCGGCGTTCTTCAGGTACAGGACATGCACGTTGCCGGCCACGGCGGTCGGCGTATCCAGGCCCGCCACCAGGTTGCGCACGCGGGAGATCAGGCTGCGATCACGGCCGCGCAGGATCAGGCTGTTGGAGCGGACGTCCACCGCCACATCGAGGCGGTTCACCTCGCCGCCGGCGGCCGGCGCCGGGTAGAGACGGCCGATCAGCGCCGCCATATCCTGCGCGGCGGCGTACTGGAGCGGCAGCAGCAGCGGTTCGTCGGCGCTGGGGACATCGAGGTTTTCGATCACCCGCGCCAGGCGTTCCAGGTTGTCGGCATAGTCGGCCACCACCAGGCTGTTGCTGCCCGCTTCGGCATTGATCGCGCTGTTGGCCCCAACCAGAGGTTTCAGCACCGGCAGCAGTTGCATGGCGGATTCGTGGCGCAGGGTGAACACCCGCGTCGCCATCACCCCGCCGGATTTGCCCTTGCGGCTGGCGGCGGGCACCGCGTAATAGCGGGCCTCCGCCTCCGGCAGCACCCGCACCACGCCGCCCGATTCCACTGCCGCATAACCTTGCATGCGCAGGGCGGCGAGAAAGATGTCATAGGCCGTGGCGGCGGACACCGGGCGCGGCGAAGTGATGTTCAGGGTGCCCTTGACCCGGGGGTCGAGCACGAAGGTTTGCCCGGTCATCTCGCCCATCGCCTTGACCACCGATTCGACGTCCGCATTCACGAAATTCAGGGAAATCCCGCCACGCGGCGCGGCAGCGGCCGGCGCCAGATAAGCGGCGGCGGTGATGAACAACACCAGTACGGACTTGCGGAAGTGGCTGGACACGGATCAGGGCTGGCTGGGGGAGCGCAGGGGGAGCGGGGTTTCCAGGCCGCCGACGAGGACGACGACATGGTCCGGATGCAGGCTGGAAAGGACGACGCCGGACTGGATTTCCTGGCCCGGAAAAACGCCGCGCGCGCCCGCAGGGGTCTGGAAACTGGCGAAGCCGCCCGCTTCCGGGCCGGCGTAGATTCCGGTCAGACGCACACCGTTTACCAGCGCGGCGCCAGTAACGCCGGGGGCGGGGGCGCCGAACAGACGCGCGCCGGCGTCATTGGGCACCGTGGCATCGGCCGCGCCGGCCACCGCCAGCGCGGCGACCGGGCGCGGCGAAAGCAGAAGGGAAATCCAGCCGCCGGAAAGCGCCAGCACCAGGCCGACGAGAACGCCATGCGGGAGACTGGCGAGCGGAAGGCGAAAGGCAGGGGGCAGGAAGAAGGGCATCAAGGCCGGGTGGCAACAATCCAGAATCGGCGACTCTAACGAGGGGACGTGTCGGGAGTGTTACTAAAGTTGTGACCGTGCTTATCCGGTTGTCTCCCAAGCCCACTACCGGTAGTGACGTAGGTTGGGCAAAGCGAAGCGTGCCCAACGAACCCCCGCGATGTTGGGCACGCTTCGCTTTGCCCAACCTACGACGCCCTGCCGCGAAATCACGGGCCACTACATCTAGCGGTTCGTTGGGCACGCTTCGCTTTGCCCAACCTACGACGCTGCGTAGGATGTGGTGAGCGCAGCGAACCGCATCATGCCGCGCGTGCCAGGTTGTTGCGGTTCGCGGCGCTCACCACATCCTACGGCGGCATCCGGGCTACCCATACGAGCGGGGGGCAAAGATGAAACTCCGCATCCACTGGCGACGGGCTGGACAGCCCCTAAAGTTATCTCCCCCGGTCGCCGATAAGCCCGACATGAAACGCTCCCCATCGCGCAACGCTTTGATTCCGGCCTGACCCATGCCGACAGACGCCATCAAACTCACTGTTCTGGTCGTCGATGACACGCCGGAAAACCTCACCGTTCTGGGCGAGTTGTTGCAACCCAGGTATCGGGTACGGGTCGCCAATTCCGGCCGGCGCGCGCTTCAGGTGGCGGCCAGCAAGCCGCGTCCGGACCTGATCCTGCTCGATGTGATGATGCCGGAGATGGATGGCTACGCCGTCATCAATGAACTGCGTGCCAACCCCGGCACCCGCGACATCCCGGTCATCTTCGTCACCGCCATGGATGCCGATGAGGACGAGGAACGCGGCCTGGAACTGGGGGCCGTGGACTACATTACCAAGCCGATCCGCCCCGCCGTCGTACTGGCGCGGGTCAAGGCCCACATGGAACTGAAGCAGGCGCGTGACTGGCTGAATGACAAGAACGTCTGGCTGGAAAGCGAAATCGCCCGGCGCATGCGCGACAACCAGTTGATGCAGGACGTCAGTATTCGCGCACTCGCCAGCCTGGCCGAAGCACGCGACATGGAAACCGGCCAGCACATTCGTCGCACCCAGGCCTATATCGAAGTGCTGGTGGCGCATCTGCGCACGCATCCGCGCTTTTCCGGCTACTTCACCGACGCGACCGCGCACATGGTGGCCAAGGCCGCGCCGCTGCACGACATCGGCAAGGTCGGCATACCCGACAGCATCCTGTTGAAACCCGGACGCCTGAGCGCCGACGAATTCGAGATCATGAAAACCCACAGCAGCATCGGCGGCGATGCCATCGACCTGGCCATGCGTGATGAAATCAGCGACGAGGACTTCCTGATTCTTCAGAAACACCGGCACATGGGCAGCAATGCGCTCGCCTCGGCGATACGGGAATTCGAAAGCGCACCCCTGGCTTTTCTCGCCGTGGCCAAGGAAATCGCCCTGTGGCACCACGAAAAGTGGGATGGCTCCGGTTATCCGGACGGACTGGTCGGCGATGCCATTCCCATTCCCGCCCGCTTGATGGCCCTGGCCGATGTCTTCGACGCCCTTGCCAGCCGGCGCGTCTACAAGGAAGCGATGCCGTTCGAGAAGGCGGTACAGATCATCACGGAAGGCAGCGGCAAACACTTCGACCCGGACGTGGTGGACGCCTTCCTCGCCAATGAGGACATCTTTCAGGAAATCCTGGTGCGCTATGCCGACAGCGACGAGGCGCTGGATATCAAGCTCGGCACCCTGCATGCGCGCGGCTTGGCCTAGCAGCGGCTTCATCACCAGCGTGGGAAATTCCCGGATTCCACTGCGTTTCATCCGGGCTACCTGGCTGCCGAAAATCGCGTCGAAGCAACGCTGTAGGGTGCGCCGTGCGCACCGATTCATGTCCTGCGGAGACGCTATGGCTTGTGACACGTCCAGTGGTGCGCATGGCGCACCCTACGGAATCTGGCGCTTGTGGCTGCTTGGTTGCCTGTTGTTCCTGTTCTCCCCCGTCTGGGCCAAAGAGCCCGTGCTCCAGGACGTGCGCCTGGGCGTGCTTTCCTTCCGTTCCATAGCGCATACCACCGCGCAATGGCGGCCGCTGGCGGACTATCTCAGCCGACGCATACCCGGATATCGCTTCCGTATCGTGCCCCTGTACTACCCGGACCTCGATCAGGCGGTGGCGCGCCACGAATTGGATATGGTTCTGACCAATCCCGAACACTATGTCCTGCTGCGCTCGCGTTACGGCCTGACCGCGCAGGCGACCCTGATGCCGATGGCGGGGGATTTTCCGGTCAGCCAGTTCGGTGGGGTCATTCTGGTCAGGGCGGATCGCTCGGATCTGAAAACACTCTTGGATCTCAAGGGCAAACGTCTTGCCTCGCCCAGCGAACAATCGCTGGGTGGCTACCTGATGCAGCGCTGGGCCTTGTTGCAAGCCGGCGTGGACATCACGAGTGACATCCGCAGTCTGCAATTTACCGGCATGCCGCATGACAAGGTGGTGTTCGAGGTGCTCTCCGGCCACGTCGACGCCGGCTTCGTGCGTACCGGCGTGATCGAGGCACTGATCAAGGAAGGCAAGCTCAAACCTGGTCAGGTGAGGGTGCTGAGACAGGCCGAGACGCCGGAATTTCCGCAACTGATTTCCACCGATCTCTATCCCGAGTGGCCGTTCTCGGCGACCAGTGGCGTACCGGGATGGTTTACCAAGCAGGTGGTGCACGCCTTGTTCGAACTGGAACCGAGCAGTGAGGCGGCCCGGACTGGGAAATTCTTCGGCTTTGCGCCGGCCGGCGATTACAGCCGGATCGAAGCCATCATGGTGAAACTGCGGGTACACCCGGACCATCAGTTCACCTTCGCCATGCTCCTGGATCGCTATTCGCACTGGTTGATGGTGATACTGGCCACGCTGCTGCTGGCGGCTTTGGCGCTGGTCACCATGCGCCGGGTCAACCGCCGCCTGCGCGCCGCGCTGGCGGAAGCCGAGCGCCTGGCGCTGCGTGATGCCCTTCTGGAAAGCCTGGGCGAGGGGGTGATCGGCACCGACAAGGTGGGCAACATCACCTTCATCAATGCCACCGCGCTCGCAAACCTGGGTTTCTCACGTGAGGAGGCGCTCGGCCGTGACCTGCATGGCCTCACTCACCACCATCATCCCGATGGTCGTGACTATGCCCGCGAGGCGTGCCCGATCTTCATCACGCTGCAAAGCGGGCGCCCCTATTCCGGCGAGCAATGGTATTTCCGCAAGAACGGCGAGGGCTTCCCGGTCAGGCTCAATGCACGCCCCATAGTCGATGCCGATGGGCGAATTCAGGGCGTGGTGACCGCTTTTCAGGACATCACCGAGGAAAAGCACAATCTCGACGAACTGGCACGTTACCGCCATCACCTCGAAGACCAGGTGGCGCGGCGAACGGCGGAACTGGCCAGCGCGATGACCGCCGCCGAGACGGCGAATCAGGCGAAGAGCGCATTCCTGGCCAACATGAGCCATGAAATCCGCACCCCGATGAATGCCATCGTCGGGCTCACCTATCTCCTGCGCCGCGACGTGCGCGACGCCGGCCAGCAAACGCGTCTGGCCAAGGTCACGGAAGCGGCAAAGCACTTGCTGGGCATCATCAACGACATCCTCGATTTTTCCAAAATCGAAGCCGGGAAACTCACCCTGGAGACGGCCGATTTCAGCCTGGATCAGGTGTTGAATGGGGTCTCCAACCTGATGGAGGACAAGATCCGCGAGAAAGGCCTGTTCTTGTCGCGCGAGATCGAACCGACCTTGTCCGGTGTGCTGCGCGGCGACTCGACGCGCCTATCCCAAGTCCTGCTCAATTACCTTTCCAACGCGGTGAAATTCACCGATCGGGGCCAGATCACACTGCGAGCACGTTTGCTGGCGGAAGACGATAGCGGGTTGCTGCTGCGTTTCGACGTGGAGGACAGCGGCATCGGCATTCCCGCCGACCGCTTGCCGCATCTTTTCAAATCTTTCGAGCAGGCCGACTGTTCCACCACCCGAAAATACGGCGGCACCGGGCTGGGCCTGGCGATCAGCCGCCGACTGGCACAGTTGATGAGCGGCCAGGCAGGCGCCGAAAGCCGGGTAGGGCAGGGCAGCACGTTCTGGTTTACCGCACACGTGCAGCGGAGCAATACAACGGCCGGCACACTGGATGTCCAGCCGTCACTGCCCGCGCCGCCGGGTAGCCTGCTTGCCAAGCTGTGTGGCCGCCGCGTGTTGCTGGTGGAAGACAATCCGATCAACCAGGAAGTCGCGCTCGACCTACTGCGGGAGGTGGGCATTCGCGCCGACTTGGCCGGTGATGGGCGCGAGGCGGTGGAGAAAGCACGTGGCCACGATTACGAACTGGTACTGATGGATGTGCAGATGCCGGTGATGGATGGTCTGGCCGCAACGGCGGCCATTCGTCGCCTGCCGAATTATTCCGCCACCCCGATTCTGGCGATGACCGCCAGTGTTTTCGCCGAGGAACAGAGTCAGTGTCTGGAATCCGGCATGAACGATCTGGTGCCGAAACCGGTTGACCCGGATGTGCTGTTTGCCACCCTCGCCAAATGGTTGCCGGAACGGCGTTCTGTACTCCACCCAGTACTCATGGAAGAAAGGCGTACCGAAGATGACCCCACTTTGCGCAGCAAACTGGCCAGCATCGACGGGCTCGATCTGGGTGCCGGCTTGCGCGGCGTGCGCGGCAAGTTACCCATCTATGCAAGACTGCTGCGCAGGTTTGTCGTGGCCCACAGCGGCGACATGAACTTGTTGCGGAGCCAATTCGAGGCTGGCGATTACGCCTCGGCCCGGCGCATCGCGCACACGATCAAGGGCACTTCAGGCACGCTGGGAGCGACACGATTGCAGGAATTGGCCACCAGACTGGAAGTGGCCCTACGTGATGCCGATCCCAATGCCACCGGCATGGCCGATTTTGCCGATCCGATTTCTCAACTGGATCAGGCGCTCGCCGCGCTGTCGGTTGCCGTGCTCGAAGTCTTGCCCGAGGAAACAACGGCTGTGGACCGTAGACCGGATGCCCGAACCGATCTGGGCGTGGCAGTCACCCACCTGGAGGAGTTGTTCGCCACCGACGATCTGCGCGCCATCGCCAGCCTGCGCGGCATTGCGCCACAGTTGGAACAAGCCTTACCCGAGGAAACCCTTGCGCGACTTCTCAAACAGGCGGAGGACTATGACTTCCTTGCTGCATTGGAAACCCTGCGTGACGGGTTCAGCAAAGCCGCTGGACAGTAGTTTTCGACAACGCCTTCCCGCCTATGGGTGCAGCTCCTGAACCTGTATCGCCTGCGCTGGCTCCTTGTGCGGCGCATGCGGATGCCAGCCCACCGTGCCCAGCATGATGAAGAAGCCGATCACATAGGCCAGTGCCACATGCCAGCCGCCCTTGACCCAGGCACCCACCGATTTGGCTTCCGGGAACAGGTTGGAAAGGGCAACGCCGGCCGAGGAACCGAACCACACCATCGAGCCGCCGAAGCCTACCGCATAAGCCAGCACGCCCCAGTCGTAGCCGCCCTGGGTGAGGGCCAGGGCGGTGAGCGGAATGTTGTCGAACACGGCGGAGACGAAGCCGAGGCCGAAGGCGGTTTGCCAGGACGGCTGCGGCAATGTCTCTACCGGCATCATCGAGGCACACAACACCAGTGAGAGCAGGAACACGCTGCCCTTGGTGGCATCCGGCAGCAGGCTCCACACCGGCTTGCGCAGCGGTGCCAGGGCCAGCACTACGATCCAGACCGCCACGCCCAGGAAGGGGAAAGCGTCCGACAGTTCCGGGTAATGCGTGTTGACCACGATGTTGGTTGCCATCGCGCCCACCAGAATCAACACCACGATCAGCACATAGGCCCAGTCGATGCGGGCGTGGCTGCCGGCATTTTTCTGGATGGGCGCGAATTGATGCTGCTGTTTTGCGGCGATGACGCCAAAGATCAACAGCGCCGGAATGGCGGCGGCATAGGCATGGAACACGTCGAGCGGGGCGACGCCGTCGATCCACATCATGGTGGTCGTGGTATCGCCCACCACCGAACCGGAACCGCCGGCATTGGAGGCGGCGACGATGGCCACCAGGTAACCGATATGCACACGGCGCCGGAACACCCCCGCCGCCACCGTGCCGCCGATCAGCGCCGCCGCGATGTTGTCGAGGAAGGACGAAATCACGAACACCATCACCAGCAGCACAAAACCGCCTTTCCAGTCATCCGGCAGATAACGCGGCAGCACTTCGGGAATGCGGCTGTCCTCGAAATGCCGCGCCAGGATGGAAAAGCCCAGCAACAGCCCGAGCAGATTGGTAAGCGTCACCCACTCGTGCCCCAGGTGTTGCGCCAGGCCGGGCAGACCGGCAACGCCATGAATGCCGGTGAAGCCAAGCTTGTACAGGGTGATCGTGGCCAGGCCGGTCAGCGCCACCGCCAGCGTGTGATGGTGGAACAGCGCCACCCCCAGCAGGGTCAGGGCGAAGAGAATGAAATCCAGCGGAATACCCAGCAAGGCGGGGGCGTCGGCGGCCAGCGCGAGGGAAGGGAAAGCCAGGGCCGCGAGCGCGGTGGCGATGCGACGTGCGGGAGTCAACATGGAATAGTCTGTATCCGGATAGCGATGTACGATTATATTGCACTGCATCAAACGAAGTTATCAAGTGCTTTGAAAACGATCCATTCAAGAGGTTTTCGATATGTTCAAAATTCTGATTCCCGTCGATGGTTCCGCCAGTTCCGAGCGCGCGCTGCGCCATGTCGTCGAACTGGCCAAGTTGGTTGGTGCGATGCAGGCCCACCTGGTCAATGTGCAGCCGGCGGTCACCGCCTGGGAAGTGAAGCGATTCCTGCGCGAGGAGGAAATCGACGCCTTGCACAAGTCGCTGTCGGAAGAAGCCACCCAGGCCGCGTGCGCCATCCTCGATGCGGCCGGCATCCCCTATCGACTGCACCATAGGGTGGGTGAAGTGGCGGAAACCATCGCCGAGTTTGCCGTCAGCAGCGGCTGCGACCAGATCGTGATGGGCACGCGCGGCATGGGTTCGGTGGAAGGGCTGCTACTCGGCTCGACTTCCACCAAAGTGCTGCATCTGGTGCAGGTGCCGGTGACGCTGGTCAAGTAGCCAGGCACAAGCCAGCCCACATTGAACTGCCGCATGATGATTTAACATAATATTGAATTGTTCTTATAATCAACCGCTTACGTCAGTTTTGGCATGTGGTGATGTGGCTTCTGATGTGCTTCTTGATACGCCAATTCCACACAAATCCGGTTTATTCACGCCAGTTAAGGATTGTCAATATATACACGCCGTTGTCAGTTGATTTCAAAGAAATAAATGAAACGAATCACGCCAATTGCACGGCGTCTGCTTGCAAGCCAACTATTCTCCGTTCCCATGAACCGCGCCAACGAATGCAACGATGTGGGGATTCGGTGGGGGAACAGGATTGACGAACCGTTCCGGCTGCGGGATCACCACGACCGATAAGAGACTGCCTTCCTCGCTGTTCCGGCGTTTGACACGATAGCGCAGGATGTTCATCTTTTTTGGCCCAGCTCGATGCCAGCCAGCCTTGAAGAAATCCTTCTGCAGCGCGGCGCCGATCTTGTCCTCGGGCTCGCCGGTGGCGCCCTCGCCAATGTCATCCAGGTAGTGCCGGAAGATGCGCGGTGAGATCAGCAGCATCAAGGTTGTGCGGCTTTCCTCCACGTTTTCCTCCACGAAGTGGATCAAGGCGCCCGGGACGTTGAAGACGAGTGCGCCATTGCCGATGCCTCCCTGTATCCAGGCCATGAGGCGCTTGGCGTTTTCCGGGATGTTTTCTGGGGCCGAGGCGTTTGGCCTGGTCGGCGGTGCCGGTGTGTGCGGCACAACCGGCGCGAGAACCTGGGGCGAGGGAACTCTGGGCTGCTTGACCGCTGGGGCGGTTCTGCCTGCCTGCGGCGCTTTGGCTGGCGCAGTTGCCTCGCTGCGCCTGGATTGGTCATCGACCACTTGGCGCGCCTCCCCCGCGTCCATGATGGCCTCCTGATCGTCCAGAAAGCCGTTGTCCTCGTTGATCCCTGATTGCGCCAGCCTGACAGTCACAAGCCCCTCCTGGGGCAGTACATCGCGGCTGGGTGGCTGGGGCAGGGGATCGGAAGTTGAACCGCCATCAATCAGGTCTCGCAGGCTGGATAACGCATCCGGCTCCGGTGTTTTGTACGGTTCTTTGCCGGTTTTTTCACTCGCCGATGATGGCGTAGCGAATTCGGCTTCTCTGGCCGGCACCGTGGCGGCAGCATCTGGTGCTGCCACGGCTTTTTTCTCCACCACCTTGACGGTACCCAGGAAATCGCCCGGAATCCTGTCTGGCTGATAGAGCTGCGCCAGGGGGAAGCACAGCATGGTCAACGAGTGCATCCAACCCGATTCGCTCACCTGCACGGTCCAGACGGCGCCGCCGGTCGACGGGTTGGGGGTGAGCGCGCCGTATTCCTGGAATGTGTCGAAAATCCGGTCATTCTTGAAGCTGGAAGGCAGGCCTGGCGCGCCATCGGGCGCGGCGAGTTCATTCTTTTGCAGGTATTCCCGCAGTTCGTCCGCCGTCCGTTTACACACCAGCCAGACGCTTCCGTCTTTCACGAAGCCGGCGGCGCCGTCGCGATTGAGCGGCAGCAGGCCTTCGGCCAACATGCCGCGCAAACCGGCCATCAAGCGTTCGATCAGGGGCACGTCGCGCGCGCTGGCGAA
Source organism: Pseudomonadota bacterium (assembly GCA_030690985.1). Classification (GTDB taxonomy): domain Bacteria; phylum Pseudomonadota; class Gammaproteobacteria; order Burkholderiales; family Thiobacillaceae; genus PFJX01. Next base: position 29,650 of record JAUYFG010000200.1, read on the forward strand.
GCGCACGCGCGGGCCTTTCATCAGATTCGCGGCCACGGATTGCCTGTCTGCCTGGGTCACCCTATCCGCCAGGGCGCCCGCCTTGGCTTCACCTGACAGATAAGCCAGCAATTCCTGCATCGGGCCGCCTGGCGCCGACAGCCACGCTATCGCCTCGGCAGGCACCAGTTTCTGAAGCAGTAACACCGCAAGACGCTGATGCAGGGCATAGCTTCTCCCTCTCACGAACTCGACCCGATACCAATCCATGCCTTGCTCCGGCAGGCTTCCGGCCAGCGGATGCCAGGGGCCTTCGCTGCGTGAGTTACCGCAGGTGATGGCTAGATCTGATAGCGGTTTGCCGATGTCGTGGAGTAGGGCGGCCACCAGTACCGCATAGCTCCAGCGCGACTTCAGGCGGGAGATGTCTTCGGCATCTGCGCCAGGCGGCAACATCAAGCCCTGACGCAGGCGTAATGCCCGCGCGGCCACGTCCAGGCTATGTTCCAGCAGTCCGCCCGGATGGGCATGATGGTGTGCTTCCGACGCGGGAAGGCGCTGGCAAAAGCCGGCGAATCCATCGAGCAGTGGAGCACCCATGCGCTTCCAGTCCGCCCAGGGCAATCCGACGATCCGGATGATGTCGTTGCTGAGCGCGGCATGAGGTTGCAGCAGGGGGCCGGCATCCATGACCCACGTAGCACCGGACGGCAGGGGGGCAGTCTTCGCCGCCACCGAAGTGGTGAGAAGACCCGGCCGAGGCGAGCGCCTCCAGCGCAACAACAGCCAGCCTCCACCGAGCAGGAACCCGAGTCCCAGTGTGGCCTTCAGCAAATCCGGGATGGCGGCGCTCACAGGTATTTCTTGTAGTACTTCCATTGCATCCTGCTGAGCAGCGCGGTGGCGAGGACGATGGGATAGAACAGGAGGGTGGGCGAGACCTCGAACGGCAGCGTGCAGTACATGGCCAGCGCCACGGGCAGGCCGAAGAAGTGGAAATATTTCGCGCGGTGATACAGGTTCGCCGACTCGCGGCCCGCTCGGATAGGCCATCCCGTGCTTATCCGGTTAGCTCCCAATGACACTAGATGTAGTGGCCCGTGATTTCGCGGCATGGCGCCGTAGGTTGGGCAAAGCGAAGCGTGCCCAACATCGCGGCGGTTCGTTGGGCACGCTTCGCTTTGCCCAACCTACG
>JAUYFG010000202.1 GCA_030690985.1 Pseudomonadota bacterium
CACCCTTCGCTCCTATCTCGCCACCCTCCACAAGCAGGGCGCCAATCCATTTCTCGCTTTGACCCTGGCTTTCCAGGGCCACACGCCACAGCCCCGCTTCGCCTGACCAACAGATCAACTACGGCTACCTGAGTAGTTACGATTTTTCTATATTCATATTCACCAGTCGTACCACTCGGACTGGAGCGCCCCTTATGCCCGCCCCCCTTCCCCTGATCCTGCTCGGCTTCATTGCCCTCCTGGCGGCGATGGTCTTTTTCGTCGCGCGCGCCGTGCGCAAGGAGTCGGTGGCGAGGCAGCGCCTGGCGACCGAACTCGGCTTTACGCCGGTCACCGACTGCAAAGAATTGCAGGCTCGCCTGGCTGCGATCCGCGGTCGCCAGCGCCCTGGCCTGCTGCATTTGACTCATGTATTTCGCCGCCAGGAAGCGCTCGGCACGCTCTGGCTATACAGCCTGCATCGCCGCAATTTCAACGAAGAAGGCGTGCGGCGTGGCAAACGCCCGAGCAAATCGCATTACTCGCCCCTGGAGATCAACGCCGTGGCGCTGGTCAACGGCGCCTGGAACTGGCCGCGCTGCGTCGCCACACCGCGCCTCATCGGACAGGGAAGACTCGCTACCTTCGCCAACCGCATGGCGGACACTCTGGTGGAAGCCAATGCCCGGCGCCTGGACTTCCCCCATATTTCCGACCTGGACGAGTTCTATTTCGTCGCCAGCTACGGCGCGACACCCGATCTGCCCGAGGCCTTTCTCCACGCCCTGGCCACCGCGCCCGGCCTGATCCTGCATCTCGGCGGCGACACCCTCACCCTGTCCTGGGCCAATGCCCAGACCCAACCGCCCGACAACGCCCGCATGCGGCAATTGGTCGATCTAGCGCGGCAGTTGGCGAAAACGCTGGAAGCCGCGTAGTCGCTACGCTGGCTTCTTCTCGATCAACATCGCATCGCCGTAACTGAAGAAGCGATAGCGCTCATCCACCGCATGCGCATAGGCGCGCAACAACAGGTCCATGCCACCGAAGGCAGAAACCAGCATCAGCAGGGTGGAGCGCGGCAGATGGAAATTGGTGACCAGGCGATCCACCACGTTGAAGTGGTAGCCGGGGGTGATGAACAGGTCGGTTTCACCGCCCCCCGCGCGCAGGATGCCGTCACGCGCTGCGGATTCCAGGGCGCGCAGGCTGGTGGTGCCGACTGCGCCGACCCGGCCACCCGCCGCGCGCGCGGCTGCCACAGCCGCCACGGTTGCCTCGGGAATGGCATAGCGTTCGCTGTGCATTTTGTGATCCGCCAGCGCATCCGCGCGCACCGGCTGAAAAGTGCCGGCGCCGACATGCAGGGTGACGAAGGCGCTGACCACGCCAATCTCGCGCAAGCGCGCCAGCATGGCCTCGTCGAAATGCAAGCCGGCGGTCGGCGCGGCAACCGCACCGGGATCGCGCGCATACACGGTCTGATAACGATCATCGTCGTCTGCTTCCGCCGGCCGGTGCAGATACGGCGGCAGCGGAATCTCGCCGTAGTGTTCCAGCCATTCCAGCACAGTGCGCGCGGGGTCGAACGCCAGGCGGAACAACTCCCCCTCGCGCCCCAGCACCAGTGCCTGGATAGCCCCGGCGAAGCGCAGCACGCTGCCTGTCCTGGGCGACTTGCTGGCTCGCAGGAACATCAGGGCTTCATGGTCGCTGACGATGCGCTCCACCAGCGCCTCCACCTTGCCGCCGCTGTCTTTCTGGCCATGCAGGCGCGCCTTGATGACGCGGGTGTCGTTGAACACCAGCAGATCGCCGGAACGAAAGAAATCGGGCAATTCGGCGAACAGGCGATCCGCAAACCGCGCGTTCACGCCGTCCACATGCAACAGGCGGCTGGCGCCGCGTTCGGCCAGAGGATGCCGGGCGATAAGTTCGTCCGGCAGGGCGTAATCGAAGTCGCTGGTTTTCATGAGGGCGCGGATTATACGTTGCCCGTGCGAGGCCCCTTCGGCCATAATCGCGCCCCTCATTTGCCCCCACCCAGCCGGGATGGCGGAATCGGTAGACGCAGCGGACTCAAAATCCGCCGATGGTGACATCGTGGGGGTTCGAGTCCCCCTCCCGGCACCAAATAGCAGTCCGAAGCAGTCAAGGAAGTCCACAAACCCCGCATGGCTCTAAGCTTAGCGGGGTTTTTTGTTTCCAGGGTAGTCCGGAGAAGTCCGCACAAATCCACGGTTTTTTGCACTACTGGATGCACCACGGGTAGCATGTTCAAAAGCCGTAGTGCAAACCCGTGGGCAAAGAGGTCCGGACATGCCGAAAGTCGTTTCTCAGAAAGCCGATACCCACTATCGCAACGCCAAGCCCAAGGATGCGCCTTACCGCATTGGCGACGGCAGCGGCCTGTTCATGCTGGTGGAGCCGGACGGGGCGAAACGCTGGCGCTGGCAGTACGCCAGGCCCGTCACCGGCAAGCGCAACACCCTGGCCCTGGGTGATTACCCCACTGTCACGGCGGCGAAGGCCCGTGCAGCACGCGACGATGCACTACGTCTGCTGTCCGAGGGCATCGACCCCGGCGAGCATCGCAAACTGGTGAGGGCGGCAGGGGTTGAGGCGGCGAGCAACAGCTTCAAGGCATTGTGTCTCGAATGGCTGGCGTCTCGGGAAAGCGTGGTTGCACCGGCGCAAGTGGACAAGTCGAAGGCCAGGTTGTTGAAGGATGTAGTGCCCTGGCTGGGAGACAAGCCGATCAACGCCATCACCGCACCCGACGTGCTCGCTGTCATGCGCCGCATTGACGAACGCGGCGCCCGCTACACCGCGCACAAAGTGAAGTCGGAAATCTCGCAAATCATCCGCTTCGCCATCGCTACCGGCCGGGCCGACCGCGACCCCTGCCCGGACCTGCGCGGCGCTATCCCGGCACCGAAAGAGATCCATCATGCAGCCCTGACCAAGCCCGATGAAGTAGCGGCGCTGCTGCGCGCCTTCGATGCCTTCTCCGGCACCTATCCAGTGAAGTGCGCCCTGCTGCTGTCCCCCCTGCTGTTCGCCCGGCCCGGCGAACTGAGAAAGGCGAAATGGGAGGAATTCGACCTGGAACGCGGCGAGTGGCGCTATCGGGTGAGCAAGACGAACACCGACCACCTTGTCCCCCTGGCCCGGCAAGTGGTTGACATCCTGCAAGGCCTGCACGCCCTGACCGGCCGGGGTGAATACCTGTTCCCCGGCGGACGTGACCCGCACAAGCCCATGAGCGATGCGGCCGTGAATGCCGCCCTGCGCCGCATGGGCTACGACACCCGCACCGAGATTACCGGCCACGGCTTCCGGGCGATGGCGCGCACCATCCTGGCGGAAGAACTGCACATCAAGCCGGAAGTGATCGAACACCAACTGGCCCACAAAGTCCCCGACACCCTGGGCACCGCCTACAACCGCACCAAGTTCATCAAGGAACGTGTAGCGATGATGCAGGCATGGGCGGATTACTTGGACAAGCTGAAAGCCGGGGCGGATGTGCTGCCGTTCCAGCGGGCGGCTTGACATGGCAGGCTAGACGTGTTTAGCCCTTGCCGGAATGGTTCCTCGACGGAAATCCGCGTGCTAGACCCCATTGCAGAGTGCGGCAAACGTCTTGGGAATACACGCAAACCGTTGATCTAATGGGAGAAACAGAATTGTTTTGGGTAACGTGCATTCTGTGCCTAGAATGATTCCCGTCATATCTAGTGTTGTTCAAGTATGTCTACCGCTAGATGTGTGGGCGACCGTTGATTTCCCTGCAAGGAAACCAACGGTCTGTTTGAACCGGCTTTGATGGGCACAGTTCAGGGATGCACTTGAACTTTAACGGACGTAACCGGAAACGAATAGAGGAATATTTTCCTAGCACGTCCATAGTTGTCCAGTCAAGGCCATGAAAAAGGCATTCATCATGGCCGCAATCAACACGCATCAAATCGACCTCAACGCCCAAGCCCGCATCCTGCGCCGCAAGGCTGTAGAGGATCGCACCGGACTACCGCGTAGTTCCATCTACGCCGGTATGGCTGACGGCAGCTTCCCGAAGCAAATCAGCTTAACCGCCAAGTCCGTCGGCTGGCTGGAGCCGGAAGTAGATGCTTGGATCGCCGCTCGCGTAGCAGCCAGCCGCCCCACGACCGCGAAGTGAGGCGACACCATGACGAACTCATACACGCCCGGCGTGGGGGTTGGCACGCCTGAAAAAGATAGCGCCCCTGGGCAAGAGGGGCGCGAAGTGGGCACCGTTGCGGCACCGTTGGGAGGTGACGCGAAGGATACCGAATTCTTTACCGATGCACACGACCTGCCGATACTGGACGCGGCGGCATCCGAAGTGCTGAAAGCCATGCGCTTCAGCACCGACCGCGATCCCGACATGAAGGACATGAACGACCTGGCGCAACTGTGCGGCCTGGAAGCCGTAGGACAGGCCATAGCGAGCGCGGCCGAACCGGCGAGGGCATCGCATCAACAAGCCGAATGGAACGCGCCAGCGGGCGCTTTTCAAGAAACGCCATCGGCATTGATTATTTCAGGGGTTTCAGAGGTTTCAGGGGTTCAAGCCAGTAACGACGCGGCTTCCGGTGAAACCCCGGCCAGGTTGCAAGGGGTTTCAGGGGTTTCAGAATCCCCCGCCTCTCCGGTTCCCGGCATGAACGACCGCCCGTGCTTCCGGGTATTCGATGACTGGCTGGAACACGGTGGCGCGAAGTATCGGCCCGGCGTCTGGTACTTCGGCATCAAGCCCGGCAAGGGCGATGCGCCCCCGTCACTGACTGAAAGTTGGGTGTGTTCGCCCCTGCATATCGAGGCCATCACATTCGACGGGCAGGACAACAACTTCGGCCGGCTGCTGCGATTCAGGAACACCCTGAACCGCTGGCGGGAATGGGCGATGCCGATGGAATTGCTCAAGGCCGGTGGCGATGACCTGCGCGGCGAACTGCTGGCAATGGGCGTGGAAATCGACCCGGCGGCAAAGACCTTGCTTGCCAACTACCTGCAAGCCAAACCGCCCAAGCGGCGGATGCGCTGCGCCTTGCAAGTCGGATGGTGCGACGATTCTTTCGTGTTGCCGGACGTGGTTATCGGCCCGAAGGCATCGGGCGTGATTTTCCAGAGTGGCGAGCGCGGGCACGATGAACACACGAAGGCCGGCACCCTGGAAGGCTGGCAGGCGGAAATCGCCGCGCTGGCTGTCGGAAACCCGCTGTTGCTACTGGCGCTGTCGGCATCCTTCGCGGGGCCGCTGTTGGCGCGCTGCAATGCCGAGGGTGGCGGGATTCACTACGTGGGGGATTCATCGACCGGCAAGACCACGGCCATCGAAGCGGCTTGTGCGACCTGGGGCGGGCCGAACTTCCGGCGAAGCTGGCGAGCCACGGCGAACGGCATGGAAGGCGCGGCGGCGCTGTTCAACGATTGCTTGCTCGCCCTGGATGAAATCAGCGAATGCGACCCCAAGGAAGTCGGGAGCATCGTCTACGCCCTGGGCAATGGGCGCGGCAAGCAACGGGCCAGCCGCACCGGACAGGCGCGTGGCGTGGTTCGCTGGCGTTGCGTGGTGCTGTCCAGTGGCGAATTCACCATCGCCACCACAATGCAGGAAGTCGGGCACCGGGCCAAAGCCGGGCAGTCTGTGCGGCTGCTCGATATTCCGGCCTCTCGCACCTTCGGCGCATGGGACACCCTGCACGGCATGGCGAGCGGAACGGCGTTTTCCGATGCGATCAAGCGCGCGGCGGCAACCCACCACGGGCACGCCGGCCGCGCCCTCCTGGAACGGCTGACCCGAGACACCCGCGATTTCTGCGCCCTGCTGGAACGCATCAAGGACTTGCCCCACTTTGCCGCCGATGGGGGCGAGGGACAGGACAAGCGCGCGGCGGGCCGCTTCGCCCTGTTCGCCCTGGCTGGCGAGGTGGCGACCGAGTACGGGTTGACCGGCTGGCCCGAGGGCGAGGCCATCCAGGCGGCGGCGGAAGGCTTCAAGGTATGGCGTGGATTGCGCGGGCGCGGCAACGACGAACGCCGGCAAATCCTTGACCGGGTTTCCGGCTTCATTGAACGGCATGGCGACGGGCGCTTTTCCGATGCGAACAGCGACCACGAAACCCAGACCCGCGACCGGGCCGGCTGGTGGAGTGATTCAGCGGGCGAGCGCGCCTATCTGTTCACGGCGGACGGGATGCGCGAGGCATTGAAGGGGTTCGACTTCGGCCGGGCGCTGGATGCCTTGCAGGAAGCCGGGGCACTGCCGGCACCAGGGGCAGGAGGCAAGCGGGCCAAGTTCCACCGAATCGGCGGCCGGCCTGTGAAGCTGTACACGATCAACCCCGACAAGCTGGGTGGCGATCATGGGGCTTGATGCGCTGCTGTCGAAGCTGGAAAACCGAGAACCTGCAACCCCTGAAACCCCGTGCAACCTGGCAGGGGTTGCAGCAAAACCCGCGCTATCACTGGCTTGCACCCTTGAAACCCCTGAAACCCCACAAATCGACAACGGCGGAAGCGATGCGCGAATAAGGGCTGCCGACGATGCCGCGACCGCTTCCCGCTGGTGGCTGATTCACTACCTGAACCGCGAGCCGGTGCAAGTGGCCAGCTTCCCGCCGGCTACCCATGCCGAGGTATTGCAGGGCAGGCCGGATGCCGTCGCAGCGGAACCGCTCTACCAGTCTGCACCGCATCCGACGCGGGCCTGCACCACCTGCACCAATCAAACCGGGCGTGGCGGATGCGGAGAGCCTGTAGCGTCTGGCTTGTCTGATCTGCCCGGCGTGATCCGCTACAGCCCCGACCAGGGCGCAACCTGCCCGGCCTGGCTGGCGACCCTACCCGGCGATCTTGAGACGCGCATCCGGGCAATGGCCGAACGTTGGGCTTACTCCGGCGATGATCTGGCTGGTGCGCGGGCTGACCCGGACGGCTGGCGCAGGATTATTGAAGCGATAGTCACTCCATAGCTGAAACCTCAATCTGCCAAACAATCTGCCAAACAATCAGCGCATTAAACGGCTCAAGCAGGGCCGGGGTGCGGGAAATTTTTCCCGCACCTACAAAGCCGGGTGAGCCTCGCGCGCGAGCTTGTCGACCTGCCGTTCACGCGCGCGGGTGTAGAGGGCCAGGGTGCGCGTCCAAAAGTGCAATCTTGCACTTTTGGTCTTGTCGTCGCCATCAAACCGAAGGGGATGCACTGGCGCACCTTCGAGCGGCTGACCGCCGAACACGATGCCTTTGCCGGGGTGGCCCGACGCCCCATAAGCTGAATTTGTGGAACGGAACTTGCAATTTGCAATAACTGTGCCGATAAACCGGGCTTATGGCGGCGCGATGCACCCGGTACGCAAGTACGCAATCGGTACGCAAGCTGGCGGGTAACGGGCCCGGCCGCGTGCCGGGTTCTTCGTGGCCGGCGAGGGGCATCAATCACGGGATGCACTACAGGCCGAAGTTGTGCCCTGCGGTATTCATTTGAACCAATATGTTGCGCCAACTGTTCGAGTCCCCCTCCCGCACCAGACACACCTCCAAAGCACACGTAGGGCGTATATGGACTCCTCCCGATAAGCAAGGAAAAGCGGCCTCATCGCATCTTCCGCCGGGGCATGTCGGAAGGCGCCGGCATGAAGCCGCCGGCTTTTCCGACCTACGGCCCTGCATCATTTTCATCAGCGGAAACGGATAAGCTGTTTTTCGCGGCCACATCCTGTGCGAAATCGCCGGGCTTCGTTCCTTCGGGTGGCCGCATGAAATAAGCTGCACGCTTTGCCAAACCCGCCTACCCCCGTGGCCGCGCCCAACTCCCTCATCCTCGCTACAGCCGACCATCTCGCCCGTTTCGCGCCCTTCGACAGCATGGAGCGGGAACGCCTGATCTGGCTGGCGGAGCGGCTCAGGCTGACCTACTACGCCAAGGGGGAGACGGTTCTCGGGCCGGGCTCGGGGCCGGTCAAGACCTTCTACATCATCAAGCAGGGCGTGATTCACGGTGAGCAGGACGTGGTACGCGCCCAGGAAGATGCTTCCTGGCTGGAGCTGCATGAGGGCGAGTGCTTCCCTCTCGGCGCCCTGCTTTCCAAGCGTAGCGTCGCCAGCACCTACCGGGCGGGGCATGACACCTTCTGCTTCGAGCTGGCGGCGGCGGATTTCCGCGAGCTGCTCAAGACTAGCGGCGCCTTCAACGATTTCTGCACGCGGCGCATCGCCAACCTGCTGGAACAGTCGAAGCAGGCGCTCCAGGCCCAGTTCGCCAAATCCAGCAGCGACCAGCAATCCATGTCAAGCACGCTGGAGACCCTGATCCGGCGCGAGCCGGTGACCTGCGCGCCGGAGACCCCGCTGCGTGAGGTGCTCGCAACCATGCACAAGCTGGGCATCGGCTCCATGGTCGCGGTGGACGAAAACAGGAAGCCGATGGGCATCTTCACCCTGCATGACGTCCTTAACCGGGTCGCCCTGGCCGAGGTCAGCCTGGACGTGCCGTTCGCGACGGTCATGAGCCCGAATCCGCGCACCCTGCCGCCCCACGCCCTGGCCCACGACGCCGCCCTGGTGATGGCCAAGCACGGTTTCCGCCACCTCCTGGTGGAGGAGGACGGCCAGCTCAAAGGCCTGATTTCGGAGAAGGACCTGTTTTCGCTGCAACGGGTCGGCCTGCGCCAGATCAGCGGTGCCATCCGCAACGCGGAGCAGTTGGACACCCTCATCCACTCGGCCAGGGACATCCGCCAACTGGCCCACAACATGCTGGCCCAGGGGGTGGCGGCGGAACAGCTCACCCAGATCATTTCCACCCTCAACGACCTGCTGACGACCCGCATCCTGGAACTGGAGCTGCGTCGCGATCCGGCCGCCAAAGCCCTGGAGTTCTGCTGGCTGGCGCTGGGTTCCGAGGGCCGCCTGGAACAGACCCTGAATACCGATCAGGACAATGGCATCGTGTTCGCCACGCAAGAGGGTGACGACCCCGAGTCCATCCGCGCGGTGCTCGTGCCCTTCGCCAGGCGGGTCAATCTGGCGCTGGCACAGTGCGGTTTTCCGTTATGCAGCGGGGAGGTGATGGCCTCCAACCCGAAATGGTGTTTGTCGCTACAGGAGTGGAAGAACACCTTCGCCGGCTGGATCGACCACGGTGATCCGGTGGCCTTGCTGTATTCCACGATCTTCTTCGACTTCCGGCCGCTCTACGGCGCCGACCACCTGGCCTTCGATCTGCGCGAATGGCTGCGCGGCGCGGCCCAGAAGAACAGCCGCTTCCTGCACCAGATGGCGATCAATGCCTTGCGCAACCATCCCCCGTCAGGCTCGGTGTGGGACTTCTTCACCAGCAAGGGCAACACCCTGGACCTCAAACTCGGCGGCATCACCCCCTTTGTCGACGCCGCCCGAATTTTCAGCCTGGCGGTCGGCGGCAAGCAGACCAATACCCTGCAACGCCTGCGCGAGATCACCGGGCCATTGCGCCTCGATCCGCAAGACGCGGAGGCCTGGGCCGATGCCTTCCTGTTCATCCAGCTCCTGCGCCTGCAACTGCATCATGACCAAAGCGAGCGCGACGAACCCCTGACCAACCAGGTCGATCCGGACACTTTCAACAACCTGGACAAACGCATCCTCAAGGAAGCCTTCCGCCAGGCGCGCAAGCTGCAAACCAAGCTGGCGCTGGATTACCAGGCATGAACTGGCTCACCCGCCTGTTCGGCAAAAAACCGGAACTGACCCCGGAACAGGCCACACGGCTGGCCGCCTGGCAGGCCCTGCCCGCGCCCGACATAAACGCCCCCTGCACGGCGAGCCGCTACGTGGTGGTGGACGTGGAGACCAGCGGCCTGAACCTGGCCCGCGACCGCCTCATCGCCATCGGCGCCGTTGCCGTCAGCGCGGGGCGTATCCAACTGGTCGACAGCATGGAAATCATCCTGCAACAAGACCGCATCAGTACCCGTGACAACATCCTGATCCACGGTATCGGCGGCACGGCGCAGGCGGAAGGCGTGCCGCCGGTGGAGGCCCTGCTCACCTTGCTCGAATACCTCGGCAAGTCGCCTCTGGTGGCCTTCCACGTAGCCTTCGACAAAACCATGATCGACCGTGCCCTGAAAACCTTCCTCGGCCTCAAGTTCAACCACCCCTGGGCCGACCTGGCCTACCTGGCCCCCGCCCTCTATCCCGATCTCGCCCGCTCGCACCGTTCCCTCGATCAATGGATGGGCCAATTCGGCATCAGCAACTACGCCCGCCACAGTGCCCTCGCCGATGCGCTGTCCACCGCAGAACTGCTGCTCTCCCTGCGCGAGCGCATGAGCGCCAAACAGGTTGACCATTTCAAAGCCATGCGCGACCTGGAGAGGGCCCAGCGTATGGTTAACTGGACCGGCTGACCACGCATGACAGCCTGCCGCCATCCTAAACGGTGTTTTTCAGAGAGGGCGCAAGATGAAAAAAGCGAAGACAGCGGCGGAAGCACTGGAGCTGGAAGCCATTCCCAACATCGGCCCGGTAGTTGCCGACGATTTGCGGCAACTGGGCATCCACGCCCCGACGGACCTCAAGGGCCAGGATCCTTACGTCCTCTACCAGCAGTTGTGTGTGCAAACCGGCGTCATGCATGACCCTTGTCTGCTCGATACCTTCATCGCCGCCACCCGCTTCATGGCCGGCGAGCCACCACTGCCCTGGTGGCGCTACACCAAGGAACGCAAACGCACACTCAAGGCATCGTGAGCTGCAACAGCGGCGGCGCTATGCTGCGAAATCACTACCGAGAAGGAAGGGCGACATGGAACAGACACGAAGACAACACGAACACTGGCGGCGCAATCTCAGGCTGATCGGCCTGCTGCTCGCCATCTGGTTCCTGACCACCTTCGTGGTCATCTGGTTCGCCCGGGAACTCAACGAGATCGTCATCGCCGGATTTCCCCTGGCCTTTTACATGGGCGCCCAGGGGACGCTCATCATTTATCTGATCCTGGTCCGCATCTACGCCACGCGCATGAACGACCTGGATGAGCACTTCGGCCTGAGCGAGCCGGAGCTTTGATAGCCAGCCTTTCGCGCTGAACAAGCCCCGCAGGGTGCGCCGCGCGCACCAATTCGCTACGGAATCAAAGGCCTACGTTGTGAATCTGTAACTGCTCAATAACCCGTGGCGTGGCCCCCGTAGGAGCGGGCTTGCCCGCGATGTGACGGTGGTGCCCGCTCCCTGTTGCCAGGCTCACCCGCGCGCGAGGTTCTCTGCGGCGAAATCCCAGTTGATGAGCTTGTCGAGCACGGCGTTGACGTAATCGGCGCGGCGGTTCTGGTAGTCCAGGTAATAGGCGTGTTCCCACACGTCGATGGTAAGCAGGGGTTTCATACCCTTGCTGAGCGGGTTCTCCGCATTACCGGTTTTCACCACCTTGAGCTTGCCACCCTCCATTACCAGCCAGGCCCAACCGCTGCCGAACTGTCCGCCCGCCGCCGCCGCCAGTTCCCGGCGCATGGCGTCGTAACTGCCGAAAGCCGCGTCGATCTTCTCCGCCAGGACGCCGGCGGGCTTGCCGCCGCCATTGGGCTTCATGCTGGCCCAGTAGAAAGTGTGGTTCCAGACCTGGGCTGCGTTATTGAAGACCCCGGCCTTTTCCGGCGCATTAGCCGTACTCAGGATAATTTTCTCCAGGCTCATGTCGGCCATCTCGCTGCCGGCGACGAGCTTGTTGAGGTTGTTCACATAGCCTTGGTGGTGCTTGCCATAGTGGAAACCGATGGTGCGCGCCGAGATCACCGGCTCCAGGGCGGCCTCGCCGTAGGGCAGGGGCGGCAACACGAACGGGCTGGCGGCACGGGCGCTGGAGGACGCACCGAGCAAGGGTGCCGCAGCAAGCGCGGCGGCGGCGGCGAGAAAGTCACGACGACTGAAAGTGGCTGGGTTCATGGAAGTCTCCTTGCTGATTTGATAGCGGGAAATACCGGCGGCGGGCAATCTGCATGCCGCGCTCGCATGCTACCTGTTGTAGCCGCCAACTCACCCAGCGCCGTTGGGCACGCGCAGCGACGCCCAACCGCTTCAATCCATGCTTCAGCTGAGGCAGCTTGTTAATCAGCATTTGCGGGGTGTTGCGATTGGCCCGCGGCCTCCCAGAGGAGGAAGGGGGTACGTCTTGACTCCGGCTGCGTGGCCTGTCGCGGCTGCTGGGAATAGGGCGTCCGCGCCGGCGCTCTTTGCTTCCCTTTAACCCTCGAAGCCGCCATGCTGCCGCACCAGGTTCCCTTCCAATCCTCTCAACTTAAGCCCGCGCTGCATGAAATGTTGCTGGATTGTGGTAGAATAAGTCATCGTAACACATTGATGCCTAAGGATATTTACCATGTCGACCTCAATACCAGACTGTTCTTGTCGGGTTCTTTAGCTATCTCCATTCTGACGAACTCCTCGCTCAATCCCGTCTTCAACCCAACAGGTTTCTTCGCCAACGCGTTTTGACCTTCCCCG
>JAUYFG010000216.1 GCA_030690985.1 Pseudomonadota bacterium
AATCTGAGCCAGGATCAAACTCTTCAGTTCAATCTCTGTTAACTCTTTCACTTACCCTTGCGAGTAAGCCGCTTCACGCTTCAGTATCTCTACTGATTTGTGTAAGCATTAGGTTTTACTTTCACTTAAGTCAGACCACCCTAAAGTAGCCCAACCACTCGACCCAATGCCCACACTTAAAGGCTGTAAGCAACTTGTTAAAGAACTGTTTTTAAAGCACTTTCTTCTACTTCTTTCCTCTCCCCGCCACTTCGTTTCAGCAGCGAGAGGCCGGCATTCTACAGTCTTCTCAAACTCCGTCAACTCGTTTTATTAAGCAGTTTTGCAAACCACTTAAACGAACCAACGAACTTTTCCAACGCTTTACTTCCCTCGCCGCTTCGTTTCAGCAGCGAGAGGCCGGCATTATAGGGAGCAAGATTTGTCGGTCAAGCGTTTATTTCCGGCAATCTCTAGTTCCCTATCGGGTATCGCCGGGTTGAGGTGCATCCCAGGAAGAAATCGTGAGTCTGACCGGCGATATTGGGGCCTGGCCACCTCCATGAAGCTGTTCGCCCGCCCGGTGCCGGCGCACCCCGGGCGAGTCGACTATGCAGTTGCGCCCGACGTGGGATTGCCGAAGCCAGGTGAACGCAACCAGCCCGACACGCATTCCGCCGCCATTTCCGCATCCAGACCAACACACCATGGCACGGCATGCCTGCCATGCTTGTCGGTTTTTTTTACATGTAGATTTGTTCCCTACGCTAACGCGTTGTTTCCAAACGCCTCATCCTCACGGCACGATTATTGCTAAAAGTGATACCAGTAACACCCAAACCCCAATAAACAACTTACCGAGGGATCACCATGCAACAAAAAATCGACTTGAACGAACAACTGGCCCGCTATGGCATCACGGCCAAGGCACAGATCGCCCAGGGCCGCAGCTTCGGCGACTACGCGGGCTATGCCGCCGCCGTGGGCGCCGGCCTGGCCCTGGCCGGCGGGGCGGATGCCGCCATCCTCTACAGCGGCGTGCAGAACGTCACGGTCAGCAGCAATCCGGCGCTACAGGCAACCATGCCCGGCTTCTTTCCCAACATTGCGTCCCAAGGCATCGACATGAATGGCGGCGGGGCCGATTTCAACGCCGGGGCTGGAATGTGGGGTATTGCCGGGACCCACGCGGCCGCCAAATACGTCGGTATCGCCGTGGTGGGCGCGGCGGCCGGCGCGAAGTTCCTCGGCGCCACCTCCTGGGGCGGCCTGAATCTGGCCGCCGGCGCCCTCATCGGCCCGAGTGGCGTTTTCGCCGCCGACAATGCGGGGCGAATCCAGGTGAAGAGCCAGACTGCTCCCATCGGCACTCACACGGTCGCGAACCTGGGCAACTTCGCGGACGGGGTCACCGGCATCGCCGGCATCAGACTCGGCAACGGCGATTACGGCTGGATCCGCCTGCGTGTGGAAGACCTCGGCCTGAACCAGCCCTTCGGCACCCTGCTCGGTATTCCCGCAGGCGATGGCCAGGGCTACATGGACAAGGTGACCGTCATCGACTGGGCCGTGGAAGATTCCGGCGCAGCCATCCTGGCCGGAGCCACGACCAACCCGGTTCCCGAACCCTCCTCCCTCGCCCTCCTCGCCGCCGGTGCCGCCGGCCTTGCCAGCCTGCGCCGGCGCAAGGCGAACCTGGCGGCGTAACAGCGTAGCCCGGATGCAGCGCAGTGGAATCCGGGTGTTCGGTAGCGGCCGGGATCTGCCAGCCCCGGATTGCGCCCGGCAACGCTCGGAGGGCGCTCAACCGTTTTTGCGCGGGCTCCATCCGGGCTACGCCCAGGTTCCAGGGTGACCGCTTCCTCGCACTTTGCCAACTACCGCCTGGAGCCCGTGTTCCAAGCCACCCGCCCGGAACAGCGGGCCGAAGCCGTGGCGTTCTGGCTGGCCCAGGGGGCGATTGCACAGCGGCAGGAAGCCGAGCGGCGCGCCTTCGAGCTGGTTTGCCTGGTTCGGCACGGGGGCACAACAATGAGCGGCGCCCTGGCGGGCATGTCCACCGTGGCGCTGCAAACCGGGGCGGACGGTCGGGCCTACTACGCCTACCGCATGTTTCTGCGGCCACGGAACCGCGTGCCCTACCTGATGTGGGCCGTCACCGACGCCAGCCGGGACTGGCTGCGTGACTTCGACGCTCCGGAACCAAGACCGGCGGGCATGTTGATCGTGACCGAGAACCCGAAGCTGATGCGCCCCGGTATGCGCCGCTCGTTCCAGCGCCACGGCTATCTGTATCGCGGCAAGACCGCGCGCGGGCTGGACCGGTGGCTGGCGCCGTTCGACCAAACAACCTCGCCGTAGGAGCGGGCTTGCACCCGCAAGGGGCACGCCGGATTCGTAAAGCCGCTGAAGCGGCAACGACTCTGCTGCCCGCGATTGCCAGCGTTGCATCGCGGGCAAGCCCGCTCCTACGGCAACCGTTCAACTCATCCGCACCGACAGAGCGCGGCGCAAGGAAAGACGACATGCCCAAAGTTCTCGTCATCGGCTGGGACGCAGCCGACTGGAAGATCATCAACGCCCTGGTGGATCAGGGCCGGATGCCCAACATCGCCAAGCTGATCGAACGCGGCGTCATGGGCGACCTGGCGACCCTGCACCCGGTGCTCTCGCCGATGTTGTGGACGTCCATCGCCACCGGCAAACGCCCCTACAAGCACGGCATCCACGGCTTTTCCGAGCCGACCCCGGACGGCGGCGGCATCCAGCCGGTGTCGCAGCTCTCGCGCACCACCAAGACCCTCTGGAACATCCTCAACCAGTCCGGCTATCGCAGCCATGTCATCGGCTGGTGGCCCTCGCATCCGGTCGAGCCGATCAACGGAGTGATGGTCTCCAACCACTACCACACCGCCCTCGGCCCGCCGGAGCAACCCTGGCCGCTGGCCCCCGGCATGGTGCATCCGCAGCGCCTGGAAGACACCCTGGCGGAGTTGCGCGTCAACCCCAACGAACTGATTGCCGAACAGGTGCTGCCCTTCATCCCCAAGGTGGCGGAGATCGACCAGGACAAGGATCGCCGCGTTGCCTCGGTGATGAAAATCCTGGCCGAATGCGCCGGCGTCCATGCCGCCGCGACCTGGGCGATGGAGCACGAGCCGTGGGATTTCATGGGGGTGTATTACGACGCCATCGACCATTTCTGCCACGGCTTCATGCAGTACCACCCGCCGCGCCGCGCCCACATCTCCGAGCGCGACTTCGAGCTGTACAGCGGCGTGGTGGAGGCCGGTTACCAGTTCCACGACATGATGCTGGGCGCCATGCTGGACCTGGCCCCGGCGGACACCACGGTCATCCTCTGCTCCGACCACGGTTTCCATTCCGACCACCTGCGCCCGGTGCAACTGCCCCGTGAACCGGCCGCGCCCGCCATCGAACACCGCGATCTGGGCATGATTCTCATGGCCGGCCCCGGCATCAAGCGCGACCGTCTGATCTACGGCGCCAACCTGCTCGACATCACCCCCACCCTGCTCACCCTGTTCGGCCTGCCGGTGGGCGAGGACATGGACGGCAAGCCCCTGCTCGACGCCTTCGTGAAACCGCCTGAAGTCAGCCGCATCCCGAGTTGGGACGCAGTGGCGGGGAACGACGCCCGCATCGCCGGGGAATACCGCTACGACCCCATCGCCGCCAAGGAGGCCATGGATCAACTGGTGGCCCTGGGTTATGTGGCAGCGCCCGGCGACGACCTGGAAAAGGCCATCCGCAACACGGTCCAGGAGATGCGCTACAACCTGGCGCGGGCCTGGATGGATGGCGGCTTCCACGCACGGGGCGGCGAAATCCTGGCCGAACTGTTCGCCGCCGCGCCGGAGGAATACCGCTTCGGCGTGCATCTCGCGCTCTGCCACCAGGCACTGGGCCAGGTGGCGGAACTGCGCGAACTGGTGGAACGCATGACCGTGAGCCGGCGGGCGGCGGCGGAAAAGGCCGGCGGCGAGATCAAGGACTTCCTCGAAGAGATCAAGGCCCGCCAGAGCGAAGCCGGGCAGCTCACGGCGGAGGGCGAGATCGACTTCGAGCACACCAGCGAGGAGGAAAGGGCCGAATACAACGACCTGCGCCTGAGTGCCCGCTTCAGCCACTTCGACCTGGATTTCCTGATGAGCTGGGTGCTGCGGGCGGAAGGCAAACCCGAGGCGGCGCTGGAACACCTGAACCGCGCCGGCCAAGCCGAACCGCGTCGAACCAGCCTGCACATCCAGATCGGCGAAACCCTGGGCAGCCTGCACCAGTGGCCGGAAGCGGAGGCCGCCTTCCGCCGCGCCCTGATCCTCGACCCGCGCAATCCCCATGCCCACCTAGGCATGGCGAAAGCCTGCCTGCGCCAGGGCCGGGTGGAGGAAGGCGTGGCGGCGGCGCTGGACTCGGTGGGCTGCCTGTACCAGAACCCGATGGCGCATTACATCCTGGGCCTGGGGCTGTTGCGCATGAAACAGTATTTCCGCGCCATCGAGGCGGTGCGGGTAGCGGTCTCGATCAACCCCAACTTCGAGCGCGCCCATCGCTTCATCGCCCGCTACACGCTGCGGATCGAGCGCGACCTGGAGAAATCCCGCGAACACTGGCGCATCGTGCGCGAGATACGCGCCCGAACCCTGGCGAACCGCCAGGCTCGCGGTGGCCTGGCCGCACTCGCGGCGTTCCCGGACGAATTTGCCACCGACGCCGACCAGGAACGCCGCGCGCCGCAACTCGACGCCGCGCCCCAGCCCCTGGTGGACAAGAGCGGCGTGCCCGACGACCCGGCCGAATGCGTGACCGTGGTGACCGGCCTGCCCCGTTCCGGCACCTCGATGATGATGCAGATGCTCGCCGCCGGCCCCCTGCCCATCCTCAGCGACGGCCAGCGCGCGGCCGACGGCGACAACCCGAACGGCTACCTGGAACTGGAAGCCGCCACCCGGCTGCGCCAGGAACGCGAGTGGGTCAGGGAGGCGAAGGGTAAGGCGGTGAAGATCGTCGCCCAACTGCTGCCCTGCCTGCCGCCCGACCTGCCCTATCGGGTGGTGTTCATGGAGCGCGACCCGAAGGAAGTGCTGGCCTCGCAAAAGGTGATGCTGGAGCGCCTGGGCCGCGAGACGGCAAAGTTGAGCGACGAACAACTGGAACAGGCCTACGGCCAGCAACTCAAGCAGGTCGGCATCTGGCTCGCCAAACAACCCAACATCAAGACCCTGTTCGTCTCCCACCGCGAAACCATCGCCGAACCGCATACGGTGGCGGCCAAGGTGAACGCCTTCCTCGGTGGCGGCCTGGATGAGCGGGCGATGGCGGCGGCGGTGGATGGCCGCCTCTATCACCAGAGAGCATAACCAGAGTTGCTTGAACGCCCCAATGTAGCGCCGGCGTCTCGCCGGCTTCGTCCTTCTAATCAGGCCCACGAAGCCGGCGAGACGCCGGCGCTACA
>JAUYFG010000217.1 GCA_030690985.1 Pseudomonadota bacterium
TGTTCGCGGAGTTGGCAAAAAACCTGATCCGCTTCGTGGCCGGAGCCACTAAACCCAGACCCGCTCATCCTAAGCCGCATCGGAAACATGGATACAAATCAAC
This sequence comes from Pseudomonadota bacterium, assembly GCA_030690985.1. Lineage (GTDB taxonomy): Bacteria > Pseudomonadota > Gammaproteobacteria > Burkholderiales > Thiobacillaceae > PFJX01. The sequence goes on from JAUYFG010000217.1 coordinate 104, forward strand.
CACTTGAGGGGGGATTGCTTAAGTTGAGAGGATTGCCCTCGCATCACCCGTTGTCAGTAAAGCAAGCGCCTGTTTCTCGAATCGAGCTGGAGCGACATCCCAACGAAACATGGCGCGCATGTTGACAATAAACAGGAAAGCCACATTCCTCGCATCCAAATTATTGATTGCATTGTTGTGGCTCATCCAGTTACGGACATTTTTCATGATCCAACCCAATGTTGGAAGTAGGCGCCGATCAGCACCGCCATAGTTCGGTTGGTTTCTTGGGTATTCTGGGTCAGCCTGACTCTCCCATTCATGGGCAAGCGCCCTCACGAACAATCTGTATATCCGATTTGTCCCAGCGACTTCGGTTGGCCTGGTTTCTGGTAGAAATTGGCGCAAGGTGTCCAGGTAATCACACATTTCCTCAAGTGTCACATCACGGCTAGGCTTGCCTTGCTCGGGACGAATGAATACCCTGAACTGAATGGCAAACTCATCTGATTTGATAATCTCCTTCAGGAAATAACATCCTTCGATAACCGCTCTTCGCAAAGCAAGGTAGTCATTCGCCTGATGGCCGTTCAACCATCCTCTGAAAGCTGTGTAGCCACTATCGCTTTTCTCGAAGGCAATAGGGCGAGGCGTCAGAGAGTCCCGGCAGTGTGCATTGAATTCGATAGTCGAGCCTTGCTCGCCGGTCAATAAGCAGATGTGTTCAACAGGCACACCCAATCTAATCAGGTGGTTATATATGAAAAACCCTGCTTTCCGGTGGAAAGCAGGGTTCTCAATTCCTTCCATGCCATCTGGAAGTGCTCTTTGTAAATCGGCGCCCTGTGTCAGATTTATGTCAATAATATATATATCGTGGCTGGCCGTATCTCGATTTTCGACATGGTCGAGATAGTCGAATACGTTTCTTAGAAGCAGAATTTTGTGGGTTGAATGCTCATTAAAGAAATCCGAGAGTAGATTCGTGTTGGCCAACAGATCGTCATCGTCGTCCCATTTGTTGATAAAAATTTCGCGGCTCAAAAGCCCCTGAAACAAGGGAATCAGTGTTTTCGAATTGGCAGGCAACGGTTGGGTGCCCCCGAAGTCCTCAATCCAAACAATGTTCATGAAACCACCTCATCAAAGTTGGCATGATCGAATGTAAGCAAAGCCCGGTATTCACCGTTTTCGCATGCGCGCTCAAGTGCTGAATTCTCCAGCATGGACATCAGCTTGTGGATGAATGACAAGCCCTTGTTTGAACCTTCCTGAGTGGGAAGGCCTTCTTGAGTCAGCGGACAGGAGTTGGTACAACTGAAACGATAGTCCCCTTCTTGTTGGAACCACTTCACAACGATGGGTTGTTGGCCGTCCGCATATTTGAGGGCGTTGTAGACCAACTCGGAGAAGGCTGCGAAATAGAACATGTAGCGGGTTGCGTTACTGGTGAAAGTCATTTCCGCTTCGGGGTCAATCTCCACTTGCAGAATACTGAAATGCGCTTTGGCCCATTCAAAGACCTTACCCGCCGTCGCGGTGGACATCTCAAGCGGGATAATTTCGTCGACGAACGATTTGCGTACTTCCTTGATCGCTTCCTTGTCCTGTTTAGGCAACAACCGCTTCAGTTGGGCCAAGTGATTTGAAGAAAAAACAAACCGGGCGATGGATTGCCGCAGCGCCATCGCGATCACCAGCGAGACATTGGCATCCCCGGATTTGTCGTTCTGCCATTTCTCTCGCATCTGCTCCGGATCGGAGACATAGAGCTTAAAGGTCTTGAGCAGGCTTTCGGCAAACAGAAACACCGGAAACAGCGACGCCATATTGTTGATGGCCTTGTATTCTGCCTGCCCCTGGTTATATAAATCACTGCCGAGGATTTCGATCACAGTACGCACAGTTTCAGGGCCGGTGCTCAAGGCATTGTTGAGAGTGTGGGTCAGGAAGGACAGGGTTTGCTTGTGGGTTTCTTCCTGTGCCAAAGCAATCTTGATGTCGAGTTGCTGGCTCCTTGCCGCACCCAGCAAAGTAATTTCAAAGGTTTCATGGTAATGGTTATTATCCTGCTGCTCAGCAGCACGCGCCCCATTAATTCGATTTGTTTGATACAGGTCGTCGTAATGACTCAATGAGCTTATGCATTTATCGAGGTATTTGGATGCAAGTTGCAGATTGACTCTTACACCCAATCCGCGAAGCGACATCAGGGCGAGATAAAACGCCGCCAGCACATCTCCCGTTTTTTCTGCGCGTGCAAACCAATTCCTCGCAGCCATATAGTCTTTTCGTTCGGGTGCGAAACAGATCATCCCTCTGAGCACCAATGCCACAGGGAGATTCTGCGCAACACTTGCATCAATGGCAGAGTCCATTTTATTGGAAATCCTTATAGGGTGAGACAAGTCCCCAAATCCACTAATTTTATGATCATAAAACCACCGTTGCGCGTATTCAATTAATTGATCCTTGCTCCACGATGAATCTTCTGCCGCCTTGAGCAACAATGCCTTGGATTTCTCGGTATCGGTATCCACGCCTCTTCCATGTTTATAAAAACCACTAAGTTTTAACATGGCATCGGTATGTCCCTGATTGGCAGCCAACTGATACAACTCTCTCGCCTCTTTGATGTCCTTCGCACAGCCTTCGCCAAGTTCGTGCATTTCGGCCAGAAGATACAGCGCGTCCACATGGCCTTGTTTGGTCGCAGCGGAAAGCCATTTAATGGCTTCCGAAGGGTCTTCAGTCACATCTCTGTATTGTTCAATATCAACGCCAGCTTCGCGTAGCCATTGATCCGCTTCGTCAAGGCAACTCGTTTTCGGAACGGGGACTCCGAGCCGGATCAACCTGCCCAGGTTGTACTGCGCATCCGCATCACGCTGTTCCGCTGCTTTCGCATACCATGAGGCCGCTTCCATTTTGCTACCACCATCCTCATAAAGCTCACCCAAGGTGTTTTGTGCATGAGGCAGTCCTTGAGTAGCAGCCGAGCGCAACAGTTTTTTAGATTTTTCAATATCTTTCTCTACTCCCCATCCGTACAAATAAATTAGAGCCAAGAAATATTGGGCATCGGCATCGCCCTGATCGGATGCGAGAGTAAACCACCTGGCACATTCGCCATATATGACATCATCTTCATCGGCACTCTGTAGATAGAACCCCCCAATCTTGAATTGTGACTCCGCATCCCCCCCCTCCGCCGCCCGCAAAAGCTCCTCGAAATCCGGCTCGATTTTTTTCAGGTTCTCGGTGACGGCGGCGAGGCTGTTGATGTTTGCGTTTTGCATGGTGTGCTCCAAGGGATGGGAGGTTTTCTCAGGTTTATTCCGTTCGCGCCATCAGGCTCGCGCGGTCACCACGCCATCCCGGCTGAGGTAGATCAGGCCATTGCCCAGTTTCCGGCTCTCCCCGATCAGGGTTTGTACCGCCGCCGTCGGCAGTCCCTTGGTGCGGCCATCGACGCCGAGGAACACGGTCTGTAGCCGTGTGCCGCTGCGGGCCTTCGTTGCACCGTCGCGCCAGTGCTTGAGTTTTTCGATGTCGGACAGGTAGTCCTTCATGACCGCGTTGTCGCTCTTCTTGTTCATGGACGAGCCCCCTTTTACTTCGAAGATGGTCTGGATATGGGCCAGTTTGTGCTGGTCGTTGGACATCGTGGCATTTCCGCCCTTGTAGAGGTTGAAACGTCCATCGAAGTCGGCATCGAACACCACTAGATCGGGCCGTTCCTGCATCCGGCTACCCGGTTGGGCGGCGAAGTTGAAGTAGGTTTCCAGCGAAAGCTGGGCGACACCGAAACCGGCACCACGCAGGCAATCGTAGAGCAGGACGGTGTTGTTGGCTTCATGCCCGTTGACCGCCAGGCACTTGCGGGACAGAGCCGCGAGCTTGGGGTCATTCGCTGCCAGGAGGAAGTCGATGCCGGCGCGACTGGATTTGTTGCTGGCCTTGGCGATGGGGATGGCCACCAGTTTCTGTTTCGGGCGGCTCGTATGGAATGTCGCCTCGCCCTGGCAGTAGTAGGCAAAGGCCAGGCCGTGCGCGGTGCATTGCTCGGAGATCAGTCCCAATCTGGCCGGGCTCACCGCACGGCCCAACTCCGGCATATCGACGCAAACGAACCAGGCTTCGATGCCGCGCGCAGCTTCCGGCTTGAGCTTGGCCATGTCGGCGCAGTAACCGCTGGCATCGATGGTGTCTTTGAGGGCATTGCGATTGCCGTAGGCACCCCCCTTGACCTCGATCGCCACCAGCGGTTTCTTGCTGGTGCCGGTGAAGGCGCCAGCCATGTCGTCACCGAACAGCACGAGATCGACGCGGTTGTTGCTCAGGGCTTGCTCCCTCGCCATCCGGGTATGGGTGTAGCCCGCGCCCAGCAACCGGTGATAGAGCAGCGCATGCAGGACGTCTTCCTTGCCGCAAAAGGCAGAGGAGTCGGCGAAGACGGAGGCGAGCAGTTCGTTGGTGACGTGCATGTGGAGCTCCTTGGGGTGGTTGCGCTGGATGACGTGCCGGTCTGGTAGGGCGGCGTCTGATGGGATGCATTGTCCACACCGATTCGGAAGAGCTAGAGGAGAACTACGGGAGAAATATTGCTGGCTTCATCCAACGGACCGAGCCAGCTTCGCTGCATGGCGGCAATGGAAAGTTGACCTGACGTTCGACAGAGCCATTTTCAGCGACGAGCAATGGCGGCTCCTGGCCGTCAACACTCATTGCCGACGCTGCCACAAAGCCGACCTTCAGCATGAATTGAGCAGCGAATCTGGATGGCCGTTCCGGCCGAGCAAGCGACGCCCAAGGCCCCCATCTGGCCGTCTGAAACGGGTCGGCACTGCTCCTTCGATGCCGACGGGAGCAGTCATTCACAAGCGACGGATAAGCTCTTAGCAGAAAGTAATTAGGTAATCCGTGCCAAAGCCGTCAAGAATCTGGTCGATGTTGGCTTCGAGGGTGCCGGCATCACGAGCCTTGAAGGCCATCCATTTGTACTTCATCTTGTGCCACAGCTTCTCGATACGGTTCAGTTCCGGGCTGTAGGGTGGCAGGAAATACAGCTTCAGTCCCTTCTGCTCCAATACCTTCAGCAACGGCTGAATCTCCTTCGCTTTGTGGACCGAGGCGTTGTCGAGAATCACCGTCAGCGGCTTACCCACATGGTCCGTCAGCAGGCCGAGAAAGCCGGCAAACAGCAGCGACGTCGTCGTTTCCCACAACTTGACCGTGAACAACTCGCCCGACGACAGCAGGGCGCCAAGGACATTCAGGCGCGGCCCCCGACGCGCATCAATCATGCGGCGTTCGCCCACTGGCGTCCAAGCGCTGCGGTTCGGCTGGGCCTGCGCCACTAAATCCCTGATTTCTACCTGAGATTCACGAAATTTCTGCTCATCCCGTTTTTTTTAAACTATGCCGAGTGCGCTTCCACACGAAACGCATCTTCTTCAGCGCTTGGGTCAAGGTGTTGGCGCACACGGTCACTTCACACTCTTCCTTCAGCTTCGCCAGTATGTCCGGGGCGGTCAGCGCTTCTTCCTTTGCCCAGGTCTTGATCAGGTCACGGTGGATTACGTTCAGTTTCAACGGAGCGCCGCTGCGGTGCTTGTCCGCCAACGAAGCGAAGCTCTCCAACAACCAGTGCTTCCGCCGGTCATACACCGTGTCCAGATTCAGATTCTGCTGCGCGGCGATGGCTTTCGCGCGCCACCCGTCAGCAAAATACAGCAGCGTCTGCGCCCGATGACGCACCCGCCAGTCGCTCCCCTTCTCGACGATCTCCAGCAGCTTCGCTCGATCCTCTGCCGACAATTCCAATTCCTTCAGCTTCATCTTGTACCGCCACCACGACTTGAGAACAGCCGCAGTGTATTGCGGAAACAGTTTCTGCGAAGAGCTTGTCAGATCCGGGCGAACGACCATAAGGCCGAGGCCCGGACGCCAGAGAGATTTTCTTGGATGTCTCCTCCACTGCTGACAGGAGACGACGAGCAGCGGCTATCAGTGGCTACCTGGAGCAAATGCGTCAGATGTACTGGCTATGTGTGCTCCGGCATGGGGATTGCCCAATAGCCGGACAACCTGTTATGGCTTGCTTTTCCCGTCCAGGGCGGTGGGCAGCTTGAACTCGCCATGCGAGGTGAAACGCTGAGAGTTGAATACCGGGCCGGCAACCTTGCCACGCACCTCGTAAGTGAGCGGAACGGCGCGTTCTTTCCCGGCCAAACCCATGACCTGGCGCACCATTGCGAGCGCGGAGATGGTCACCGGGACGCTGATCACGCTTTCGCCGTAACGAGGAACGGTGCCGCTCTGGTTGCTGACGCCTTTGGCGAAGCTCATGCCCTGGACATCCATTTCGACGAACAGGCCGTTGTATTCGATGGAATAGTCGGATGGGTTGAGGATGCGCAGCTTGACGACCAGGCGGAGTTCCATGCCTTGGCTCGGCATGGCCTCGATGCCGGCGACATCAACCTGGGGCATGTCCTGATGCGATAGGCTGACACAGCCGGTCAATGCCAGGCTGATCAGGGAAACCCATAGCAAATGGCGCATGGACGTAACCTTGTTGATGAAACCGTGACCACGGCATCTTACGCGGGGACGGCTGGTGATCGTTGTCGCATGAGCGCTATCGGTTCAAGACGAACGGCGCGCATGGCCAACCCGCAGCCCTGTCAGGCGGACATCATTGATCCTAAATCCAGCAGTTGAAGCCGTAGAAGCGTAGGTTGGGCGTCGCTGCGCGTGCCCAACAACCCGTCGCAATGTTGGGCACGCTGCGCTTTGCCCAACCTACGTCTACTCACCCAGCGGGTGACACCCTCTTATTCTCGAAACCCCAAGAACCGCCGGGCATTCAGACCCTTTTCATCCTGGCAACTGCTGTTTCCAGGTTGATTGACCGTCAGCGGCGTGGCGCGGAGTCGTAGCTGCTTGAGGGTCGGCTCAGAGACTGTGAAATATTCGAAAGTACGGAAAAAACCCGCCGTCATTCCCGCGCAGGCGGGAATCCAGGTAGTGCATCTAATTGATTTTCAAAGCAATCAGCCCTACGAACTGGATTTCCGCCTGCGCGGGAATGACGGCTATTTGGTTGCCGGAAACTCTTCACAGCCTCTCAGCCGGAATTCCGGCTGCGCCATGGTTCCGACTTTTGCCTGATTCGACCGGGCGGGACGCCCAACGCCGGACAGCCTTATTTTTCCGCCTGGCCCAGCTCCGGCTTCACCGGCTGGTCCAGCTTCATCCAGCGGCGCAGCCATTGGTCGGCGCGCTGGCGGGCATGGCGGGTGGCGATCTTTTCCTCGGGGGTCTGGTCGGCGCGGAAGTCAAACGCGCGCCGCGCCAGCGGGTAGACCTGATACTCGACCGGCACGCCACGTTCCCACAGCGCATAGAAGGCGCGCCCACCATTGATGCGGCGCAGCTCGAAATCTTCCTCGCCGATCAGGAACAACATGGGCGTGGTGATTTCCATGACCTCGTGCGCCACCCGGAACAACTGGTCCGGCTCCGGCGCGTTGGGGTTCTGCATGTGGCCGTAGTAGCTGACGATGGCGGCGATGTCCTTGCCGCGTTTTGCCGCCAGGCGGATCGCGTAATACGGCCCGCGCGACAGGGCGACGATGCCCACCGGCTGTTTCGCCGCGTCGGGCAGGGCCATCAGGTAGTTCAGCGCCTGCTCCACGTCTTTCTCCGTTTCCGGATCATGTTCCGCCGGCCAGCGTTCAATCATGCGGCCGCTTTGCCAATCGGGCGCCACCACCAGATAGCCCTGCCGTGCCAGTTCCGTGATGTGGCGGCGTTCATTCTCGTCATAACCGCGCTTGGCGTGGATGAACAGCAGCGGCGGGAACGGCCCTTTGCCCGCAGGCACTGCCACTTCCATCGGAATGTCGATATCGCCGGAACGCAGGGTGACCTTGCGGATGTCGATATCGTCGGCCCAGGCCGGCACGGCCAGCAGAATCAGAACCAGAAAAAACTTGCGCATGCTGTCTCCTCATAATCGGATGCTCGTCGCGGCAAGCCTATCACGGCCCGAAATGGGTGATGCCATCCCTCCCAACCCCAACCCCAACCGGAACCGACGGTGTCGGCACGCAGGGCGAAGCGGCGATAGCCCAGAGATTCCCCGCTCAGAGCTTGACTCTCTAACTTTGCCCACAATACTTGACAATAATGCTCTGGCTATTGTGCCGGGGAAATTTCGTCGACCCGTCTGAAAGGAGTGTGACCATGTCAACTTCCACTGTATGCCCGACCAGCAAACACATGCTTTTACCCTGCCTGAACCGGGTCACTTGGCAACAACCGCTGGCCTGGCTCAGATCAGGCTGGGAAGACTTCAAGGGCAGTTGGGCGCATTCACTGGCCTATGGCACCCTCTTTGCGCTTTTGGGTTTCGGCCTGGTGACCATCGCCTGGTCGCACCATTACCTGGCGATCACACTGACCACGGGCTTCCTGCTGGTATCCCCTTTTCTGGCGACGATTTTTTATGACCTTTCCCGTCGCCGCGAACAACCCGATACGGCGGCATTCGCCTCGATCCGCGACAACCTTTCCTCGATCGGCCTGTTTGCGTTGATGTTGATGTTCACACTCAGTGTCTGGGAGCGACTCTCCGCGATCCTGGTGGGTGTCCATCTGGGTGCCAGCCCGGTGCCCGAGGCCAGCCTGGCCTGGTTGTTTTCCGCTGAGAATATCGAGTTCGTGATCCCGTTCATCCTTGTCGGCGGGGTCATGGCCGCCGTGGTTTTCGCCATCAGCGTGGTGTCCCTGCCGATGCTGATGGATCGCCGCGTGGACATCGTCACCGCCGTGATGACCAGCCTCTTGGCGGTACGCGAGAACCCGCTGGCAATGCTGGTCTGGGCGACCGCAATCGTGCTGCTGACCGGCATCGGCATCGCCACGTCGTTCATCGGCATGGCCGTGATCTTCCCGGTTCTGGGGCACGCCACCTGGCACGCCTACCGGGACTTGGTGCAGCGCTGAATTTCAGAGCGGTGACGCCAGGAAATGATCCAGCAGCAGGGCCGCGAACAGCAGGCCCAGGTAGAGGATGGACCAGGTGAAGGCGCGCCGCGCCAGCGCATCGGAGTAGCTGCGGTACAGGCGCCAGGCCAGCGCCAGGTAGTAGCCGTCGAGTAGCAGAACGGCCGCCAGATAGATCCAGCCGGACATGCCCACCGCCAATGGCAGCAGACTGACCGCCGTCAGAATGCCCGTATAGAGCAGGATCGACAGCAGGGTGTAGCGCTCGCCATGGGTGACCGGCAGCATGGGCAGACCGGCGCGGGCATATTCCTCGCGCCGGTACAGTGCCAGCGCCCAGAAGTGTGGCGGCGTCCAGGCGTAGATGATCAGGAACAGCAGCAGGGACTCGTGCCCCACCCCCCCGGTCATGGCCGCCCAGCCGAGCACCGGCGGCATCGCGCCGGAAGCGCCGCCGATGACGATGTTCTGCGGCGTCGCCGGCTTCAGCCAGCGGGTATAGACCACGGCGTAGCCGAAGAAGGTGAACGCCGTCAGCCACGCGGTCAGCGGGTTCACCCACCAGTAGAGCAAGCCCAGGCCAAGACCGGCCAGCGTGGCGGCGAACACGGCGGTTTCTCGCGGGCTCACCCCGCCCCGGGGCAATGGCCGCGCGCGGGTGCGCGCCATGAGCGCATCGATGCGCCGTTCGGCCAGGCAGTTGCAGGCGGCGGCGCCGGCAGTGGCAAGCGCAATGCCGAGACTGGCGACCAGAAATCGAAGCGGATCGGGCAGCCCCGGCGCGGCCAGGAACATGCCGATCATCGCCGTGAACACAATCATGGCGACCACGCGCGGCTTGGTCAGTTCGAGAAATTCGCGCAGACGCCAGTCTGATTTGCTCAGTGCAAGGCTACTCATGGCGATCTCCCGGCAAAGCGGACATTGACCCAGACCAGACACAGCAGCAGGGCGGCCGCGCCGGCGTTATGGGCTACGGCGACAGGCAGCGGCAGGCCCAGCAGCACATTGGCCATACCCAGCAGAAACTGGCAAATAGCGATGGCCAGCAGGCAAGCGCCAGCCCCTATTCCCTGCGGCACACGCACCAGCCGCGCGGCGAGCAGGAGCGCGCCCGCCAGCACCAGCACCGCACCCAGACGATGCAGCAGGTGGATAGCGGTCAGCGCCTCGGCGCCCAGACCGCCCAAAGAATGCTGCAAGCTGAAGCCGGCTGCGAAATCCGCCTGTGGCCACCAGGCGCCCTGGCAGGTTGGAAAATCGGAACAGGCCAGGGCCGCATAGTTGGCGCTCACCCAGCCCCCCAGCGCGATCTGCAACAACACCAATAGCAAGAGTCCACGCGCCAGCAGGAGCGGCGCGCCCACGGGGAAGGCGGGCGCGCGTTCACGCAACAACAGCCAGGCCAGCAGCGCCAGCGTGGCCATGCCGCCCAGCAGATGGGCCGCGACGATCATCGGCTTGAGTTGCTGAGTGATGGTCCACATGCCCAGCAGCGCCTGGAATACCACCAGCGCCAGCAACACACCGGGCAGGACGCGGCGAGCCGGCGGCAGGCGGCGCCAGGCCAGAATGGCGATAGCCAGGATCAGCAAGCCCAGACTGCCGGCGAGATAACGATGCAGCATCTCTTTCCAGGCCTTGGCATGGGATACCGGCCCCAGCGGATCGGCGCTATGGGCATCCGCAATCCGCGTGTCGGCATGCCAGGGTGAAATCTGGCCGTAGCAACCTGGCCAGTCGGGGCAGCCGAGGCCCGCATCGGAAAGCCGCACATAGGCGCCGAGCAAGATCACCGCGAAGGCGAGGCCGGTCGTGAACAGGAGCAGCGGGCGCGGCAGGGTCATCCGATCTTTGATGCTTTCAGTAATTGGCGCAGGTCACGCAGCATGCCTTTACCCTCCGCCGCGACCGGGAAGCGCAGCATCACCCGGCCCAAAGGATCGACGATGTAGGTGCGAACCGGGTCCGGCCAGGTGGCCAGCGCCGCGCGGGGCACGCGGTAAGTGAGCAGGTGCCCGTCAGGCACGGCGCTATCGGCGTGAATCAGGGCCTGGATCAGCACCTGTACCACCCGCTCCTGCTCGCGCCCCTGGGCGAGGCGCACCTGGCGGCCGAGATAGAGCTGTTGGCGGCAGGCGGGGCCGCAATCTCCGTTGACCACGGTAAGCAAGACCCAGCGCCCATGCAGAGCGGCCAGGTCGGCAGGCTGGCCGGCCGCGTCGGTCATGCCGGCAAACTGGGGCGCAGCAGGTTGCAGCAGTTCGCCATAACTGGCGGCCACCGCCGGCTGCCAGACTTGGTGAGCGACCCAGGCCGCCAGCGCCGGCGCCGCAAACAGGCTCATCAGCAGGACCAGCTTGATGCGGTCAGCGCGGTGCATGGAAACGCCTCCACAGCCCGTAATAGGCATACAGCGCGAAGATCGCCGCCGTCAGCGCGAACCATTGCACGGCGTAGCCGAGATGCCGCTCGACGCCTGCGTCCGGCCGTGGCCAGTCGCGCACCAGGCCATCGGCGGCGGGCGAGGTCTGCAACAGCATCCGATCCGGCAGCTCGCCGCGATGTTTGGCCTGATACCAGTCGCGGTAACGCGCCAGGCTCAGGTTCTGCCAGACCGGCCCCGCGACGCCCCGCTCGGACAGTTCGACATAGCGGCTTTGCGCGGGCACCAGCAGCCCTTCCAGGGTCACCGGCGCGGATGGCAAAGGCGCGACAGGGCGAATGGCGCGGTCGCTCGCGGCCACCAGCCAGCCCCGATTCACCAGCACCACACCGCCCGAGTAAGCCAGAGGGACGATCACGTGATAACCGGCGCGGCCCTGAAGCAGGCGGTTATCGAGATAAATCTGATAAGCGGCGGCGAATTGCCCGCTCACCCGCACCCGGCTGAAGGGGGCTGCTGACACGGGCAAGGCGGCGAGTTCCACCGCCGGCAAGGTCGCCGCCGCATCGAAAGCGGCTTGTTTGGCGCGTTTCTCCTCCGCCCGGCCGAGTTGCCACAGCCCCAGCCAGAAGGTCAGCCCGGCAAAGAACAGGGCCGCGAGCGCGGGCAGCCAGGCCGGCCGCCGCCGCGCCCGCGCGGCGCGGGGCGGGGCTAAACTCAAGGCCAACATTCCTGGTTCGCCATCCATGCGCATCTTCGTTGCTCTCCTTCTGCTCCTGATCCTGTTCAGCCTGCTCAGCGGCCTGGTCTATCTGATCCGCGATCACGGCAATAGCGAGCGCACCGTGAAAGCCCTGACTTGGCGCATCGGCCTGTCCATCGCGCTGTTCCTGGTGCTGCTGGCGGGGCATTACCTGGGCTTCTGGTCAGAGCCGTAGCCCGCGTTGGTTGTGGTGTGCGAAGCTAACCTCATCAAATAGCGCAACCGTGGTTTTTGCGGTTCGATGCGCTCACCACATCCTACGAACTACTGTAGCCAGTCGTAGGTTGGGCGTCGCTGCGCGTGCCCAACAACCCGTCCCAATGTTGGGCACGCTTCGCTTTGCCCAACCTACGTTTCCGTTCCAGCGTGCCTGGTTACAACCAGTACACAAAAATAAACAGCAGCAGCCACACCACATCCACGAAGTGCCAGTACCAGGACACCGCTTCGAAGGCGAAGTGGTTGTCCGGCCGGAAATGCCCCGCCAGGCTGCGGCCCAGAATCACCAGCAACATCAAGGAACCGATGCTGACGTGCAGGCCGTGGAAGCCGGTCAGCATGAAGAAGGTGGCGCCGTAGATGCCGGCCCCCAGGGTCAGGCCCAGGGCGGTATAGGCGTGGTGGTATTCGTAAGCCTGGAAGCCCAGGAAAGTCAAGCCCAGGGCCACGGTCAGCGCCAGCCCCAGGATCAGTTGGCCGCGCCGGCCGCGTTTCAGGCCCCAGTGCGCCCAGGTCACCGTGGCGCCGGAACTCAGCAGCAACAAGGTATTCAGGGCCGGAATGCCCCAGGGGGACATCGGTGTGAAGGCGGCTTCGATGCCCGGCCCGGTGGTTGGCCAGCCGCCGCTATAACCCGGCCACAGCAACCTCACCTGCTCGCCGCCGGCCAGATCCGGCACCGCGATCATGCGGCCGTAGAACAGCGCGCCGAAGAAGGCGGCGAAGAACATCACCTCGGAGAAGATGAACCAGCCCATGCCCCAGCGGAATGACCTATCCACCTGGGCACCGTGCAGGCCGCTCTCGCTTTCCCGGATCACCTTGCCGAACCAGCCGACCAACATCGCCGCCAGCCCGGCCGCCCCCGCCGCCAGCAACCAGCCACCGCCGGCCAGATCGTGGATCAGCAGGGTCGCGCCGATGGCCGCACTCATCAGGGCCAGCGACCCTACCAGGGGCCAGTGCGACGGCGCGGGCAGGTAATAACCACCGGGGTGAGTGTTCATGGCCGCTCCTTCATCGCGTCACCAGATGGACCAGGCCAAGCAGGGCGAGGACCAGCGCCAGCGCGCCGAGCAGCCCGGCGACGACGATCTGCACCAGGTTGAATTCGCCCGCGTCGCGCTCCAGGTCGCGGCCCCGGCGCACGCCGAAGAAACTCCAGAACACTGCCCGCCAGGCGCTCATGTGCGCTTCCCCAGTGCGAAGAAGGTGTAGGACAGGGTCACCACCTTCATGTCCCTCGCCACGCCCCGATCCAGCACGAACAGCACCGGCAGGCGCACTTTTTCATGCGGCGCCAGGCGTTGCTCGCGGAAGCAGAAACAGTCGATCTTCTTGAAGTGGGCGGCGGCTGCCAGCGGCGCGTAGCTGGGCACGGCGCGGCCGATCAGGGGCCGGTCGCTGAGGTTCTCCAGTTCGTATTCCACCTGCACCAGTTCGCCGGGATGCACATCCACCGGCAACCTCGGCGCGGCGAAACGCCAGAGCGCGCCCTCCTGCACATTGGCCACCAGTTCGATGCGCACTCTCCGGCTGGGATCGACCTGAGTGTTGTTGGCCAGGGCCTGGGCCGCATCGCGATTCAGGCCGGTGAGATCGCAGAACACGTCATAGAGCGGCACCAGCGCGAAGCCGAAGGCGAACATCGCCGCCGACATGAGCGTCAGCCGCAGGGAAGTACGCCGGTTGCCGGTGGCGTTCATCCCGGGTTGCCCATAGCCGAGGCGGACATGTAGCGCCGGCGTCTCGCCGGCTTCGTGGGCCTGATCAGAAGGACGAGGCCGGCGAGACGCCGGCGCTACAGGTGGGGCCGCCTCCCGAGCCTCGGCCGATGGACCATTCGGGTTCATTTCACCTCCGGCGGAACCGCGAACGTGTGGTACGGCGCCGGCGAGGCCACCGTCCATTCCAGCCCCTCGGCGCCCTCCCAGGCACGCGCCTCGGCCTTCTCGCCGCCGCGTATACATTTCAGGATCACGATCAGCAGCAGGATCTGGCTGGCGCCGAAGACGAAGCCGCCGAGCGAGGCGATGCGGTTGAAGTCGGCGAATTGCAGCGCGTAATCCGGGATGCGCCGGGGCATGCCGGCCAGGCCGAGGAAGTGCATCGGAAAAAACAGCACGTTGACCGAGATCGCCGACAGCCAGAAATGCCAGCGCCCCCAGGTCTCGTTGACCCTATGGCCGGTCCACTTGGGCAGCCAGTAATAGAGCCCGGCATAGATGGAAAACAGCGCGCCGGTGACCAGCACGTAATGGAAATGGGCCACCACGTAATAGGTGTCCTGCAACTGGATATCCACCGGCACCATCGCCAGCACCAGCCCGGAAAAACCGCCGATGGTGAACAGACAGACGAAGGCCACCGCGAACAGCATCGCCGTCTCGAAAGTCAGCGAGCCGCGCCACATGGTCGCCACCCAGTTGAACACCTTGACCCCGGTGGGTACCGCGATCAGCAAGGTGGCGTACATGAAATACAACTGCGCCGCCGCCGGCATGCCGACAGTGAACATGTGATGTCCCCAGACCAGGAACGACAGGATGGCGATGGACGCGGTGGCGTAAACCATCGAGGCATAACCGAACAGCGGCTTGCGCGAGAAGGTGGGAATCACCGACGAGATGATGCCGAAGGCCGGCAGGATCAGGATGTACACCTCCGGGTGGCCGAAGAACCAGAACACATGCTGGAACATCACCGGATCGCCGCCACCGGCCGCATCGAAGAAATGGGTGCCGAAATTGCGGTCGGTCAGCAGCATGGTCACCGCCCCGGCCAGTACCGGCATCACCGCGATCAGGAGAAAAGCGGTAATCAGCCAGGTCCACACGAACAGCGGCATCTTCATCAGCGTCATGCCCGGCGCCCGCATGTTGAGGATGGTGGTCGCGATGTTGATCGAACCCATGATCGAACTCGCGCCCATGATGTGAATCGCGAAGATGGTCAGGTCGTAGCTGATGCCGCCTTGCATGAACAACGGCGGGTACATGGTCCAGCCGCCCGCCACCGCGCCGCCGGGCAGAAACAGGGAGCCGACCAGGAACACCCCGGCCACCGGCAGCAGCCAGAAGCTCCAGTTGTTCATGCGCGGGAAAGCCATGTCCGGCGCGCCGATCATCAGCGGCACCTGCCAGTTCGCGAAGCCGGTGAAGGCCGGCATGATCACGCCGAAGATCATGATCAGCCCGTGCATCGTGGTGAGCTGGTTGAACACTTCCGGCTGCACCAGTTGCAGGCCGGGCTGGAACAGTTCGGCGCGGATCAGCATCGCCATCAGCCCGCCGATCAGGAACATGGTCGCGGCGAACCAGAAATACAGCGTGCCGATGTCCTTGTGATTGGTGCTGGCCAGCCACCGCCACAGTCCCGCTGGGGCGGCGTGCTGCTCATGCGGCAGGGAGTGGGCAAGATTGGCTTCCATGTTTTTGTCCGGTTACTTGCGCAGTGCCTTCACATCCGCCGGCTGTACCGGCGACCCCGTATTGCCCCAGGCCATGCGCTCCCAGGTAATCACGGCGGCGAGATCGGCATCGTCCAACTGGTCCTGGAACGCCGTCATCGCGCTGCCGTCCTTGCCATGCAGCACGCGGTCGATATGCGCGGCGGCGGGGCCATTCACCATCCTGGAACCGGCCAGGGCCGGGAACACGCCGGGCAGGCCTTTGCCATCGGCCTGGTGGCAGGCGGCACAGTTGGCCGCATAGACCTTCTCGCCGCGCGCCTTGAGTTCCTCCGGGCTGAACGACTTGGCGGCAGCCGCCACCGCCGCGACGGCTTTGGCCTGTTTGCCGGCCTGTTTGGCCACCAGCCAAGTCTGGTAATCGGCCTCGCTCTTCACCGCGACGACGATGGGCATGAAGGCATGGCCGCGCCCGCACAACTCGGCGCACTGGCCCCGGTAAGTGCCGACCTCGTTGGCGCGGAACCAGGTATCGCGGATGAAACCGGGAATGGCATCCTGCTTCACCCCCAGTTCAGGCACCCACCAGGCATGGATCACGTCATGCGAAGTCAGCAGGACGCGCACCTTTTTGCCGACCGGCACCACCATCGGCTCATCCACCTCCAGCAGGTAGTGCGCGCCCTTCACCGCCTTGTTGGCGATCTGCTCGGCGGGGGTGGACGACACGCTGATGAACTTCACGCCATCCTGCAGATAGTCGTATTCCCACTTCCACTGATAGCCGGTGACCTTGATGGTGAGATCGGGATTCGCGGTGTCCTTTTGATCCAGCACCGCGCGGGTCGCCGGCCAGGCCATGGCGACCAGAATCAGCAAGGGGATCACGGTCCAGATCACCTCGACGCTGGTGTGCTCATGGAAATGCTGGGCCTGATGGCCGACGCTTTTCCGGTGCTTGAACAGCGCATAGAACATCGCGCCGAACACCACGACAAAGATGCCCAGGCAGATCAGCAGAATCAGGGTGTGGATGTCGTAAATGCGCGCCGCGATGTCGGACTTCGGCGCCGGCAGATTCAACGCCCAGTCGGCCGCCACCGGCTGAACCCAGCCCGCCATCCAAAGCACTTGTCGCCCCAGCCGCATGTCCTTTTCTCCAAAGGACGCGGCCATAACCGAGTAATTCACTCGGAATTGACCGCGCACTGCTGAAGGTAGTCAGGTAGCGGCCAAAAGCAAGCAATCAGTTCAGATAAGCCACTGATCTATATATGAGTTTATTCGGGCTTGCTTATATTGTTGAGCATGGCGGTCAAGCATTCTGGAACCCAGTAGCGCATGTGCATTGGTGCGCGCGGCGCACCCTACGTTTCCACTCCGCTGCTCAGTCGTAGCGAATCAGTTCCGGCGTGAAGCTGGGTGTGCGCCCAGCCAACAGATCGGTGAGGAATTTCCAGAGGGTATCGGCCGAGGGCGGGCAACCGGGGAGGAAGTAATCCACCTTCACCACCTCGTGCAGCGGGTGCACCTTGTCCAGCGGCAGGGGCAGTTCCGGGTCGTTGGGGATGCCGCCGTGTTCCAGGCTGACTTCGGTGACGTAGACCTCTTGCAGGCAGTCGGCCAGGCTCAGGTGGTTGCGCTGCGCCGGCAGGCCACCGGTGACGGCACAGGCGCCGACGGCGACCAGGATCTTGCAGTTCCTGCGGAACTCGCGCAGGACGTGAACGTTCTCCGCGTTGCACAGGCCACCTTCCACCAGGCCAACGTCGCAGGGGCCGCAGTGCTTGATGTCGGTGAGCGGTGAGCGGTCGAACTCGACCAGTTCGAGCAGGGTGAACAGGCGTTCGTCGATGTCCAGCAAGGACATGTGGCAGCCGAAGCAACCGGCCAGCGACGTGGTGGCGACCCGGAGTTTCTTGCTCATGACGCGGCCCCCTCGCAGGCGGCGCAGCCACCGGCCGCGCTGGAGGGGCGCGGGGCGTCGTCGAGCGCCTGAGCGCTGATCGGACGCTGGTCATAGCGGCGCTGGCCGATGGGCACGGCGAAACCGACCCGCTTTTTCAGAATCACCCCCACCGGGCAGACCGCCACCGCCTTATCGCTCAGGGCAACATTGGTATCGGCGAGTTTCCCGGATGCCGCGTTGACGATCAGATGCTTGTCGAGGCCGCGTCCGGACAGGGCGAAGACGCATTTTTCATCCACCTCGCAGGAGGCGCGCACGCACAGTTCGCACAGGATGCAGCGATTGAAATCGAGCAGGATATCCGGGTGCGAGGCATCCACCGGGCGGTCCGGGTAGAAGTGGCGGAAGCCTGCCGTCATCACCCCGAGATCGGAACCCAATGCCTGCAAAGTGCAATTACCGCTCTTCTCGCAGGAGGGGCAGAAGTGGTTGCCCTCGGCGAACAGCATCTGCACCAGGGTGCGGCGCAGTTCGTTCATTTCCTCGCTTTCACTTTCCACATTCAGCCCGGCCTGCGCCGGCAGGGTGCAGGAAGCCGCGTATCGGTTGCCAAACCCGCCGTTGGCCTTCACCGTGCAGACCTTGCAACTGCCGTGCGGCTTGAATTCCGGGTGATAACACAGGTGCGGGATGTAGCGGCCGGCACTCAATGCCGCCTGCAAGACGGACTGGCCGGGGGCGAAAGAGACCTCCTCGCCGTCGAGTTGGAAGGTGTCAGTCATGGGGGCTCCATTCGTAGGATGTTGTGAGCTTGCAAACCGCATCACCCACGCTCGATGCGGTTCGTACCTCACCACATCCTACAAAGCGATCGGCGGGGCTCATGCGCCCTCCGTGGAGAGGTGGGCGCCGGCATCGTCGCGGCCGGTCATGCGGCGGGCGGCGGCGAGCGCGCCGTCGAGGTCGAAAGCGGGTTCGAAATCGTGCGATTTCAAGCGCCGTTCATAGGTCGGGCGGAAGCGCTTCATGGTGTCCAGGGTGGGGTTGCAGGCGGTGTGGCCAAGACCGCAGTGGGCGGATTGATTGAGCACACGGTCGAGTTTCTCGATTTCAGCCAGGTCGTACAGCGTGCCGTGGCCGTCGGCGATCTTGTCCATCGTGGTCCGCAGCATCGCGGTGCCGACCCGGCAAGGCGTGCAAAAGCCGCAGCTCTCATGGGCGAAGAAGTGGGCGAAATTGCGCGCCACCTCGAACATGTCGCGGCTGCTGTCGAACACCGTGAAGGCGCCGGCAGTGGCGAGATCCTCGAAGGCGATGCGACGGTCGAACTCGTCGGCGGCGATGCACACACCGGAGGGGCCGCTGATCTGCACCGCCAGGGTATCGCTTTTGCCAGACCCGGCGCCGCAGTCGGCGAGCACCTGCCGCACCGTCACGCCGAACGGGTATTCGTAGATGCCGGGCCGGGCACAATCGCCGGACACCGAGAGCACCTTGCTGCCGGCGGACTTGGCGGTGCCTATGCCGCGATACCAGTCGCCGCCGTGCGCCGCCACCAGCGCGGCGGCGCAGAAGGTCTCGACGTTGTTCACCGTGGTCGGACGTTGCAGATAGCCATGGGTAACCGGGTAAGGCGGCCGGTTGCGCGGGATGCCGCGTTTGCCTTCCAGCGATTCGATCAGCGCCGACTCCTCGCCGCAGACATAGGCACCGGCACCGAGGTGGATCTCGATGTCGAAGTCGAAACCCGCCTGAGCGAGGATGTCCTTGCCCAGCAGATTGGCCGCCCGCCGCCGCGCCAACACGGCGTTCAACGGCTCCAGCAGATAACGGTATTCGCCGCGCAGGTAGAGAAATCCTTTGCCGGCGCCGATGGCATAGGCACACACCGTCATGCCCTCGAACATCAAATCGGCCTGGGCGGTGAGCAGCACGCGGTCCTTGAAAGTGCCGGGTTCACCCTCGTCAGCGTTGCACACCACATAGCGTTTTTCTCCTTGCGCGTTGCGGCAGGCTTCCCATTTCAGGCCGGTGGTGAAGCCGGCGCCACCACGTCCGCGCAAGTTGGAACGCTTGATCTCCTCCAGGGTGGCGAGTGGCCCCTGTTCAGCAGCGGGAATGCCCTCGCGCCAGGAACGGGCGTTGGCGGCAGATTCCACCTGGCCACCCCGGCTGATGCTGGCGCGCAGCGCATCGCCCGCCTGCAGCGTGTTGTCGAGCAGAAGGTCGGCGCGGTGGATGTTGTCCTCCACCGCGAACAACTCGCGCGGCCAGGTCTCGACCGGCGTTTGCGCGAGGACCAATTCGGCAATCTGATCGAGACGTTCGCGGGTAAGTCGCGGAATCGCCCAGCCGTTGACCAGCAGCGCCGGACCTTGATCGCACAGGCCGGTGCAGGAGGTGGTGCTCACGCTGACCAGGCCATCTTCGGAAATATGGCCGCGTTCCACCCACAACTTTTCGCACAAATAGTCGATCAGTTCCTGGTTGCCCAGCATGCGGTCGGTGATGTTGTCGGAGAACAGCAGGCGATAGCGGCAGGGCGCATCGCTATGGAGGAAGCTGTAGAACCCCGCCACTCCCTCCACCCGCGCACGCGGCAGGCCGAGGCCAGCGGCCACATAGTCCAGGGCTTCCGGGGCGATCCAGGAGTAGTGATCCTGAACTTCGCGCAACACTTGCAGGAGATGCGTCGGGGCGAACTGGTGGCGCGCCAGGATGGATTGCAATTCGTGGGTCATGGTCTCTCCGTAGGGGGGGCGTCGGGTTTACGCTACGCTAACCCGAGCGACACGGCCAAGGCGCGCAGCCTAGCGCATTCTGATGGCCGGCGGGTTACATGAAGACGCTACGGGCCGATAATCGGCCGCCCCCAAAACCTCTTATTCCGCACACCATGATCGACTTCGACAGCAAAGCACGCCTCTGGGACGGCAACCCGGTATTCCAGGACCGCGCCAACAAGATCGCCGCCGCGATGCAGGCGGCCATTCCCCTGAATACGAACATGCGTGCCCTGGATTACGGCTGCGGCACCGGCATGTTGAGCTTTCCGCTGAAAGACGCACTGGGCCATATCACCCTCAAGGACAGTTCCGCCGGCATGCTGGAAGTGCTGCGCGAAAAGATCGCCGCGCTGGGCGTAAGCAACATGACCGTGCGCCAGGCCGATCTCTCCAGCCAGCCGCTACCGGAGGAACGCTACGACCTCATCTACACCTCGATGGTGCTGCACCATATCCCGGATACCGCCGCCATCCTCGCCGCCTTTCGTGCCCTGCTCAACCCCGGTGGCCGGCTCTGCGTGGCCGATCTGGACCAGGAAGACGGTTCCTTCCACGGCATCGAAGTGGACGTGCACCACGGTTTCGCACGCGAGGAACTGGCACGCCTGGCTACGGCGGCCGGCTTTGCCGACATCGATTTTTCCACCGTGTTCGAGATCATCAAGGACACCCCCGAGGGGGGAACGCGTGGCTTTCCGGCGTTTCTCATGGTGGCGCGCAAACGCTGAACAGCCCGTAACTCGTAACTCGTAGGATGTGGTGAGCGTAGCGAACCGCATCGCGCGGTCATGATGCGGTTCGTGCCTCACCACATCCTACGACGCTACGCTTCCCCCCAAAACGCGAGACTGCCATGAACAACGCCCCCCACCATTCCGCCGCCGGCCATGACCTCACCCCACCGAGCGCGGAAGAAAAAGCCGCGCTCGCGGCCGGCCTCTCCGAGGAAGAACGCCGGGTCATCCTCCACCAAGGCACGGAACCCGCATTCTGCGGCGGCATGTTGAACAACAAGGAAGCAGGGGTTTATCACTGCCGCCTGTGCGACTTGCCGCTATTCAGCGCCGAAGCCAAGTTCGAATCCGGAACCGGCTGGCCGAGTTTCACCCAGCCCTTCGATTCGGCCCATATCCGCAGTATTCGTGACGGCAGCCACGGCATGATCCGCACAGAAATTCGCTGCGCCCGTTGTGATGGCCACCTCGGCCATGTCTTCGACGACGGGCCTCTGCCTACCGGACAACGCTATTGCCTGAATTCAGTGTCTTTACGCTTCGAACCGGCGCAATCCGTGTAGCGCCGGCATCCTTGCCGGCTTCCTCTTAAGGCAGCCGGCTGGAAGCCGGCGCTACAAGTGCGCGCAGTTCCGCAACGATCTGTTCCAGGCGGGCGACGCGCTCCTCCAGATCGGATGTGACCAGCGGCGCCACGACAGGCATCACGACCGGTTCGCCACAGACGAGATGGGCCCAGCGCTGTTCCCGCGCGCCCGGCTGGCGCGGCAGTTTCAACGTCAGGGCGCCGGCCTCGCGGCTTGCCAGTTCATCCAGATAACCTTCCACCGCCGAGGCATCGGCGAAGTGGTGCAGGCGCTCGCAGTTGGCGCGTAGTTCGCTGGCGGTCTGCGGGCCGCGCAGGATGAGCACGGCGAGCAGATCGACGGCGGCAGCGGGCAGGCCGTAGACCTTGCCGAAGTTGTGGGCGTAGCGCAGCACCCGCCCGGAAGCCCCGTAGCTTTCCATGATGAGCGTGCGCCCGCGCAGGTCTTCCAGCGTCGCCTGCACCTCGGCTTCCGAGAGGTTCATCACCGGATCGCGCGAGGTCTTCTGGTTGCAGCCGGCGGCAAGGCTGTTCACCGTCAGCGGATAGGCATCCGGGGTGGTTTTGGATTTCTCGATCAGTACCCCGAGAACACGGGCTTCGGCGGCGGTCAGCGGCAACATGGTCAGATGTAGGTGAGTTCGGACCAGCGACGATCATCAACCAAGCCCTGCTTGATCGTCTGCCACTGCGCGCCAGAACCGGCCAGCCTGGCCATGCTGGCTTCAAACTCGTCAGCGGCTTTCTTCATGCCGGCCAGGTACACATGGGTATTGGGTGAACAAACCAGATCCCAGACTTCCTCCGCATGGGCTTCCACACCGTCACGCAAGGCATCGGCTGCATCGCTGAGCACACCTTTGCTCAGCGTCTGGATGGCCTGGAAGGTTTTCTGATCGTAATAGTTGGCCAGATCGTTGTTGAGATCGTTCATGTAGAGCAGATCGGTCCCGGTGCGGGCGCCGAAATACAGCCGGACCTTGCCGCCCCAATCGTTCCGCTCATCGTAGACGCGGCGCAGGAAAGCGCGGAACGGCGCGATGCCGGTGCCGGTGCCGAGCATCAGCAGATTGCTGTTCTTGTCGGTGGGGATGCGGAATGGGCTGCGGTACGGGCCGGTCAGGCTGATCTTGTCGCCCTCATGCGCATTACACAGATAGTGCGACGCAATGCCGGGATATTCCTCGCCGGAGACTTCGTCGATATAGAAGCAACGCCGCACCAGCAATTCCAGTTCGACGCCGCTATCGTCGCCTTTGGCATTGGCGATGGTGTAGTAGCGGTGATGGCTCTTGTTGCCGAACGGATGCGGCCCCGGCACCAGTACACCGATGTTCTGGCCTTCCAGGAAATTGAACGCGGGTTCCTCGATGCGAAGCGCGATCTGGCGCACCTCATCGGTGCTTTCGGGGGTGATGCGCGTGGAAGCCTGGACGATGGCCTCGGTGGTCTCGTTGACGCCTTGCTCGAACTCGATGTCGCTCATGATGAATCCTGTGGAATGGTTAGCCCTGGTGAAACCGCCGGACATACGACTGCGCGGCGTGCCCTGAGAGAGGGCGAATGGCCGCAAGCGTACCCCGTTTGCTGCAACCGCACAATTTCCCGACGGGACCGTTCAACCGAGATTGTCCATTAGCCGTTTATCCACGAAATCGTAGGGTGCGCCGTGCGCACCATTAAGCGTCAATCGGTGCGCACGGCGCACCCTACGTTCCAATGAACAATCTCGGTTCAACCAATAAGCGCGACGGCCTTGATCTGCGCCCAGACCAACTTGCCTGGACGCAGTTCGAGGCCACTGACGGAACGCCGGGTGAGGCGCGCCACCAGCGGCGCGCCGCCGACATCCAGGCGCACCATGGAAAGGGCCGGATGGCTATCGTCGGCCACTTCCACCACGGTGGCGGAGAGGGTGTTGAGGATGCTGGAATCGTCATGCCGGTCCAGCGCCAGGCTGACATCGCGCGCCAGAATGCGAACGCGGGCGCGGTGACCGACGGGGTGGCCGCTATCGCGCACCCACAGGCTGACGGGCCCGCCCGGATGGCTTTCCGCCTGTCCCACTCGGACCCGCGCCAGATGCCAGTTGGCGTCGATTTCCACGACCTCGCCATCGAGCACCACACCGGCATCCTCGCCCAGGTGGATAGGCAGATCCAGGCGCGCCAGGGTCTCGCTGAGGCCACCGCTGGCCACCACCCTGCCCTGCTCCAGCACCACCAGATGGTCGGCCAGACGGGCGACCTCGTCGGGCGAATGGCTGACATAGAGCACCGGAATTTCCAGATCGTCATGCAGACGCTCCAGGTAAGGCAGGATTTCCTGCTTGCGGGCGAGGTCGAGCGCCGCCAGGGGTTCATCCATCAACAGAATTTCCGGGCTCACCGCCAGGGCGCGCGCGATACCGACGCGCTGCCGCTCGCCGCCGGACAGGCTATCCGGCTTGCGCCCGAGCAGATGGCCGATGCCGAGCAAATCGATCGCCTGCTTCAGGCCCACCCGACGCCGCGCCTCCGGCACCCGCCTGAGACCGTATTCGAGGTTGCGCTGAACATCGAGATGCGGAAACAGGCTGGCTTCCTGAAACACATAGCCGATAGCGCGTCGATGCGTGGGCAGCGTGGTGGTGGCGTCCTGCCAGACCTCCCCGTTCACCACCAGTTCGCCGACGGCGCGCTGCAACCCGGCCACGCAACGCAGCAGCGTGGTCTTGCCGGAGCCGGAATGGCCGAACAGGACGGTGACACCGACACCAGGCAGGCACAGGTCGACATCCAGGGAAAAACCCGGGTAATCCAGCTTGAAACGGGCGTGAATGGTACTCATCGCCGCCGCCCGCTCGGGTTGAGGGTGTACAGCGCCAGCAACACCAGGAAGGAAAACCCCACCATGGCGGCCGCCAGCCAGTGCGCCTGGGCATATTCCATCGCCTCGACATGGTCGTAGATCTGCACCGAAACCACCCGCGTCTCGTCGGGAATGTTGCCGCCGATCATCAGCACCACGCCGAACTCGCCGACGGTATGCGCGAATCCCAACACCGTGGCGGTGAGATAACCGGGGCGCGCGAGCGGCAGCACCACGCTGAAAAAGGTATCCAGCGGCGAAGCGCGCAGCGTGGCCGCCACTTCCAGCGGCCGCTCGCCGATCGCCTCGAAAGCGTTCTGCAACGGCTGCACCACAAAGGGCAGCGAGTAAAAAACCGAGGCCACCACCAGTCCGGCGAAGGTGAACGGCAGCACGCCCAGCCCCAGTGACTGGGTGAACTGGCCGACCGGACCATGCGGCCCCATCGCCACCAGGAGATAGAAGCCGATCACCGTCGGCGGCAACACGATGGGCAGCGCCACCACAGCCCCCACCGGGCCTTTCCAGAAGGAAGCCGTGCGGGCCAGCCACCAGGCGACAGGCGTGCCGATAAGCAGTAGTAGCGCGGTGGTGACGCCGGCGAGTTTAAGGGTCAGCCAGATGGCGCCCAGATCGGAAGGGGACATGCTGAGGCAGGTTGGCGGCAGCGTTAAGTACAAGCAGGTTGTATGCCGGCAGGTTCAGTGGTCAATTCGAGCCGGTTAGCGCGTAGCTGGCTTGAGCGCGTAGCCCGGCTGTAGCGCCGGCATCCCTGCCGGCGGGTTTAAAAGACGCCGGCAGGGATGCCGGCGCTACA
>JAUYFG010000229.1 GCA_030690985.1 Pseudomonadota bacterium
GAACACGCGTCACTCACGCACCCAAGGTTAAAAGCAGTACCCAGTCCAAACGCCTGTCTTGGCAATGTCCAGTCACTCACTTCAACTCCGCGCCCTCACCCCAGCCCTCTCCCAGAGGGAGAGGGGGCCAACCCCGGGGCCAACCCTTAACCGAGTGCACGCCATGATCTCCCTCAACCACGCCCCCCACGCGCATGCGCCCATGACCGTCGGCCAGGTCATGGCCACGGTGATGCTGGCGCTCACCCCTGCCACCCTTTATGGCTTCTGGCTGTACGGCTGGCCGGCCATCTTCCTGTGGGCGGTGGCGATGGGCACGGCGCTGCTGGCGGAAGCGGTCTCCGTGTGGCTGCAAGGCCGCGCCGCCAAACCGGCGCTGCTGGACGGTTCCGCCGCGCTGACCGCCTGGCTGCTGGCGGTTTCGCTGCCACCGTTCGCGCCCTGGTGGGTCGCCGCCATCGGCTCGGTGTTCGCCATCGTCATCGCCAAGCAGGTATTCGGCGGTCTCGGCCAGAACGTGTTCAACCCGGCCATGGCGGCGCGGGTGATGTTGCTGATCTCCTTCCCGGTCGAGATGACGATGTGGGCGGCGCCGATGCCGATCACTGCCGCGCAGGCACCCGGTTTCCTGCAAGGACTGGCGATCACCTTCGGCAGTGCCGACTGGGCAAACCCGGCGGACGGCATGGCCAGCGCATCCCTGCTCGGCCACGTCAAGACCGAGTTCACGCGCGGCGTCGATCTTGCCAGCAGCCTGCCCGCGCACTTCGCCGCCGTGCAGGGCAGTTTGAGCGATGCCGCCTGGGGCAGCCGGGCCGGCAGTCTGGGCGAAACCGCCGGGTTGCTGTTGCTGGCCGGCGGCCTGTTCCTGATCGTGCGCAAAGTCATCACCTGGCATGCGCCGGTGGCCATGTTGCTGGGCGTCGCCGTGCCCGCTCTGATCGCAAACGCCATCGACCCGGCGCATTACCTCGGCGTGCTGCCGCACCTGCTTTCGGGCGGGCTGATGCTGGCCGCCTTCTTCATCGTCACCGATCCGGTCACTTCGCCCAACACCCCGGCCGGCATGTTCGTGTTCGGCCTGCTGTGCGGCCTGCTGACCTGGATCATCCGCTCCTGGGGCGGCTATCCGGAGGGCGTCGCGTTCGCGGTGATGATCATGAATTCGCTCGCGCCGATCATCGACCGCTACGTCAAACCGCGCATCTACGGCCGCGACCGCAAGGGCCAATCCCTGCAGATCGAAGCCAAGGGGAGTGTGAAATGAAACAGCTCATGCATATGGCAACCACTCGTAGGTTGGGCAGCGGAGTCGTTGCCCGCTTTAGCGGCTTACGAATCCGGCGTGCCCCTTGCGGGTGCAAAGCGCAGCGTGCCCAACATTCCCGCCGCGTGTTGGGCACGCTGCGCTTTGCCCAACCTACGGAAAACGGGAGGGTGTGATGAACCTCGAAAAACTACGCGGCATGCTGGGTTATCCCGGCGCGGTTCTCGGCGGCATCGGTCTGCTCACCAGCGGTGCCCTGGCGCTGGCCGACCGGGCCACGCTGGACGACATCAAGGCGGCGCAGGACCTGGACATGAAACAGTCGCTGACCCAGGTGCTGCCCGGCCAATACGACAACGACATGCTGAAGGACACGTTGACATTGCCCGGTCCGGATGGCGAGCAGCTCACGGTCTACCGCGCCCGCCGCGCCGGCCAGGTGGTTGCCGTGGTGTTCAAGGTGCAGGCGCGCGGCTATGCCGGCCCGATCGTGAGCATGATGGGCGTCGACCGGGACGGGAAAATGCTCGGCGTGCGGGTCATCAAACACACTGAAACCCCAGGTCTGGGCGACAAGATCGAACCGGCCAAGGGCGAGTGGATACACAGTTTCGCGGGCAAATTTCTCGGCAACCCGCCAGCCGAGAAATTCGCCGTCAAGAAAGACGGCGGCGTCTTCGACCAGTTCGCCGGCGCCACCATCACGCCGCGCGCCGTGGTGAAGTCGGTCAAGGGCGGGCTGGCGTTCTTCGCGAAAGAGAAAGCGCGGATGCTCGCCGACACCACCGTCATCGCGGGAACGCTCGCACCCACGAGTACGCCGTTGGATGTATAAGCAGAGCGCATCCACCATCGCCCACGTACAAGGTGGATGCGCTGACGCTTATCCACCCTACCGTGCAGCTCGCCGAT
>JAUYFG010000126.1 GCA_030690985.1 Pseudomonadota bacterium
GGGGTTAAAAGACGCCGGCGAGGGCGCCGGCGCTACAGTTGAGGCGTCGTTGTTGCCTCATCGGGCTGATGGCTTCGCCAAAGAAAGGGGGAGCCGAAGCTCCCCCCCAGGTTGCCGGTCAGGCGCTTACTTCACCTTCCTGGCGCCGTTCTGCTCCAGATAGGTCTTGGCGCGCAGGCCCAGGTCGGCGGTCTTGACCTGGTACTGCCACCATTGGCCGGCCCACAGGGTGGCGTTCTGCCAATCCTGAGCCTTGACGGCCGCTTCCATCTTGACCTTGACGTCCTTGGTCTTGCCCAGTTGGTCGAAGGCGTCTTCCACCATCGCCACGGCTTCCGGGAAGTCCTTGTAGTTGACGCTGGTGATGTAGCCCACGACCGAGTCGATCACCGCCTGGGTGTCCACGTTGGTCTTGTGCTGCTTCTCGTAGTCGGCCTTGGTGTAGACCTTGGCTTCCGCCTTGGCTACTTTGCCGGCTTTCCAGCCTTTGGGCTTGACCAGCAGATAGCCCTGCATCTCCAGGTGCAGCGCGGAGCAGAACTCGGTGCAGTAGTAGGGGAAGACGCCTTCGCGATCAGCCTTGAACTTCACGGAAACCGTCTTGCCGGGCTCGACCGAGGCATGGATGTTGAAGCCGCCGACGGTGAAGCCGTGGGTCTCGTCCTGGGCGCGTTCGAGGTTGGTGAGATAGATGGTGACTTCGTCACCCACTTCCACGTTGTCGATGATCTCAGGCGTGATGTGCGAGCGGATCAGGGTGCCGTAGACCGTCACCTTGTTGCCCTTCTTGACGGTCTTCTCCTCGCCACCCTTGACCGCGCCGGGGTGCGGTTTGTCGGTACGGCTGTCGGTTCCCAGCTTGTAGCGGATGCCGGGCTTCAGCTTGTCGGCGGCGATGGCCACGGCGTAGTGGGGCTCACCCAGGGGCACCGGCATGTCGTACAGCAACTGCATCTTGTCGCTGGCGATGTCGATCAACTGGTGGTTCTGCGGATGCAGGGGGCCGACCGGGTTGAAGCGGTCTATCGCCAGTTTGTTGAGCGCGACCAGATACTTGCCCTTGGGCGACATGGTGTCGCCTTCCATGGTCATCAGGTGGCCGATGTTGTAGTGCACGGGAATCTTGTCCAGCACCTTGCCCTTGCAGTAGTCCCATTTCGCCACCTGGGAATCCACATACAGCGACGTATAGGCTTCGCAGGGGGTGGAGTCGAACTGGGTATGCAGCGGGCCGAGGCCGAGTTGCACCTGCTTGTCCAGGGCGTCCTTCATGCCGATGATGGGGATGCCGTAGGGATCTTTGCCCTCGAACCGGCCCGCCTTGATGGCCGCCAGAATCTTTTCCATGCTGAACACGGAGACGTGGGTGTCGAGCTTGCCGGCGACGATGATGAACTTGCCGTCCGGGGTGACATCGACGCCGTGCGGGCTCTTCGGCTCGGGGATCAGGAACAGGGCGCCGGCCGCAACAGCCACATCCATCGGAATGACCTTGTGGCCGTTGATGGTCTTGGCCTTGCCCTGGGCGATCAGCTTCTCGCCGATCTTCCAGTTGAGGACGTGCATGTAGTCGGTGTCTTTGGCAGAACAGCCGGCCTCGAACGGCGGCCGGCCACGTTCGATGCCGCCGACGTAGCGCTCGGAACAGAACGAGTTGGTGAAGGCCCAGCCTTCGGACGGCCCCTTGCCGGCGTCGGACAAGTCCTGGCTATAGGGGGGCAGTTCGAAGGAGAACGACTTGCCGGTGTCGATGCGGCCTTTCTTGCGATCGAACTTCCAGAACGACATGCCGCCACGGTACTTCTCGTTGAACTCTTCCAGCGGCACGAACTTGTTTTCCAGGGGGGCTGCGTACTGCGAGGCCTCGATCACGTATTCCGTGTTGCTGGTGACGAAGGCGCCGCCATGCTCGGATTTGAACACCGGGTTGGCGATGATCTGCTTGGTCTCGAAGTCGCGCAGGTCGATGACGGCGATGCGCGGGTTGGCCTTGTCGTTGATGAACAGGAACTGGCCGTCGTAGTTGCCGTTGGTCTCGGAGATGGCCGGGTGGTGCGAATCGCCCCAGGTGATCTCCTTGCCGTTGATCCAGCCTCCCTTCATCACCGCCTTGGATTCCTCGTCGTAGCCATAGCCCTGCCAGGGCTCGGGCGTGAATACGCCGATGTACTTGAGGATGCGCATGGACGGGATGCCATAGACCATGACCTGGCCGCTATGGCCGCCGGAACTGAAGGCGACGAAATCATCGCGCTTGCCGGTCGGCACGTAGGTCTTGGCTGCGGCGAGCAGGTCTTGCTGGGATAGCCCGCGCTTCTTCATGACGTCTTGCAGGGAATCGGCCGACCAACTGGTACCGGCTGATAGTCCCAGCGCAGACGCCGCAAGCAGCGACAGGGCGTGGAGGGTAGCGCGCTTCATGATGCCTCCTGGAATGAAAGGGATTGACTGTGCCCCCGGTCCGGGAAAAGCACCCGGGCCGCCCCCCGAGGGGGCCACGTCGTTCTTGGGACGGCCCGGCGAACGACGTGAGGGGTGCGACAAATTGCCGCAGCCGTCTGTTTAGACCTTTCCGGATGGCTTTATCTTGATGAATGTCATGTATCGGGCAAAAAGGCATCGCCACCCCTGGGGGCATTGGTGGTAGTTCCTATTGCCCCGCAGTCAGTGACGTAGGTTGGGCAAAGCGAAGCGTGCCCAACATCGCGACGGTTCGTTGGGCACGCTTCGCTTTGCCCAACCTACGGCGCTTGGTGATTCGCAGCGCGTAGGAGGCTCCGCTTGCGGGCCGAATACTTCGGCGCACGCGGTCAGCGCAGCAGCAAGGCGATGAAGGCGACGATCAGCGCGACCACGGCGATGGTCGCGAGCGTGGTTTCCCGACGCCGGGTGCCGTCACCTTGTTGTTCGAACCCATCGACGCGTGCCTGCAATGCCGCCGCTACGCCATCCAGACGGGTCACCTGTGCTTGCGCCAGGCTGGCGCTGCTCTCGCAGCGCGCGAGCGCTCCCTGCAAGGTGGTCAGGCGTTGCGCCAGGTCGGACTCGCCGGTTGCGATTGCCGAGAGGGCTTGTTCGAGCTGTGCCGCAAGGCCTTTCACGGTCTCCGCATTGCGGGTGACCGCTTCCTGTAGTTCGGCGATCTGGTGGCCGACCAAGTCCCCCGTGGCATCCTGCCCACGACGCGAGGTGAATACGGGAAGCGCCGCCGCCACGATGTTGCTGACGTAGGGCAAAGCGGCTTTCAGGACGGGGAGCCAGGCGGCCATGGGGGCTGGAAATCCGAATTCGGGAAGGGGGTTTCAGGGGTGTTCGGTCAATTCATACGGGGGAGGCGGCCCACCGGGCCGCCGACTACCCTATTGCCGCTGTTTTTCCTCTTTCTTGACTTTCTTTTCCACCTTCTTTTCCTTCATGGTCTTGGCGGGCTCTTTCTTTGCGGTTTTCTTGCCTTCTTGGCCTTTCATCATCTGCTCCTGAAATCTCGGCCGGGTGGCCGGTGAAAAGGGGCCGGCTGCGGCGCAGTGGCCCGGGTGAGTTGGAAGCTGTCGATTCGTGTTTGATCTATTGGCAACAGCGCCAGATCAGCACGGCCCACATGATAAGCGTGGACATTCATCCAGGCACGGCCATTTCCGGACAGGTGCCGTCCTGAGATCGGCTTTTCGAAAGGCTCTGTGCGCGTCTTCCGTGGGAATGAAATATCCACGAATAGACACAGATACAGATTCAACGAAAGACGCGAGCGGGGGTTTTTCGCAAGGCAATCGGTGGAACGAGCAGGCGAGACGCCTGCGCTACAAGGGGGGCCAGCCCGGCAGCGTTGTAGCGCAGGCGTCCCGCCTGCTTTTGCGCGAAGGGGCACGGATTCAACGGAAGACGCGAACAGAGCCTTTCGAAAGGGCGGCAAGCTAGCGCAACAGCGCGATCCATCCCGGCAAGGTCAGCAGGAACAGCAGGCTGCTCCAGCTTGCGGTGAGCGCCGCCGCGCGCACGTCGAGATTGAAACGGTCGGCGAAGGAGGCGGCCATGAGCATGGTGGGCATGGCGGTTTCCAGGATGGCGCCGACCTGGGCGGGGCGCAGATCGCCGAAACTGGCGCGTGCCAGGGCATAGACCAGCAGCGGGGCGATCAGCAGTTTCACGGCGACGGCGGCGAGCACCGGGCGAGTAGGCTTGAGGTCACCCCAGGGGATCGACAGGCCGAGAGTGAACAGCATGATCGGGATGGTGGCCTGCCCCATGAACTTGGCGGCCTTGATCAGGGGCGCGACGTCGAGGCCGGAGAGGTTGACCGCGAAGCCGAGCACGAAGCCCCAGATCGGCGGCAGCGACAGCACGGTGCGGAACAGGCTGCTGCTCTGGCCACCCTCGTGGCCGCCCTCATGCCCCAGGCGGGTGGCGACCCAGACCCCGAAAGTCCAGACCAGCGGGGTGGAGGCGAGGACATCGGCGAAGGCCGCGTAGCTGCCGCCGATGTCGCCGTAAAGAAAGGTGAGCGTGGGGTAGCCCATGAACAGGACGTTGCCGAAAGTGCCGGCGAGCAGGATGGCGGCGCGGGTCTCGCGCTTGAGATCGCGCCCGATGCGGGTATGCCAGAGCAGCGGGTAGAGCAGGGCGAAGCTGATGGCGATACCGGCGATGGTCAAGGCCGGCACGGTGAGCAGTTCGCGGCTGATCGTGGCCTGCGCCGACAGCGCGAACAGCAGCGGCGGCGCGAACACGTCGATCACCAGGCGGTTCAGATTGATACGCAGGGCATCGGCGGGAAATTGTGGCCGAAAGCGTACCCAGGCGCCGCCGGCCGCGACCAGCAGGGCGATGGGCAGCCAGACTTGCAGGAGGAGTTGGAGCAGAAAGTCGGGGGTCATGGAAAGTTTAGGAAAGGGGGCTCATGCGTAGGATGTGGTGAGCGACAGCGAACCGCATCAAATAGCGCAGCCGTGGTCGATGCGGTTCGCTGTGCTCACCACATCCTACGTCCTGCTTCATCCGAGATTGCCCATTAGCCATTTGTCCACGAAATCGTAGGGTGCGCCGTGCGCACCATTAAGCGTAAATCGGTGCGCACGGCGTACCCTACGTGATCTGCTGGCCCCGCGCTGGTGTCGGAAGCCGTGCCCGGTTACGGCGCAAACAGCCGCGCCTGACCCGACACGCGCATTACTTGCCAGAGAGTCCTTTCAAGGCGCCCAGCAAGCCGCCGACGGCTTGAAGCAGGGCGCTCGTGCTGTCTTCCGCCTGCACCTGTACCTGCGCCGCCCGACATTCCGAAGTTTGCTTGTAGTTCGCGTCGTCACACATCACGAAATTGCCCGACTCGATGGTGCTGGTGTACTTCCCGCGCATGACCCCGTTGGCATGGGAACCCTTGAGCGTGAACAGAATGTCGGTCGAGCCGTCCGGGTTTCTGAACATGGGCCTGCCCTGGGCGTCCAGCGGCGATTGCGCCATGAAGCTGCCCTCCAATTGGCCGCCGGCGACATTCAGGTTGCCGCTGCCGCGCAAGCCGCTTTGCGAACTGAAAATAATCTCGCCGGACCTGGAGAAAACACCGGTTACTCCGACTGAGCCTTGTCTGGGCTGCGTGGCATTGAAAACACCTTGCCATTCGCCGGTAAGAATGGAAGAGGCCATTACGGGTTGCGGCGCCAATGCGGCAGGCTGAGCGGTGGCGGGAATGAGATTGATCGTCTCCGCCGCAACGGGACGAGGGCCGGGCTTGTGGGATTTCTGGGTTGCAACACCGCAGCACTCCCCTGCGCTTATTTCGAGTGCCGGGTTGTTTGTCGGAGGGCCATGCCGCGTTCCGCGCCAAGTTTTCGCGCCGAACGCGGGCGGATCGGCTCGTCTTCGATCAAAATGCGCGCCCTGAGCCGGGTCATGCCGGCTGCCTGCACACAGCGAATAACGATTCCCCGCCACGCATTCAAGAGGCCTGCTTGCTTCCTTTACGCCGCCAGTTCCTCTACCGCCCGCGCCAGGGTTTCCTCCGACACGCCCTGTTGGCGCAGGGACTCGACCAGGCGGGCGATGGGGGCTTCGTCCAGTTTGGCCAAATCTTCCCGCAGGCCTTGGCCGATGTAGGTGCGCATCAGGGGTTGGTAGCCGCTGAAGCCTTTCCACGGGGCGACGCGCTTCAAGTCTTCGATCACGTCCAGGGGCATGCGCAGGGTGACCGCAACCATGGGGCGATTGCGGGTCAGGCGTTGTTTCAGGTCAGCCATCTTCATAATGTTTCCTTTCCTCGCGGGTGGCCTTGCGGGCCGAAATCAGGCGGATGCGGTCGTCTTCGATCTGTAGGTGCACCACGAACAACAACTGCCAGGAGCCATTCATGCCGATGATGGCGTCGCGTGACTCGTCGTTGCGGCTGGCATCCAGCAGTTTCAGGAACGGGTCGAAGAAGGCTTCCGCCGCCTGTTCGAAAGTGATGCCATCATGCCGGGCCGGGTTGGCAATGGCTTTGTCCCGATTTGCCACGAAGCGGATGCCATGCAGTTCGAAAAAGATATCCATGAGCAGAGGCTATGAAAACGTATTTACGATGTCAATGCGTTATTGGAAAAAACCATGATTGAACATGTCGATATCGCCATCATCGGTGGCGGCCCCGTGGGCGCGTCGCTGGCGCTGGGGCTGGAAGATTCCGGGCTGTCGGTGGCGGTGCTGGAAGCGCGCGAGAAGCTGGAGGTGGTGGACCCGCGCGCGCTGGCTTTGTCGCAGGGCTGCCGTTTGACGCTGGAGCGGCTGGGTGCGTGGGCGGCGCTGGCGCCGGATGCCACGGCCATCGAGACGATTCATGTCTCGCAGCGCGGTGGCCTCGGGCGGGCGCTGCTGACGCGCGAGGATGCCGGGGTACCGGCGTTGGGTTATGTGGCGGAATACGGGGCGTTGGTTGCGGCGCTGGCCGGTCGTCTGCTCGACAGTGATGCAGCGGTATTGACCGGGGCGCGGGTGACTGACGTGGCGGCCACGATGGGTTATGCCGCCGTGCGTTATCAGCGTGGCGGTGCGGAACAGTTGCTGACCGCGCGCATGGCGGTGCTGTCTGAAGGCGGCAGCAGCCTGCCGGCGCACCTGCGGCAGGACAAGGATTACGGGCAATCGGCGGTGATCGCCAGCGTATCCACGCAACGTCCGCATGGCCGCCGTGCTTATGAGCGGTTCACGCCGGAGGGGCCGATTGCGCTGCTGCCGCTGGGCAATGACTACGCGCTGGTCTGGACCACGCCGACCGCCAAGGTGGCAGAACGCCTGGCGCTGAGTGAGGCCGATTTCCTGGCGCAACTGCAAGCCGCTTTCGGTGATCGCCAGGGGCGTTTCACTCACGCGGGGCCACGCGCGGCGTTTCCGCTCAAGCTGACCCTGGCGGCGGAATCGAAATCGCCACGCATTCTGCGCATCGGCAATGCCGCGCATGTGCTGCATCCGGTGGCGGGACAGGGCTTCAACCTGGGCGTGCGCGATGCCTGGCATCTGGCGCAACGCATCCTCGACACCCCGCGCGAGCGCCTGGGTGAAGCCGCGATGAGCAGCGCTTATGCGGCCGAGCGGCGTTTCGACGTGCTGGGCGGCAGCTTGATGACGGATATTCTGGTGGAAGCGTTTTCCAACGGCCGCCCGCTGCTCGGACATGCGCGTGGCGCGGCGCTGATCCTGCTCGATCTGCTGCCGCCGCTGAAAACCCTGTTCGCCCGCAAGATGATGTTTGGAGCACAGGCATGGTGAACGAAGCCGATATCGTGATCGTCGGCGGTGGCCTCAACGGTGCCGCCCTGGCCTGCGCCTTGCGGCACGGGCCGCATTCAGTGGTGTTGCTGGAGCCGAAGCCGCCCGGCACGCCGGATGAAAGTTGGGACCCGCGCATCTACGCCTACAGCCCCGGCAATGTGAACTGGATCAAATCTCTGGGCGGCTGGGGTGAACCGGTGCGGGCGCAGGCGGTTTATCGCATGCGTATCCACGGCGATAGCGGCGGCCTGCTGGATTTCGCCGCCCTCGATGCCGGCCTGTCGGAACTGGCGTGGATTGCCGAGAACGGCCGGCTGCAAAGCGCGCTGTGGCGGGCGATGGGCGACACGCCCAATTTGCGGGTCGTCACCACGCCCGCCGAGGCGATCACCTGGGGGGGCCTCAGTGGCAATATCAGCCGCCATGTGCTGCGCCTGGCCGATGGCTCCACCTTGTCCACGCGCCTGCTGGTGGCCGCCGATGGCGCCAATTCCTGGGTGCGGCAACAGGCCGGCATCGGTTTTGTCCTGGAGGATTACCGCCATGTCGGCGTGGTCGCCAATTTCGAGATTGAAAAACCGCATCGCGGCACGGCCTGGCAATGGTTCCGCAAGGATGGCGTACTGGCCTATCTACCCTTGCCGGGCAAGCGCATCTCGATGGTGTGGTCCACCCCGCCCGAACATGCCGCCGAATTGCAGGCATTGGCGCCGGATGAACTGGCGCGGCGGGTGGCGGAGGCGGGCCGGCACTCGTTAGGCGAACTGCGCTGCATCACCCCGGCCGCCGGTTTCCCCTTGAAGCGGCGCTTGGCCGATGAGTGGGTGCGGCCCGGCCTGGTGTTGCTGGGCGACACCGCGCATACCGTGCATCCCCTGGCCGGCCAGGGGGTGAATCTGGGTTTTCGCGATAGCCGATTGCTGGCCGAAGTGCTTCGTTGCGGCGGCGACCCCGGCGAGATCGGCCGCCTCACCGCTTATGCCGCACGGCGGCGCGAGGATGTGGTGTCCATGCAGTCGGTCACCGGCGGCCTGCGGAAACTTTTTGGCCGCGAGATTCTCTGTACCCCCGGCTCGGGTAAAGCGTCCGAGCCGCCCCCCGAGTACCCGCGAGGGGGAGGCCGTATCCGTAATGCCGCTGAAGCGGCAACGGCTACGCTCGGGGCCAAGTCGTTCTTGGGACGGCCCGACGAACGACTTGAAAGCCTGATTCGCACCCTGCGCAATCAGGGCATGAATTTCACCGATCATTTCCCCCCACTGAGCCAGGCGCTCATGCACCATGCGGTGCTGTAACCCCACCGGAGTTTTTGTCCATGCGTAACCTCGTTTTCCTGCTCGCCCTCGTCGCCACGACCGCTCTGGCGAGTGATACCGATATCCGCCAGTCCATCGAAAGCCGTTTTCCCGGCACCAAGGTAAGCGATATCAATAAATCCGTGCTGCCCAGCATTTACGAAGTGGTGATGGAAAGCCAGCAAGGCCCGATGGTGGCTTACACCGACGACAAGGGCCGCTATGTGATGGTGGGCGATCTGCTCGACATCAAGACGGAACGCAACTTCACGCGCGAGCGCATGGACAAGCTCACCGAAGTGAAATTCGACAGCCTGCCCTTGAATCAGGCGATCAAGGTCGTGAAGGGGGATGGCAAACGCCGCCTGGCGGTGTTCTCCGACCTGGATTGCCCCTATTGCAAGAAGCTGGAGGCCGAGTTGGCCAAGGTCGACAACGTGACCATCTACACCTTCCTCTACCCCTTGCCCATGCACCCCGACGCGCCGCGCAAGTCGAAGCAGATCTGGTGCAGCAAGGACCGCGCCGCCGCCTGGAACGACTACATGCAGAAGGGCAAGCTGCCGACCGGCAAGGGCGACTGTGATAACCCCATCGACGAAAACCTGGCCCTGGGCGCCAAGCTGCGCATCGACGGCACGCCCGCGATGGTCTTCACCAACGGCAAGCGGATTCCCGGTTATATGCCGGCCGCTCGCCTGGATGACATGCTCAACACCGCCGAGAAGGCTCGCTGAAGCCGTGCGGCTATGACTGGCAAGCCCGTAGGATGTGCATCGCCCACGGCCGCGTTGTTCGATGCGGTTCGTACCTCACCGCATCCTACGTCTGGGCTGGAGCCCGTAGGATGTGGCGAGCGAAGGGTAGGGGCTTCATCAGAGCGAAGCGAACCGCATCGCCCACTGGAGCCCGTAGGATGTGGTGAGCGCAGCGAACCGCATCGCCCACGGCCGCGTTGTTCGATGCGGTTCGTTCCTCTGATGAAGCCCCTACCCTTCGGTAACCACATCCACCTTCCGACTGCGTCATGAGCCAGGACGATGTCCAACTCCGCCAGGCTTTCGCGCTGTTCAGCGAAACCTCGGAGAAGTTGGCCGGCACCTATCTGGAGTTGCAAGCTCAGATAGCGCGCCTGACCAGCGAGCTGGCCGCTGCCAATGGCGAACTGGCGCGGCGCGAACGGCTCTCCGCTCTGGGCGAGATGGCGGCCCAGGTAGCACATCAGTTGCGCACGCCGCTGGCTACCGCGCTGCTCTACACCGGGCATCTGGCGCGCCCGCAACTGGGCGATGCCGACCGGATTCGCTTCGCCGACAAGAGTTTGTCGCGCCTGCGCTATCTGGAGCGCCTGATCCAGGACATGCTGCTGTTCGTGAAGGGCGCGCGCCTGACACCGGAAGCCTTCCCGCTGCGTCCTTTGCTGGATGAGCTGGCGCAGACCCTGGAACCGCATGCCGCGCAACGCGCGGTTCACCTGGCACTGCCGCAGGTGGAAGCCGCGTTCACCCTCAGTGGCGACCGTCAGGCCATCGCCGGCGCCCTCATCAACTTGCTGGAAAACGCCTTGCAAGCCACGCCGGAAGGCGGCCAGGTCAGCCTGGCGGTGGGCGGCCAGGGCAGCCCGTTTGCCGCCTTCCAGGTGGAAGACAGCGGCGCCGGTATCCCGGAAGCCGCGCGCGAACGCCTGTTCGAGCCTTTCTTCAGCACCCGTGGTGAGGGCAACGGCCTCGGCCTGGCTATCGTGCGCCAGGTCGCGGAGGCGCACGGCGGCTGGGTGGATTGGGCGCCGCGCGAGGGGGGCGGCAGCCGCTTTACCCTGTATCTGCCCTTCGCCGGAGGCGATGTAGCGCAGGCGTCCTCGCCTGCTCTTGGCGCTGAATGCAGGCGGGACGCCTGCGCTACAAGGGCGAGCTTGTTTCACACTAGCGGAAGCAATCATGGCTGAGCCCCTGCCCATCCTGGTCGTCGAAGACGACCCCCCTCTGCGCGAAGCGCTCATGGATACCCTGGAACTGTCCGGTTACGCTGCCCACGCCGCCGCCGACGGCGAACAGGCGCTGGCCTGGCTGGGCAAGGGGAGTTTCGGCCTGGTGCTATCCGACGTGCAGATGCCGGGGATGGACGGCCACGCGCTGCTGCGTACCTTGAAAGCACGCTGGCCGGAAGTGCCGGTACTGCTGATGACCGCCTACGGCCAGATCGATTTGGCGGTGCAGGCGATGCGCGAAGGCGCGGCCGATTACCTGCCCAAGCCGTTCGAGCCGGATCGCCTGTTGGCGGCCGTGGCGCGCTATTACCGCAGCGGCGAGGAAGGCGCGGAGAGTGAACTGGTGGCCGAGGACGCCGCCACTCGCGCCGTGCTCGATCTGGCCCGCCGCGTGGCGGTAACCGAGGCCAGCGTCCTGCTTACCGGCGAATCCGGGGTCGGCAAGGAAGTGTTCGCGCGCTTCATTCAGCAGCACTCGAAACGTGGCAAAGGGCCGTTCGTGGCGGTGAACTGCGCGGCGATTCCCGAGAACCTGCTGGAATCCGTCTTGTTCGGCCACGAAAAAGGCGCCTTCACCGGCGCGGCCAGCACCCAGGCGGGCAAGTTCGAACAGGCTTCGGGCGGCGTCATCCTCCTCGACGAAGTCTCGGAACTGCCGCTCAACCTCCAGGCCAAGCTCCTGCGCGTGTTGCAGGAAAAGGAAGTTGAGCGGGTCGGAGGGCGCGCGCCGATCAAGCTCGACGTGCGCGTCTTCGCCACCAGCAACCGCGATCTCGCCGCCTGGGTGAAGGAGGGCAATTTCCGCGAAGACCTGTATTACCGGCTCAATATTTTCCCCCTGGAAATCCCCCCTTTGCGGCAACGCCGTGGCGACATCGGCGCGCTCGCGCGGCATTTCCTGAAACGCCACGAAAACGTGGTGGGTCGCGGCGGATTCACGCTGTCCAACGCGGCTCTGAGCGAATTGACCGGCTATGGGTGGCCCGGTAACATCCGCGAGCTTGCGAATGTGCTGCAACGCGCCATGATCCTGGCACCCGGAACGGAAATAGGCCCCGAACACCTGATGCTGCCGCACGATTTGGCCAACAAGGTGACTCAGGAAACGCCGCCACCCGCCGACCTGGGTTTGAAGGACATGGAGCGGGAAA
Source organism: Pseudomonadota bacterium (assembly GCA_030690985.1). Classification (GTDB taxonomy): domain Bacteria; phylum Pseudomonadota; class Gammaproteobacteria; order Burkholderiales; family Thiobacillaceae; genus PFJX01. Next base: position 12,168 of record JAUYFG010000126.1, read on the forward strand.
CCATTCTGGGTACGCTGCGTCGGTTTGGCGGTTCCCGGCGCAAGACGACCGAAGCGCTGAATATGAGCGAACGGACCTTGCGCAACAAGCTCAAGCGATACCGCGAAGCGGGCTATCTGGACGGAGACGACCTCCTATAATCGGTTTCAGGAGGCAAGGCGATGAACGAAATTGATCTGATGGTGAACCAGTTGCGTGCCGTGGCGGCTCAAGCCAGCGTTAGCGCGCCCGCCGCTGCCGCGAATGCAGCCACTCAGGCACCGTCCCAGGATTTCGCCGCGCTGCTCCAGTCCGCCGTGGATGAAGTCAATAACACCCAGTTGGATGCCCGCCAACTCACCAAGCAGTTCGAATCCGGCAATGCCGAAGTCAACCTCCAGGATGTCGTGCTTTCGCTCCAGAAAGCCAGTCTCTCCTTCCAGACCATGGTTCAGGTACGCAACAAGCTGGTAAGCGCGTATCAGGAAGTCATGAACATGCAGGTCTGATGGAAGACGACTGACGGATGGCCCTGCAACTACAAGAATCTTTCAATACCCTAGCCCACCGCTTCAACGAGCTCCCCGCCGCCAAAAAGATGACGCTGGCGGCCGCCGTAGCGGCTTCCATCGCATTGATCTTCGGCCTGTTTCTGTGGAGCAGCGCGCCCGAATACAAAGTGTTGTTCTCCAACCTGTCGGAACGCGACGCCGGCACGGTGAGCACCACCCTGCAGCAGATGAATGTCGTCTACAAGACCGAGGCCAACGGCACCCTCATGGTGCCGGCCGATCAAGTCTATGACCTGCGCTTCAAGCTGGCCGCGCAGGGCATCCCCAGGGGCGGGGCGGTCGGCTTCGAACTGATGGACAGCCCGAAGCTGGGCATGACCCAATTCCAGGAACAACTCGCCTTCCAGCGCGGCCTCGAAGGCGAACTGGCGCGCACCATCCAGTCGCTGGCGCCGGTCGAATCGGCGCGGGTGCATCTGGCGATCCCCAAACCTTCGGTGTTCATCCGCGACAAGCAGGCCCCCTCTTCTTCCGTGCTGGTGAATCTCTATCCCGGCCGCGCGCTCGACCCCGGCCAGGTGCAGTCCATCGTGCATCTGGTGTCCAGCAGCGTGCCGGAGCTTTCACCCAACAGCGTCACCCTGGTGGACCAGGCCGGCAATCTGCTCACCGCCAAGAATGACGGCCAATCGAAGCTCGGTCTCAACGCCAGTCAACTGGAATACACCAAGGAGATGGAGTCCTATTATGTGCAGCGCATCGAGGCCATCGTCGCGCCCATCGTCGGGGCCGGCAACGTCAAGGCCGAGGTGCGCGCCGATCTGGATTTCTCCGAAGACGAGGCGACCAGCGAGTCCTGGAAACCCAATCCCAAGCCGGAAAATCAGTCGATCCGCAGCCAGCAGACGGTGGACGACAGCAACAATGCCGGCAACCAGGCGCAGGGCGTGCCGGGCGCGCTGACCAATCAGCCACCCGGCCCCGCTACCGCGCCGCTGACCGCGCCTGCGGGCGCCAATGCCGGGCCGAATACGGGTGCGGCGGGGCAGGGCGGCAACTCCAGTCGCAAGGAAAATACCGTCAACTTCGAGCTGGACAAGACCATCCGCCACGTCAAGGCGTCGCAGGGGCGGATCAAGCGTTTGTCGGTGGCGGTGGTGGTCAATCACCGGGCTGCGGCCAAGGATCCGGCCGGCAAGGCCGGCAAACCGACGCCGCTCTCCGCGCAGGAAATGACTCAGATCAACAGCCTGGTCAAGGAGACGATGGGTTTCAACCAGCCGCGTGGCGATACCGTCAACGTAGTCAACGCGGCCTTCACCGAGAGCAAGGAAGAACTCGATATTCCGCTCTGGAAGGACCCGGACAATGTCTCGCTGGCCAAGGATCTGCTCAAGAACCTGATCATCTTCGGCCTGGCCTTCTATCTGGTCTTTGGCGTGCTGCGGCCGATGCTGCGCGAACTGGTGAAGCCGCCCGAGCCGCCGGCGGGGGGCGGCGCGGCGGCGGGCGAAGGCGCGGTCGAAGGTGTGCTCGGCGAGGACGGCGTGCTTTATGGGCCGGATGGCAAAGCGGTCGCGGCGCCGGTCGATACCTATGGCGAGATCCTCGCCAAGGTGCGGGAATTCGCCAAGGCCAGCCCCAAACTCACGGCGGAAATCGCCAAGGAATGGATGACCAAGGAATGAGTGACCGGTATGAGTGACGAAGAAGGCCTGAGAAAAACCGCCATCCTGATGCTGGCGCTGGGGAGCGAAGAGGCTGCCGAGGTGTTCAAGTATCTCAGCCCCAAGGATGTGCAGAAGCTGGGCACGGCGATGACCAACGTGGGCAAGGTCAGCCGCGAGCAGATCGAGGCGGTGCTGCGTGAATTCCACGGCCAGACCGAAGGCCGCATGGATATGGCCGATTCCGACGAATACATCCGCTCCGTGTTGAAGAAGGCGCTGGGCGACGACAAGGCCGCACATCTGATCGACCGCATCCTGCAAGGCAACGAGAGCGCGGGCATCGAAAGCCTGAAGTGGATGGACGCCGCCACGGTGGCGGAAATGATCCGCAACGAACACCCCCAGATCATCGCCACCATCATGGTGCATCTGGATCGCGACCATGCCAGCGAAACCCTCAACCTGCTGCCGGAGCGCCTGCGCAATGACGTGATGGTGCGCATCGCCACCCTGGAAGGCATCCAGCCGATGGCCATGCGCGAACTCAACGAAGTGCTCACCCAGCTCCTGTCCGGCGGCGAAGTCGGCAAGAAAAGCAGCCTGGGCGGCATCAAGACTGCGGCCGACATCCTCAACTACATGGGCGGCGCCATCGAAGCCTCGGTGCTGGCCAACATCCGCGAACACGACGCCGACCTGGCGCAGAAGATCCAGGATCAGATGTTCACCTTCGACAACGTCATGGACCTGGACGACCGTTCGGTGCAGATGCTGCTGCGCGAGGTGCAGTCCGAGACCCTGATCATCGCCCTCAAGGGCACCCACGAAGAACTCAAGAACAAGATCTTCAAGAACATGTCCAGCCGCGCCGCCGAGGCGCTCAAGGAAGACCTGGAATCGAAAGGCCCGGTGCGCCTGTCGGAAGTCGAGGCCGAGCAGAAGGAAATCCTCAAGATCGTGCGCAAACTGGTGGACGAAGGCCAGATCATCCTCGGCGGCAAGGGCGGCGACGAAGGCCTGGTGGAATAAGCCACCATGTCCCGCGTCATTCCAAAAGAACAGCTTACCGCCTACCAGCGTTGGGAGAGTCGTAGGTTGGGCAAAGCGCAGCGTGCCCAACAAACCGCCGCGAAGTTGGGCACGCTACGCTTTGCCCAACCTACGGCCCTGAACAGTCACGAATAAGCCACCATGTCCCGCGTCATTCCCAAGGAACAGCTCACCGCCTACCAGCGTTGGGAACTGGGCAGCATCGATCCCGTCCTCGGTGAGCCGCTACCAAAGCAAGTCGAAGCGTCGCCTGCGGAACCTGAGCCGGAATTGGTGCTCAGCGTGCCCCTACCCACTGCGGCGGATCTCGAACGCATCCAGCAGGAAGCCTGGCAGGAAGGCCATGATCTCGGCTTTGCCGAGGGCCGCAAGGCGGGTTACGAGGACGGCTACAAAACGGGAGAGGATGCTGCTGCAAAGCTTCGGCAATTGGCCGAAGCCTTGCAGGTGGAAAGTCTGCGCCAGGACGAGGCTATCGCCCGCGAGGTACTGGAACTGGCGCTGAACATCGCCCAGCAGATGCTGCGCGCCACCATCCAGGCCAATCCGAAGAGCATCCTCGTCGTGATCCGCGAGGCACTGCAATCCCTGCCCACCCTGTCCGGCCACCACAAGGTGGTAGTGCATCCCGAAGATGTCGCCGTCGTGCATGAGTGGCTGGCCAAAGAACATGGCCATCTTTCCTGGAAAGTGGTGGAAGACGCACAGTTGTCGCGCGGCGGCTTCCGTTTCGAAAGCGCCCACAGTGAACTCGACGCCTCCCTGGGCACCCGCTGGCGCGAGATCACCGCCTGTCTCGGCACCGACACCACATGGATGGGTTGAACCGGGATTGTTCATTAGCCGAGGTAGGCGCCCCTGTAGCGCCGGCTTCCAGCCGGCTCGTTCGTCTGATCAGAAGTACTAAGCCGGCTGGAAGCCGGCGCTACATCCGGGGCTGCCTCCGTGACCTCGGCTAATGGACAATCCGGGTTGAGCCGGGCCGCCGCGCTGGTGACCTACCTGCGCGATTGCCAGGAAGCGGTCGCGCAGATCGCGACGCCCTGGCGCACTACCGGCCGCCTCACCCGGGTCGCCGGGCTGGTGATGGAAGCCTCCGGCCTCAAGCTGGCCACCGGGGTCGCCTGCAAGGTGGTCACCCCGGGCGGGCAGCAGGTGGATGCGGAAGTGGTCGGCTTTTCCGGCGAACGCCTCTTTCTGATGCCTTCCACTGATGTCTACGGATTGGCCCCCGGCGCCGTGGTCGAAGTCAGTTCGACGAGCGCCCTCGACCCGCCGCGCATACACAAAGCCTTTTTCCGCCGCCGCCGTATCGAGGACCGCATCCGCCAGATCGCGGTCGGGCCGGAATTGCTCGGCCGCGTGATCGACGGTGCCGGCCGCCCACTGGATCGCCTCGGGGCATTGGAAGCCTCGCGCCGCGCGCCCTTGCACGCGCGCCCGTTCAACCCGATGGAGCGGGAGCCGATCCGCGATGTGCTGGATGTCGGCGTGCGCGCCATCAACGCCCTGCTCACCGTCGGGCGCGGCCAGCGCATGGGCCTGTTCGCCGGCAGCGGCGTCGGCAAATCCATGTTGCTGGGCATGATGGCCCGCTATACGGCGGCCGATGTGGTGGTGGTGGGGCTGATCGGCGAACGCGGCCGCGAGGTCAAGGACTTCATCGAAAACATCCTCGGCGAAGAAGGCCTGCGCCGCGCCGTCGTCGTCGCCGCCCCGGCCGACGCGCCGCCGCTCCTGCGTCTGCACGGCGCCGCCTATGCCACGGCGGTGGCGGAAAATTTCCGCGACCAGGGCCTGGACGTGCTGCTGATCATGGATTCACTCACCCGCTACGCCCAGGCGCAGCGCGAGATCGCCCTCGCCGTCGGCGAACCGCCCGCCACCAAGGGCTATCCGCCCTCGGTGTTCGCCAAGCTGCCGCAACTGGTGGAACGCGCCGGCAACGGCCGCGCCGCCGGCGGTTCCATCACCGCCTTCTACACCGTCCTGATGGAAGGCGACGACCAGCAAGACCCGGTAGCCGACGCCGCCCGCGCCATCCTCGACGGCCACATCGTCCTCTCGCGGCAACTCGCCGACCACGGCCACTACCCGGCCATCGACATCGAAGCCTCCATCTCGCGCGCCATCACCGAACTCCTGACCAAGGAAGAACTGGAACGCGTGCGCCGCTTCAAAAGCCTCTACGCCCGCTACCAGCGCAGCCGCGACCTCATCACCATCGGCGCCTACCAACGCGGCAACGACATCCTGCTGGACGAAGCCATCCTCCTTTACCCGAAGATGGAGAAATTCCTCATGCAGGACTTCCTCGACAAGGAAGACTACCCAAGCAGCCGCGAACAACTGATCGGACTGCTTTCCGGCGCCTGAAGTCCCTCCTTTCCTATTGATCCGGCCAAGTGAAGTATGAAGTTGCCGTCATACCGGCGCAGGCCGGTATCCAGTGAGTGTGCGGATTTCGCAGCTGGATCCGGCCTGCCGTCACCCCGGAGTTGGGTAATCCGGGGCGGGGTGACGACTTCATACCTATTCGGGCCGGAGCAATAAAGGGGGGCCGGGGGGCAGGGCAAATTTGATCTGACCTTCAGCCGTCATTCCCGCGCAGGCGGGAACCCAGATTCATCCATCTAATCAGGCTTTTAAAAACTGATTTGACGAACGCACTGGATTCCCGCCTGCGCGGGAATGACGGTAATTCAAGGGCTTATCGTGAGAACAAATTTGCCGTGGCCGGGGGGGGGTACCCAACGCACAGCCCCCCCCCAGATCACCGATCCAGCGGACTCACCACCCCGCGCCCACCTTTGTTCAGCACATGGGTGTAAATCATCGTCGTCGACACATCCGAATGCCCCAGCAATTCCTGTACCGTGCGGATGTCGTAACCCCCTTCCAGCAGATGCGTGGCGAAGCTGTGGCGCAAGGTATGCGGACTCACCGGCTTCACGATCTCCGCCCGGCTGGCGGCCAATTTCACCGCCCGCTGCACCCGCTTGTCATCCACATGATGCCGCCGCACCGCACCGGAACGCGGGTCCATGGAAAAGCCCGCCGCCGGAAACACATACTGCCAGGCCCATTCCATCGGCGCGTTCGGATACTTCACCGCCAGCGCATCCGGCAACCACACCTCGCCCTTCCCCAAAGCCAGATCGGCCTCGTGCTGCGCCTTCACCACCGCCAGATGCGCGCGAAGTCGATCCGACAGACTCGCCGGCAACATCGTCACCCGATCCTTCCCGCCCTTCCCATCGCGCACCACGATCTCATTGCGCATGAACTCCACATCCTTCACCCGCAAGCGCAAACACTCCATCAAACGCATTCCGGTGCCGTAAAGCAGGCGCACGATCAAATCCATCAGCGGGTCATCCACATACTTCAGCAATGCCCGAGCCTCCTCTTGAGTCAACACCGTAGGCAAGCGCGCCGGCTTCTTCGCCCGTATCACATCGGAAAGCCAGGGCAAATCCACCCGCAAAACCTCCCGATACAAAAACAGCAGCGCCGACAACGCCTGGTTCTGGGTGGAAGCAGTGACATTCCGCTCGACCGCAAGCGCGGTCAGAAACGACTCAACTTCCGGCCTACCCATTTCGGCAGGGTGGCGCATCCCGTGGAAAAAGAGGTATCGTTTGGTCCACTGCACATAAGCCTGCTCCGTGCGAATACTGTAGTGTTTTACACGGATACGTCCCCGAAGCTGCTCAAGCAGTTTCGGGGCGCGGGAAGAAGAATCAGAAGTAGCGGCGTCGTCGGGAAGCATCGGTGTTACCGGACAGAATGGACCAAAGGAATCAACAGGTTAGCATATGACGCCAGATTACCAACCAAATCCGATAACTCTTTTACGCCGTCAGATGTCGGCGATATCACGTTAGGCGTCAGCATTGGCCTGCAATACGCAAGGTCGCCGTTATCCCAAGAATGCGCAGCATCTGCCGGCATAGCCATTCCACACGGTCCTCTTGCGCCGCAGCTCAGGCATTCAATCTGGTAGCCTTTGGCGTGCGTC
>JAUYFG010000128.1 GCA_030690985.1 Pseudomonadota bacterium
GTGGTCAGGGTGATCGAGTAGGCGATAGAGGTCTTCCCAGGCGATGCTCACGCCTTCTTGCCCCTGTGCGGCAAAGCCCTCGATTTCCAGTTGCGCCAGATAGGCCGCCAGGGCTTGGGACGCTGGCGCAAGGCGTTCGGGATGGCGCAGCCAGTCTTGCGCCGCCGTGGCGTGGAATTCGATCCCCGATTCGCTGAAACGTAGTTCTATGCGCGCGCTCATCGGTAGACCTCGCGCCGGTGCGCAACCCGCAGCACCAGCACCACCAGGATTTCATCGCGTATCTGGCAGAGCACGCGCAGATCGCCCACGCGATAACGCCACAAACCAGCCAGCGGGCCGGTCAGAGTCTTGCCGAGGGTGCGGGGATTACCGGATGCGAGCACCCGGTGTTACACCCCGAGCAAATCGAGGGTGTTCGTACCGATCTGGATGAGGGTGAGAAGGGGGCGTGTCCTGGAGTAATTGAGGTAATGACACGCCCCTTGAGAAGGGTGAGACAGGGATCAGGAGTCCTGGTCGCGTGAACGCCAGGGATGGTCTGGGTGTCAAGCGACACCAGAAACTGACCCCCTGGCGACATCTGGAATTGACCCCCACGGCAAATTTGTTCTGACCTTCAGCCGTCATTCCCGCGCAGGCGGGAATACAGATTCCTCCGTCTAATCAGGCCGTTAAAAAACTGATTTGATGAACACACTGGGTTCCCGCCTGCGCGGGAATGACGGTAATTCAATGGGTTATCGTCAGAACAAATTTGCCGTGGGCAAGCGGGTGCTGGTGCTGGACATCTCACCGAAGCCGTGCGCCGCAAACCGTACAGCGTGATCCTGTTGGACGAAGTCGAGAAGGCGCACCCGGATGTGTTCAACGTCCTCCTGCAAGTGCTCGACGACGGCCGCATGACCGACGGCCAGGGCCGCACCGTGGACTTCAAGAACACCGTCATCGTCATGACCTCCAACCTCGGCAGCCAGATGATCCAGAGCATGGCTGGCGACGACTACCAGGTCATCAAACTGGCCGTGATGGCCGAGGTGAAAAGCTACTTCCGCCCCGAGTTCATCAACCGCATCGACGAAATGGTGGTGTTCCACGCCCTCGGCGAAGAACACATCGCCAACATCGCCCGCATCCAGCTTCAGTACCTGGAACAGCGTGTCGCCCAGATGGACATGAAACTGGAAGTCAGCGACGCCGCGCTGATGGAACTGGCCCGCGAAGGCTTCGACCCGCTCTACGGCGCCCGCCCCCTCAAACGCGCCATTCAGCAGCAGATCGAAAACCCGCTGGCGAAGGAAATCCTGTCCGGCCACTTCGCGCCCAAGGACGTCATCCGGGTGGACGCCGTGGATGGCAGGATCGTGTTCGAGCAGGTGATCGAGGGGGAGGCGGTGTAGCCGGATGCGAAACGCGGCATTCAGCCTGCATGGCGGAAACTCAGCCGTGCAGGCCGTCAATGTCGCAACCGAGGGCGCCAGACATCTTGGCTGGCAGATCGGCCGATGGCCTTGCCGTGCTCGACCATGGAGAGCATCTGGCGTGTCATCCGTCTAACCATGCGGCATCCTCCGCCAGCATCTTTCGAGCCCGCCAAGCTTCCGAATCATCGAGAAATACGGTTTGTTTGAAGCGGCTCTCGATAACAGCAAGGGACAGCAGCCCGGCGATCAGGCCAGCGCGTAGCCATTCCCGGTCGCGCGGGTCGCCACGCGCGTATTTCGAGACGGCTGCATCGTTGGGATCGAGGAACCAGGCGCGGATGCCATCGGCGAGGTCCAGGGGAATCAGGCGTTGCTCCCAGTGTTCCGGCAGGGTGGGTAAATTGGGGGAAACCGGGTCAAGGAAATAGCCGTGGCTCAGGTCGAAAGGGCTGCCTTCGCCAAGGTCGGCTTGCAGGTCGAAGATGCGATCGGGGTCTTGTCGGGTATAGCAATCCACGTCCCGCGACATCAGCATGCGCTGGGGGATGGCTTGGCTGCGCAGAACGCCCAGGATGGAGAGGCTGCCGACCACGACGAATTCGCTATGGCCAGTCCGGGCTTTGGCTTCCTGGAGCAGGCAGGCTAAGGATTCGAGTTCCATGCCCACGACCAGGGGGTGTTCTGAAACAGCGCGTCTTCCCATTCGCCAAGATCAAGCATGGCCTGGACAAGTTGAGGAACGGGCAGGTCCAGCAGCGTTTGCCAGCGTTCGATGAAATATTCGCTACAGGTGCGATTGCGCCGCCACAAATCCACCATGGCGCGGGCACGTTCGATTCTGGTTGGCGCCCCGGCGGGCTCGCTGAGCAGGGTCAGCATCAAACGCAAGTGGTGTTCGCGCTGCTGCTGTAACCGTGCATTCTGTTCTTGCCTGGCTTGCAGGCGCGCTTGAGAGGGCGATGCGCTGGACTCGATGCGCGGTTGAATTTGCAGGCTTGCCAGCAACCGGTCCAGCACATCTGCTTGCACATTGGGCGCTTTGCCGCTTTCCAGGCGCGAAAGCGTGGTGCGCGACACCGCCGCGCGCTGGGCCAGATCTGCCTGGGTCAGATGCACGGCGAGGCGTTGGGACTTGATGAGTTGGCCGATTTGTTGGGCGAGCATGCGTGTCTGGAATGGGAGGCTATGTTCATCATAATGAACAAGCGCGGCAATGTCTTCAGTGGGATGGGGGTTCAACGTATGTCACGTGGCATGAAGTGTTGAGAATTACCGAGGTTCCTCGGCCGGCAGCGCTTCAACGGCAAGGTATTGCTGACCACCGAAACCGAGGCCTTGTGCGCTTCGTCTATCCAGGCTTCCAGTAGGGGTTTGGACGCTGGACAGAGAACGAATCCGGAAATCACGAAGGATTTTTGCCGCCGTGGGCACGCGCTACCGACCCGCCCTGCCTTTTCCAAAGGGCGGCGCCATGCCGGTTTCATGCGCGGGGTGGCCCGCCGGCCATGAGCGGTTAGACTGCTCGCCCACCCCGCCGACAAGCAAGATAACCAAGGCTTCCCCGCAGTGGGCTACTCCAGTCAAATCCCTCACCAGGCGACCCGGATGCATAGTTCCGAATGGAACAGGCAGAGCGCCTTCACCCTGATCGAGCTGCTGATCGCGCTGGTCATCGTGGCGGCGTTGCTGTCCGTCGCCGTGCCGACTTATCAGGAATATGTGGAACGCGCGCGGCGCACTGCGGCGATCAAGGACATCGCCGAGATTTCTCTGGCGATCGAGCGCCACCTGTCCCAGGCGGGCACCTATCCCAACAGCCTCGCCGATTTGAACCCGGCGCCGCCACTGGACTCCTGGGGCCACGCTTACCAATATCTCGGCATCGATGTAGTGCCGCCCCCCAACCGGGGCGCCGTGCGCAAGGACAAGAACCTGAACCCGCTCAACAGCGACTACGACCTCTACAGCATGGGGCCCGATGGACAAACCCAGAGACCGTTGACCGCCGCCAAGGCTCGCGACGACATTGTCCGGGCGGGTAACGGGGGCTTTATCGGCCTCGCTTCGGAGCATTGATCGGTGGCGCAGCCGCTTCTCAACAGTACGGTCGGCCGGCGCCTGCTGCTGCGCTTCGTGCTGGCGGCCCTGTTGCCCATGGGGAGTGTGGCGTTGTTCGCCTATTTCCAGGTCGGTGACATGCTGGTGGAGGTCAATTACCGCCGGCTGCAGCAGGACAGTCGTTCCCTGGGCATGAGTTTCATCGAAAACTTCAACTGGCGGGCGCATGCCCTGCGGCGGGAAGCCGCTCGCCTGGCGTGGCCGAATGCCACGGCAAGCACGGGTCTGGAAGGGTTCACCCATTACCGTGTTCTGGAACAGCCATCCCGGCTGGAACTGACCCGCGAGCAGACGCACCACCTTGCTCAGGACGGTGTCGTCCTGCTTCTGGCCGGAGAGCCGGCGCCCGCCATGCTGGCCCGGATACCGGGGCAGCAGCGGCTGCTGCTGGGGCAACTGGATCGACCAACGCTCTGGCGTGACGAGGAGGCGCCGGAACATTACTGCGTGGTCGGCGCGGATTTTCAGCCCTTCTATTGCACCCCCGGCCTTGCTTCACCCAGTGCCGAGTCGTGGCCGCGCCTGCTGGCGCAACGCAACCTCGGCGTGTTTCCCTGGCGGGCATGGGAAGCGGGCGGCAGTAGCGATTATCTGGCGGCGTTCTGGCGCGCACGGCTACAGGCGCCCTATGCCCACCCCGGCATCATCGTGATGGTGGCTGATTCGAAGCAGTCCGTACTCAAGGGGCTGGAACGCTTCCAGCAGGCTTTCCCCGCCCTCGTCGTGGCCGCTCTGGCGCTTGCCATGCTCTTGTCCATCGGCCAGATACGCCGCCAGATGCGCCCCCTGGAGCGGCTCACGGAAGGTACGCGCCGCCTCGCCAATGGCGATTTCGGTGCCACGGTGCCGGTCGGCGGCGACGATGAATTCGGCAGCCTGGCGCGCTCCTTCAACCTGATGTCCGGCAATTTGCAGCACAAATTCCACCTGCTGCACCTGCTTGCGGAGCTGGACCGGGCCATTCTCGGTGCCCGCGAGATGAACTATCTGGTCCACTCGCTGCTTGGCCAGATCCACCAGGCCATCCCCTGCGACCGCGCCGGTCTCGTGCGCATCGACGCAGCCGGCGATAGCCTCTTCATGGCCGCGCCGGGCAAGGCGGGAGGAACGCCCGATGCGCGCATGATCGGTTCCCGCATCTGGGAATGCCTGAGCCCGGACGCCGGGCAGCCCTGGTTGCAGGTGAGCCTGGACGTGGCATCGGCCGATTGTTTGCGGCCTCTGTTCGACGAACCGCTGCAGGAAATCCTGCTGTTTCCCAGCCGGGTCAATGGCCGCCTCGACACCCTCCTGGTCCTGGCCTATGCAACGCTGCCCGAGGATTTCGCCGATATCGTGGCCGCCGGATGCAGCGTGGCGGACCGGCTGGCGGTGGCGGCCGCCAACATGGCCTGGGAGGAAAAGCTCTACCACCAGGCCCATTACGACGCGCTCACCGACCTGCCCAACCGGGCGCTGCTGCGCGACCGGGTGGAGCAAGCCCTCGCGCGCGCCGTCCGGGAACACACCTCGGTGGCGTTGATATTGCTGGATCTGGACAATTTCAAGCAGGTCAACGACTCACTCGGCCACTCGGCCGGCGATACCCTGTTGATCGAATGCGCGCATCGACTCAATGCCCATATCCGCCAGAGCGATACCGTCGCGCGCCTGGGCGGCGATGAATTCATCCTTCTGCTCCCCGAACTTGCCCGTGGCGGCGAATCCGGCATCCTCGAAGCCATGCTGCGCAAGCTCAACGAAATCCTGGCCACGCCCATGTCTATCGCGGATCGCCAGGTGACCACGCCGGCCAGCATCGGCATTGCGCTCTATCCCGACAACGCCGACAACTTCGAGGACCTGCTCAAGATGGCGGATGCCGCCATGTACGAATCCAAGCGCCAGCAGCCCGGCGGCTTCCGCTTTTATTCCGCGAACATGAACGAGGAAGCACAGGCGCGTTTTGAATTGGCCCAGGATTTGCGCGCGGCGATCGGCCGCCATGAGTTGCTGCTTTATTACCAGCCCAAGGTCGAATTGGCCGGCCGCCGCATCGTCGGCGCGGAAGCCCTGGTGCGCTGGAACTCGCCCAAGCGCGGCCTGGTCCCCCCCGACCAGTTCGTCCCCCTGCTCGGCGGAATGGGCCTGGACGACTGGCTGAGCGACTGGGTGCTGGAAACCGCCTGTGCGCAGATGGCCGCGTGGGACCGGCTGGGGCTGCCGTCCTTGAGTGTTTCCGTCAACATCTCACCGGCCAAATTCCAGCGCGGCAACCTGCTGCAGAAAGTGCGCGACGTGCTCGACAGCAACGGGCTGGCGCCACAACGCCTGGAACTGGAAATTCTGGAAACCACCGCAGTCACGCAATCGTCCGAAGTGCGCGACACCCTGGCCGGCTTGCGCGAGATGGGCATCGACATCGCGCTCGACGATTTCGGCACCGGCTATTCCTCCCTGGTCTACCTGATCCAGGTTCCCGCCAATATCCTCAAAATCGACCGCGTCTTTATCCGGAATCTGGACGCGGATACCCGCCAGCAAGCCATCGTCGAACGCATCATCGCCCTGGCCAAGGTGCTGGGTTTCAGCGTGGTGGCCGAAGGAGTGGAAAAGGCCGCGCAGATGGAGCAACTGGCGGCCATGCATTGCGATCTGATCCAGGGCTATCTGATCAGCCCCCCACTCCCCCCCGACGACTTCATCCAGCATCTGCAAAGCTATGTCCCCGGACGGGAACGGGCCTAGCAGCCTGTTCGATTCCCGGAAATATCCGATCCGCTGCGGCTTGAGGGCGCTCATGGAAAGCCCCCCTTGACTCCCGCCAAGCTGCCCGCCCATTGCGCATGCGGATGGGGCTGCTTGGGAGGCGCGGCGGTTGTCTCTTATTGCTGGCCGGATGCCGGCGAGGCGCCGGCGCTACAGGGGCGAGCTTGTTTCACGTTAACGATCATGGCGGCGAAGCCGCCCATGTAGCGCCGGCGCCTTCGCCGGCGGCCGTGGGCGATGGGTTTCGCTATCGCTCAACCCATCCTACGAAACCCCGGGATTTCAGCGATTGGCGGCGGGTTATCGCGGGCAGCGGAGTCGTTGCCGCTTCAGCGGCTTTACGAATCCGGCGTGCCCCTTGCGGGTGCAAGCCCGCTCCTACGGCAACGTGTTACCCACTCCGAATCACATAGAGCCGGAATTTCCGAGCCCGACGGCAGCCGCCCAGCACGTGCAACGCCCGCGCCTGCAACGCCGTGAAATCGCCGGGCGGCCTGCCATAGCGGGCGCGTTCCAGCGCCGCGATCAATTCATCCAGACCTTCGCAGCGTGCTTCGGCCCGCAGGCGATCGCGCCAGAGGCCCAGGGTGGCGGCGGGATGGGGTTGGCGGCGCAGGGAAAAGCCACGCACATTCCGCAGCAGGGTTTCCCTATCCGTGGCGGCGGCCAGCGCCATCAGGCCGCGCCGTTTCCACCAGCGCCAGGCAAGTCGGTGGATCGCCCAGGCGAGCGCAGCGGCAAGCAGGCCGACGCCGAAAAGCAGCATCAGCCAGCGCGCCAGGGATTCCCGCGCGGGATTCACGATTTGCACCTGACCGCCCGCCACGGTCAGGCTTTCCAGGCGGCCGCCGACGGGGTCGAACCAGGGCAGGGACAGGCTTGGCAAGACGAGCGGGCCGGTTTCCCGCGCGTTGGCGTAGAGCGTCACGCGCAGGCGGGTCAGGGGCGAATTGCGCTCCTCGCCGGGCAGAGTTTCCAGCGCCGCTGCATAGGCATTGAGGCTGGCCCGGTCGTGCAATTGCAGCGCCAGCAGCGCTTTCAGGCCTTCCTCGCTATAACCGCCGACGACTTCGAAGCGCCAGGCCAGGGGACGCTGTACGGGCCAGGTTTCCGGTAGTTTTTCCACTGTCAGGCGGGGCTGGCCGATGGCGACGTTGAGCGGCAGCCAGGCCGGCACGGCGGCGACCGTGAAGGCGACGGCGGGCGCGGGGAAACGCAGTTGCCGGCCGAACTTGCCGGCTTCCAGCATGGGCAAAGGCAGTTGCAGCGGCCCGGCCTGGGTCGGAATGATCATCCAGTGCCAACGGTGCGCGGTGCAGCGGACGCCGTCGCGCTCAAGATTCATCTGTTCCTCGCCCAGCGGGCGCTGATGCAGGGCTGCGTGGAGCGGCAGCAGTGGGCGCTTCCAGTCGAGGCTGCCGTCGTCGCAGGCTTCCAGGGTGAGGCGGGTGGGTTGCCGCTGGAGGGGCAGCGCCGGCTCGCTTTCCACCCGGAACAGAACCTGGGGTGTGTCGGCGGAACCTGCCGTCACCGTCACGCCGGCCGGCCGGGTACGCGCCGCGCCGGCTTGCAGAGTGGGGAGATCGAGGCGGCCTGTACGCAGCGGGTAGAGGGTCAGGACCAGGGTTTCTTCGTCGCCGGAACGTGACTGCGTGCGGCCGCGCACCTCGAAATCCGCCGCCAGGGGCGCCAGGTCGATCTGCTCCAGTGCCGTGCCGGTCAGGGTCAGCGTCAGGGGATCGCCCAGGGCCAGGGTGGGGTGGTCGAGTTGGGTTTTCAGGCCTGCGGCCCCGACCGCCGTGGACAGCAGCAACAGGCAAACCGTAGCCCGGATGCAGCGCAGCGAAATCCGGGATGACCGCCCTACCACGGCTCGCCCCCTGGTTCGGCAGGCGAGCCACGATCCTGCCGCAACAGGCCTTTGAGCATCGCCTGGGGCCGGTCGCCCAGCAGTTCCAGTTTCTTCAGGCCGGATTGCAGACGGGCGGCGCCGAGTTCCGCGCTGCTGCCGCCACCACTTGCACCTTGTAATCGCGCCCCCGCCGCCGTGCCGCCGCCGACCATCGCAACAGCTTCGGAGGCGTCCAGCTCGCGCACGGCGCGCTCGCTTTCCCAGTCCAGATTGACCTCGCCCTGTGCCAGTTGCCCACGGCGGCCACGGAGATCGCTGTCGAACGGCGTGCCGCCCTGCCTGGCCAGGCGGACGCGGGCCTGAGCCAGATTGGCCTGTGCTTTGGCATCCTGCGGGCGTGCCAGCAACACCGCCGCGTAAGCTTCCACGGCGGCGCGCCAGTTACCCAGGCCGTAGTGGGCATTGCCCAGGTTGTAGAGCGCATCGTCACGTTGCCGCGCATCCCGCGCCAGCAGCAGGGCGGCGCCGAAGTGGGCGGCGGCGGCGCGGTAGTCGTTCAGTTTCCAGGCCGCCGCCCCCGCGCCGAACTGGCCGGCGTAGCCGCCTTCCTGGGCAAACCGGGTCTGCGCCTGGGCGTGGCGGCCGGCCTGGTAGAGGGCATGGGCGCCAGCGTCGGCCATTGCCGATGCGGACGTCGACAACGCCAGCAGCAATAGCCCGTTACGCATGGCCGCCCTCCCCGTAGGAGCGAGCTTGCTCGCGATTTCTACGCCGGCAATCGCGAGCACGCTCGCTCCTACGGTGTGGTTCATTGTTCGAGCGGGCGACGCTTGCGCCATGCAGGCTTGGTCAACAGGGCCGTAGGATGTGGTGAGCGCAGCGAACCGCATCGACCACGGTTGC
>JAUYFG010000274.1 GCA_030690985.1 Pseudomonadota bacterium
GCCGAATGTTTGGCATTCGGCGGATAACGCCGGCAAGAAGACGCCGGCTCATCCGCCCTACGCGTGCTGCCAGAACGTTGGGCACGCTTCGCTTTGCCCAACCTACGTCACTACCGGTAGTGGGTGGGTGGGTTAACCCAATAAGCATGGTTCGTAGGATGGGTAGAGCGCCAGCGAAACCCATCACTCCCACCGTGCCACCGTTTGATGGGTTTCGCTAGCGCTCTACCCATCCTACGCGGCTACGCTTTTTTGTCCTTGTCCTTCACCCGCTTCAACCCGGCTTCGATGCTGTCGCACAGGGTTTTCATGATCTGGATGCGGGCGTGGTACTTGTTGTTGGCAGGCACCAGGGTCCAGGGCGCGAGCTCGGTGCTGGTGCGGTCGACCATGTCGCATACGGCCCGCTCGTAATCGTCCCAGCGTTCGCGGTTGCGCCAGTCCTCGTCGGTGATCTTGTAGCGTTTGAAGCCGGTCTTCTCGCGTTCCTTGAACCGCTTCAGTTGCTCTTCCGAACTGATCGTCAGCCAGAACTTCACTACCACGATGTTGTAATTGGCGAGTTGTGCCTCGTACTCGTTGATCTCGTTGTAGGCGCGTAGCCAGTCGTATTCCGAGCAGTAGCCTTCCACTCGTTCCACCAGGACGCGGCCGTACCAGGAGCGGTCGAAGATGGCGATGCGGCCGCGCCGGGGAATGTGGCGCCAGAAGCGCCAGAGATAGGGTTGCGCCTTCTCTTCGTCGGTCGGCGCGGCGATGGGAATGATCTTGTACATGCGTGCATCGAGGGCGCCGGTGATGCGGCGGACGCTGCCGCCTTTGCCGGCTGCGTCGTTGCCTTCGAATACCCCGACCACCGAGAGTTTTTTGAAGCGCGGGTCGCGGGTCAGGACGTTGAGGCGGCCCTGATAGGTTTCCAGCTTTTTCTCGTAGTCCGCCTTGTCCAGCGTCTGGTTGAGCTTCAGGGATTTCAGGATGTCCAGATTGTCCACCTGCGGCAGGCTGGGCAGGGTGGGGATGGAGTGGGGTTGCCCGTGCGCGGAGGCCAGGCGCAGGCGCAGGGCTTCCAGGACGATCTTGCCCAGCATCAGGCTGCGATAGCGTTCGTCGCTGCCTTCGACGATGTACCAGGGGGCCTGTGCCGTGCTGGAGAGACGCAGCGCCTGGGCGCTGGTCTTGCGAAAAATGTCATACAGGCTGAAGTGATGCCAGTCGCGTTCGGTCACGCGCCAGCGCGTGCGCGGGTCTTTTTCCAGGGCCTTGAGCCGGGTTTCCTGGAAGGGTTTGGACAGGTGAAACCAGAATTTGAGGATCAGAGCGCCTTCGTCGCTGAGCATCTTCTCGAAGCGGACATTGCGTTCCATGGCTTCTTCCAGATCCACGTTGCGGATATTGCCGTAGACCCGTTCGAGGATGGGCATGCTGTACCAGGAGCCCTGGAAGATGCCGATCTTGCCGCGTGGCGGCAGGGCGCGCCAGAAACGCCACATGGGCGGACGGTCGAGCTCCTCGTCGGAGGGTTCGCCCATGCCGTGGGTTTCGACATGGCGCGGGTCCAGCCATTCGTTGAGCAGGTGCACCGATTCGCCACGGCCACCACCATCGACACCGCTGATGATGATGATGACCTGGAAGCCGCGTGTTCGTACCAGTTCATCCTGGGCATCCAGCAGCGCCTCGCGCAGGGCGGGGAGTTCCTTTTCGTAGGTGGCCTTGTCGACCTTGTGGCCGATTTCTGCGGATTCGAACATGGTTTTCTCCTCGATAAGCTGCCATGGCAATGGCTGCTTAACGGCAGGAGTGGCGGAGACTTTAGTTTTGGCTGCGGAAATGGTTGCGGCCTTTCCGGCAGGCGAGTGCAGGCGCTATGGGGGGATGTAGCGCAGGCGTCTCGCCTGCGGGTTAGGCGAGTGCAGGCGAGACGCCTGCGCTACAGGGGGCGCCTGCGGGTTAGGCAAGTGCAGGCGAGACGCCTGCGCTACAGGGGCTGTTTTTCGGTGATTTCCATTTCCACCCGGTTGCGGCCGCTGTGTTTCGCCCGGTAAAGCGCATGGTCGGCGCGCGCGAGGACAGCATCGGCAGTGCTGTCGCCACGGGCGAACAGGGCGACGCCGATGCTGACGCTGTAGTGGACCATTCCAGTTGCGGTTTCAACCTGGGTGTCATTGATTATCTGGCGCAGGCGCTCCGCCAGTTCGCACGCGCCTTCGCCATCGGTATCGGGCAGCAGGATGGCGAATTCCTCGCCGCCCAGGCGGCCGAGGTGGTCGCTGCGTCGCAGGATCTGCCGCGCGCCGGCGGTGAATGACTTGAGGACCGCATCGCCGGCGGCATGGCCGAATTCGTCGTTGACGAGTTTGAAATGGTCGAGATCGAGCATGAGCAGCGCGGCGGCTTCGCCGTAGCGCTGATGGCGTGCCAGTTCCTGTTCCAGTTGCTGCAGGAAGTGGCGCCGGTTGTGTGCGCCGGTGAGTGAGTCGGTCGTGGCCAGGAGGCGCAACTGCTGGGCATGCGCCTGGCGCTCGGAGATGTCCTGAAATACCACCACCGCCCCTACGCGGACGCCGTTCTTCAGCACCGGGGTGACCGTGAGGGCAACCGGGAAGCCACTGCCGTCGCGGCGCCAGAACCATTCCTCCTCTTCGTGCCGCGGCCGGCCGTCGGCCAGGGTCAGCGCGATGGGGCAGTCGGCGTGCAGGTAGTCGCGGCCATCGGCATGGTGGTGATGGAACAGCAGATGCTGGTCGCGCCCCAGCACGTTTTCGCCAGAGAGGCCGAGCATGCGCAGCGCGGCCGGGTTGATGAAGGTCGCGTGGCCTTTCAGGTTGACCCCATAGACACCTTCGCCCAGGCCCATGAGCAGCAACTGGAAGCGGGCTTCACTCTCGTTCAATGCGATTGCTTTCTGTTCCACCTGAAACCTCCAGCGGCGCTGCGTATTGCGCAGCAGCCAGAGCAGGAGCAATTGGGCAATGCAGTAACCGAGCAGGGCACCACCGGCCAGCGTCATCTGTGCCTGGCGATGGCGGTGCACCAGGTTGCCCACGTCGCGCCAGATCAACACCGAGCCGACAGCAGGCCGTTTGGCGCTCAGCACGCCGAGATAATCGCGTAGGGGTATCCGGGTGATATGCAGGATGCTGCCTTGATAGGGCAGCAGCCAGGAAAGTGGCCGGTCGCGGAATTCAGGGAACGGGATGTGGCCCAGCAAATCTTTGAATTCCAGACGAGAACTGGCTTCCAGATAGCAATCACAACCGTTTTTCTGGCGCATTCCTTCGCGGTATTCACGCCAGACCGAAGATTCCACATGTTCGGGTTTGAGTAGAACGGCAAAGCCGGCGCCCAGTTGCCGGTCGAGCAGGCCGAGTTGTGTGTTGAATGCCGTGCCGGCTTCCAGGGAGCCGATCAGGCGGGTGGTGCCATCGGTATCGATGGCTTCGACCGGTACCACACCGCGTACCCCGGATTGCACGCGGCCGGTTTCGAACCCGGCGCGCGGCTGGCGGTCGCGGAGGGTGTCCTCGATGATGTGGCGCAACCCATCCATGCGGTCGCCATAGCGTTCCGGCGCATGGACGCGCAGGAAGGAGAGGACGCCCGGGCCGAGATGGAATTGCAGTTGGCGCACGCCGAACCGGGTCTGCATGTAATGCCATTGTGGTTCCACTCGGGCGAGCAGCGCGGCGCGCACACGCGCGGCGCGTGCGCCGCCGGCACCGCCGCCTTCAGCCAGTATCGCGGCACGGCCCTGGTCGAACAGGCGTTGCACTTCCGGGTCAGCCGCCAGCAGGCTGGCGAGGGCAAGCATCTGCTGCTCCAGATTGCCCACGGCGACTTCGAACGCGGTCTGTAGCCGGCCGGCATCCTGGTTAAGCTGAACTTGCAGCTCATGTTCGTGATCGCGCCACACCAATGCGGTGATGGCGGCGAAGATGATGAGCAGAAGGGCGCTGGCAAGCCAGGTGAGCAGGCGGAAGTGCATGGCGCATTTTCGCCCACGGCAAGCCGTTTACAGCAGTCGATTGTCCCGGTGTTCGGAAAAATGGCGTTTCCCGGAACCCGCTTGCGCCGTGCCGAAGACCCTCTGAATGATTACCCGCGCAGATTGCGCAGATGGTCGTGGTAACGGGCGCGATAGAGCAGGCGGCGATGGTCCGGGTGATCGGAGAAACCGGAGCGGGTGTGCGGGATGTTGTTGCAGATCACGCCCATACCGGGTTGCAGACCGAGGGTGAAGAGGCCCGGGGGGTCGCCCGCAAGCAGGTCGGCCAGCGCACCGACGGCGGCCAGCGTGGCTGCATCCTGTTTCCAGGCGATGCTCTTGGTGCGGGCGGTGTAGCGCAAGTGCAGGGTTGGAAACTGCTGTGGCCCGCTATCCACCAGGAAAGACGGGCCGGATTCGTCGGGGCGCGCCACGCCCAACTCATCGGTGCGCGCCGGGATGGTCATGGCGTCTTCGGCCATCAGGGCGCGAATATGCATGGGGTCGGCGTCGCGCAGAGCGATGTAGGCAAGCTCGTGGTCGTACAGGTCGTTGATGCCGCCCGCGTCGGCGGCGCGTACGCAATGCAGGGTCATGGCCCAGATGCGCCGCTCGGGCGGGTTGTAGTAGCCGTCTGTATGCCAGCGGATCGGCTTGTGGGTGTAGGGGATGAATTCGCCGCGCTGCTGGCCATCTTCATCGTGTGGGGTGAGGCTGGAAATGCCGTCCTCGTCCGCCAGCCAGTTGGCGTCCAGGTGGGTCAGGCCAAATTGCGCAGCGAGTTGGCTGATTGATTCCTTGTCTTCGGTTTCGCCCAGATCGGTGGCGTAGATCGCCATGTTGGTCTTGGCGATCAGCTTCCAGATGGCCTGGTATTCGCTGTCGGAGAGATAGCGCGGGTCACGCACCTTGACGATGAGGTCTTCGCCGCGCGTCGGGTAATTCGCCAACTTGGCGGCGCGCCAGGCCTGGTAGCCGGCTTCGTTGTCGGGGTGGAAGGGGGAGTCGGCGGGGATCATGTGATTTTGGATTTTGGATTTCGGGGGAGGGCGGCTTACTCTTTGCTCTCCGCCGGATAAAACCCGTCCATGTTCTTCTTCACCATGCCCTGCATCTCGGGCATTTCGATATCCATGATCTGATCCTGGATCCAGGTCTGGTCGGATTGCTCCATGATTTCGCGGATTTGCAGGGAGAGAAAACGCAGCGCGGGGAAACTGGCTTTTTCTTCGGGGAAGTCGAATGCCGCGTAATCGCCCATGCGCCGATTGGTTAGATCGATGAAGCCAGCCTGGTAGTCGTAGTCCGGGTCTTTCTCGCCGCCGGTAACTTCGATGATGTTTTCTTCCATGATCTCGGCCAGACGCACACCGACCGCGCTGACCACGTCCTGGCGTAGTTCGTCATCCATGCGGTTGAAGGCCAGGCGGTCGACGTAATGGACCAGAAAGCAGGCCATTTCGCCGATGATGCGGAAGCCGCGCTGCGGCGTGATGATGTCGAAATCGGCTTTGGACAGATTGTCGATGGTGCGGTCGCACAGGCGCCAGATGGTGGAGGCGAGGACGGTGGCGACTTCGGCAGGATCGCGTTGTTCGCCTTCCTTCTTGAACCAGACGGTTTTGACTCTGAGTGCCATGGTTATTCTCCGGTGGCGATGGGCCTGGCGGGATCGCGTATCCATTCGCTCCAGGAGCCGGGGTAGAGGCGCGAGCCGGGCAGGCCGGCGACTTCCATGGCGAGCAGGTTGTGGCAGGCGGTGACGCCGGAGCCGCAGGTATGAATGACCTGCCAGGGCGCGCGGCCTTTCATCAAGGCCTGATAGTTTTCGCGCAACGCTTCGGGCGGCAGGAAGGTGCCGTCGATGTCGAGGTTCTCGTCGAATGGCCAGTTTATGGAGCCGGGAATATGCCCGGCGACTGGGTCGAGCGGCTCGAATTCGCCGCTGAAACGACGGTCTGGACGCGCGTCGATGATCAGCGCGTCACCAGTCTGTGAGGCGCGCAACAGGTCATCGGCATTAACGATCTGGCTGGGTTCCGGCAGGCAGGCGCAATTGCCTTTGCGTGGCGCCGGCAACTCGGCCGTCAGTGGCCGCTTTTCCTTGCGCCACTTGGGTATGCCGCCGTCAAGCAGGGCGGCGCCGGGGTGGCCGAGCCAGCGCAGCATCCACCACAGACGCACGGCCATCGCGCCATAGCTGTCGTCGTACACGACAACCTGTTTGTTGACGCCGACACCCCAGCTGCAAAGCCGCTCCGCCAGGTCATGGACATCGGGTAAAGGGTGGCGGCCGGTGTTGTCGGTAACTGGCGCGGACATGTCTTCATCGAGATGAACGTAGCGCGCGCCGGGAATGTGATCTTTGAGGTAGGCCTGACGTCCGGCTTCCGGATCGGTCAGGGTGAATCGGCAGTCGAAGACAATCCAGTTGGGATCATCGAGATGAGCGGCCAGGTCTTCAGTAGTAACCAGGGTGTTGATGAACATGGGGAGCCTTGGTGCAGGAGCGGGCTTGCCCGCGATTTTCGGCGGTGGCGTTTTGGGCTGCCGCGATTATCGCCGGCAAGCGGGCTCCTACGGGTTAGTAACCGCCCTTGCCGAATGGCTTGGTCATACCGGACACGCGGGCGGCCTGGCGCGCAGGCTGGCTGGGGAATAGCTCATAGAGCGCTTTTTTCCAGTCGGTGCCAGGGTGCATCTCGTCCAGTTCGGCAACCATGGCGCGGAAGTTGGGGGTATGGCCATCTTCCCGGTACTTGTCGCGCAGGTAGTTGACGACTTGCCAATGCTCGTCGGTCAGGTTGATTTTCTCGGCGGCGGCGATGATCTCGACGATCTCGTCGCTGAAGTTGGCTTCCAGCAGGAATTCTTCTTCACCAGTTTCCAGTTCTTCGCCGTTAAGAATGTAGCCCACGGTTTTTCTCCTATTTCACGGGTTAAAAAAACAGATGACCGACTGGTACGCTCAGACGGTCGATACTTCTTTGATCGACTTGTGCGGTATGAAGATGCCGCAGCCCAATTTGCGGTGGTGTCCCAGACCCTGCTCCTGCACCGCCAGTGAATGCGCCAGACTGAGGTCATGCAACATCAACGTGTGGCCGCTGATCTCCCCATCGGGGGTGCGCATTTTACGTTGCAACCCCGGTATCAGTCCGCACTGGATGCCCATTTCGTCGAGTTTTCTCCTCACCTCAAGCAAAATCGCTGCTTCGTCGGCGTTACCCAGCGTCACGAAATGGGAATACAGCGTGCCAAATGGCGTCAGGTTTTTCTCTTTCAAGGGACCGACAACCAGATTGCCGGCCCCTGGGTCGATGCTCTGGCCGACCAGCGCAAGCGCGGCTTCCAGGCGCGCTACCGGAAGACGCAATACCAGTTTCACTCGCCGATTGATCACCAGATTGTCATTGCGACCGCTCGGTGCGCCATGTACCGGGTGTATGCCGGCCTCGGGGGTGTCGGCCAGCCAGGGCAGATGTCGCAGCACTTCAGCGTAAAGCGCGGGGCCGTGGTCTGCGGGGATTTCCCCGCCTGACAAGTCATAGTGGAGGTCCAGTACTTTGGGCGTGAACTTCATATCTTTCACGGCGTCCCATTCCGGGTTGTACATGCGCATGGGGTCAGTCCTCGGCGGGCGGGGGAGGGGAGTCGGTGGCCAGTGGCGTGGCCCACTTCAACATTTCTTCCGCCCAGTATTTAGCGGTTGTGGGATCGACGTCGAAAATGGTGAAACGCGCGCCACGTTCCCGAATCCGCAAGCGCAGCATCGGCGTGCCGCCTGCTTCATAGCGTGCCTCCTGCAACTCGATTTCCTGGTTGCCGAAGGGGTTGCGGAACTTGGTGAGAGAGGTGATCTGGTCCATGGGATGTTAGTATATTCCGATACGTTAATTATCTGACAAGAACTGTCAGGTATTGGCGTTTCAGTTGGGTGCGAACCTGGGTGTACTCAACCTACCCGATCGGGTAGGTTGAGTACTACCCGACTGAAAGCCCGGGTTACCCCCTCGGAATGATGGTGGACTGGATTAGCACTCCCTAATATGTATTAACTCGTCCCGTACGAGCGAACTGCCAACGGGCAAGAGCGGTAAGTTTGTGACGAGCTTGCGACAAGTTGGTAACGCGTTTGGGTGTTGTTCAAGACTTCAAGGAGAAAAGACAGATGGCTAAGCAAATGATTGATACGCCGAACCTGGACGAACTCGAGACTGGCCCGTGGCCCTCGTTCGTTACGGGTCTGAAGCGCCTGGCTAAAGACAACGACATGATGGTCGACCTGATGGGCCAGCTGGAGACTTCTTACCAGACGCGCTTCGGCTACTGGAAGGGCGGTACTGTTGGTGTGGTGGGTTACGGCGGTGGCGTGATTCCGCGCTTTACCGAATTGAAAGACGAGAACCACAAGCCCCTGTTCCCCGAGGCGGCCGAGTTCCATACGCTGCGTATCATGCCGCCTGCCGGCATGCATTACTCCTCCGACCTGCTGCGCCAGATGTCCGATGCCTGGCTGGAAACCGGTGGTTCCGGCCTGATCGCCTTCCACGGGCAGTCCGGTGACATCATGTTGCAGGGTATCAAGACCGCCGATGTGCAGCGTGCCTTCGACAAGTTCAACGAAATGGGATTCGACCTCGGTGGTGCCGGTCCCGCATTGCGCACCTCCATGTCCTGCGTCGGCGCCGCACGTTGCGAAATGTCCTGTTATGACGAAGCTCGCGCCCTGCGTATTGTCATCAACAACAACCTGGACGACATGCACCGCCCGTCCCTGCCGTACAAGTTCAAGTTCAAGTTCTCCGGCTGCCCGAACGACTGCATGAACTCCATTCAGCGTTCCGACATGGCCACCATCGGCACCTGGCGCGACAACATCCGCGCAGACGAGAAGCTGGCGCGCGACTGGTATGCCGCGCACAGCATGGAAGACGCCATCAACATGGTGGTCAACCACTGCCCGACCAAGGCCATCCAGCTCAAGAAGAACGATGGCGCGGCTGCAGCTGAAGGCGTCACCAAGGTGGTGCTGTCAGACGACAACTGCCTGGAAATCGACAACCACAACTGCGTGCGCTGCATGCACTGCCTGAACGTCATGCCTGGCGCGCTCCTGCCCGGCAAAGACAAAGGCGTCACCATTCTGGTTGGTGGCAAGAGTGTGCTGAAGATCGGCGCCACCATGGGCACCGTGGTGATTCCGTTCATGAAGCTTGAGTCCGACGAGGATTTCGAGCGGCTGAACGATCTGTCCCGCTCCATGCTCGATTTCTTCGCTGAAAACGCGCTGGAGCATGAGCGCACCGGCGAGATGATTGAGCGTATCGGCCTGGTCAACTTCCTGGAAGGCATTGAGCTGGAGATCGATCCCAACATGATCAGCTCGCCGCGCTCCAATCCTTACGCTCGCATGGATGGCTGGGACGAGGAAGCTGCCAAGTGGTTCGAGCGCAAGCAGGCAGCCGCCTGATTTAATGGTCTCTCCGAGGGTGGTCCAAGTGGCCCCCTTGTGAGCAAGTTACAGTTGAATTAACGATTTCACCCTTTGGAGATAGCAATGGCTGAAAGAACACACAAGACCATTGAATCCGGTGCACCGGATCCGATGCCCTACATGCACCCCGTGATGAAAGACAACTATGGGAAGTGGGTGTTTCACTCACATCCCAAGCCGGGCGTGCTTTACCACCGTGCCGAAAATGGTGCTGAAATCTGGACCGTCAAGGCTGGAACCCAGCGTCAGATGGACCACTACACCATCCGCAAACTGGCCGACATCGCCGACCAGTTCGCTGACGGCTACGTGCGCTTCACCACCCGTTCCAATATCGAGTACATGGTGGCTGACCAGACCAAGGTCGAACCTCTGATCAAGGCGCTGAGCGATGGCGGTTTCCCGGTCGGCGGCACCGCCAACTCGGTTTCCATGATCGCCCACACCCAGGGCTGGTTGCACTGCGACATCCCGGGTACCGATGCTTCCGGCGCCGTCAAGGCCCTGATGGACGAGCTCTATGAAGAGTTCATCAAGTGCGAGATGCCCAACCGCGTCAAGCTGTCCACCTCCTGTTGCGAGATCAACTGCGGCGGCCAGGCTGACATCGCCATCGTCATCCAGCACACCAAGCCGCCGAAGATCAACCATGATCTGGTTGCCAACGTGTGTGAGCGTCCTTCTGTGGTTGCCCGTTGCCCCGTTGCCGCGATTCGTCCCGCCCTGATAAACGGCAAGCCCTCCCTGGAAGTGGACGAGAAGAAATGCATCTGCTGTGGTGCTTGCTTCCCCCCGTGCCCCCCGATGCAGATCAACGATCCCGAGCATTCAAAATTTGCGATCTGGGTGGGTGGCAAGAACTCCAATGCCCGCTCCAAGCCTACGTTCCACAAGCTCGTCGCCGCCGGCATCCCGAACAACCCGCCGCGTTGGCCCGAAGTCAGTGAGATCGTCAAGAATATTCTTGGTGTCTACAAAGCCGATGGTCGTCCCTGGGAACGCATGAACGACTGGATCGACCGTATCGGTTGGCCCGCCTTCTTCGAGAAGACCGGTCTGCCGTTCACCAAGTATCACATCGACAACTGGCGTGGTTCCCGTACCACACTGAACGCTTCCACTCATATCCGCTTCTGATTCGCGTTTGGCATGACACCCGGCCCCGGAGGTATTAGTGGCCAATTCGGGGCCGGAACGATTCGGATATTCGGAGATAGGGATATTTAAATGAAAATCGGCATTATGGTTAGTGAAGGGCCGTACAACCATCAGGCAAGCGATACCGCGTATCTGTTTGCTCGGACGGCCATCGAAAAAGGGCACAAGGTTCCGCGCGTATTTTTCTATCACGACGGCGTGAACAACTCCACCAAGCTCACACAGCCTCCCACGGATGATCGCAACGTGGTCAATCGCTGGTCCAAGCTGGCGGAAGAGCATGGTGTGGACCTGGTGGTGTGCATTGCCGCCGGCATGCGTCGCGGAATCACTGACGACATTCTGGCTCCCGGATTCCGTATTTCCGGTCTCGGCCAATTGGTGGAAGCCGGCATCCAGTGCGATCGCTTTCTGACCTTCGGCGACTGAGGAAAATCAAGATGAGCGACATGATGGATGACATGGAAGGCGGCGAAGGCGTCGTCAAGAAGTTCATGTTCGTAAACCGCAAGGCGCCGCACGGCACCATCTACGCCCTCGAGGGCCTGGAAGTGGTGCTGGTCTCGGCGGCCTTCGATCAGGACGTGAGCATGGTATTTGCCGACGATGGTGTTTATGAGCTGATCAAGGGCATGAACACCAAGGGCATCGAGGTCAAGGATTTTTCCAAGACCTACCGTGCCCTGGATGGCTACGACATCGAGAAGCTGTACGTCGAGAGGGCATCCATGGATGCCAGAGGCTTGACCGAAGCCGATCTGATCGTGGACGTGACCGTGCTCGACAGCGCCGAGATGGCCAATCTCATGGCTGAGCAAGACGTCGTGATCAGCTACTGAGGGAGACGAAGATGCTGCATATCGTTAACAAATCGGCCACGGAGCGAAACTCTCTCGAGAGCTGCCTGCGTATGGCCAGCAAGGGTTCTGCCGTATTGCTGATCGAGGATGCCGTTTATGCGGTGACCCAGGGCAGTGTGGCGGCGGCGCAAATCCAGGCAGCCATGGCTGACCTTCAGATTTATGCCCTCGGTCCCGATCTCGATGCGCGCGGTATGTCCGCTCGTGTTCTGGACGGGGTAAAAGTTGTGGATTACGGCGGATTTGTTGATCTCGTTGCCGAGACCAACACCTGCCAATCTTGGTTGTAATCCTGGTTGTAATTATTTTCTCAAGGAGTGCGCTATGCCTATGGTTGAAGTTGCCGGCAAATCTTTTGAAGTCGACGAGGAAGGCTACCTGACCAATCTGGCCGATTGGAACCCGGACATCGCCGGATATCTGGCACAGGAAGAAAAAGTTGAAATGACCGACTCCCATTGGGAAGTGGTCAATTTCCTGCGCGAGTACTACGACGAGTACCAAATCGCCCCCGCAGTGCGCGTGCTGACCAAGGCGATCTCCAAGAAGCTGGGCGCGGACAAGGGCAACAACAAGTATCTGTACGAGTTGTTCCCTTATGGCCCCGCCAAGCAGGCTTGCAAGATCGCCGGCCTGCCCAAGCCGACTGGCTGTATCTGATCAATCTCGGTTGATCCCGGCGGGCTTCCGGCCCGTCGGTCTCAAGATTTCTGTTTATGTTCCGGAGTGTCCGGAACGTATTGAGTTGTTCTGCCTGATGCAGAGGAACGGATGACTACGCTGACGCTTTTCTATATTGGCCTGTATTACTTTGCCGCAATCGTGCTGATTGGCGGCGTGGCCTATCGCATTGCCGAGTACAGCCGCACCCCGGCACCTCTCAAGATTCCCACCACGCCCGCCCCGACTACCAATACCGGCGTGGCGATGCGGATGGCACGCGAAGTCGTGCTGTTCGAATCCCTGTTCAAGGCCAACAAATGGATCTGGGTCTTCGGCTGGATGTTCCATGTCGGCCTGGCCCTGGTCCTGCTGCGCCATGTGCGCTATTTCCAGGAGCCCATGTGGTTCGTGGTCGAATTTGTTCAGCCTTATGGCAAATACGCCAGTTTTGCGATGGTTGCCGGCCTCATGGGTCTGTGGGCGCGCCGCTTTCTGGTTGACCGTGTGCGTTATATCTCTACCCCGTCCGACCACCTCATGCTGGCCCTGCTGATCGGTATCGGCGCCTCCGGCATGATGATGGCCTTTGTTTCTCATACCGACATCGTCGCGCTCAAGGCCTTTGCCCTTGGCCTGGTGACCTTCGACTGGCATCCGCTGCCCAGCGATGGCCCGCTGCTGGTACATCTGGCTCTGGTGGCGCTTCTGATGATTATCTTCCCTGTGAGCAAGTTGCTGCACGCGCCGGGCATCTTCTTCAGCCCGACCCGTAACCAGGCAGACAACCCGCGCGAAACCCGCTTGATCGCCCCCTGGGCGGCAGCGGCGGAACGCAAATAAGCGTAAGTAACAGTCCGGCACACCCGAGACGCAAGGAGCAACTGTGGCTGGTCCTCAATTTGAAGTCCCCAAGCTGACGGAATACACCGAGGTCCCCAAGATCAAGGAAGGGGCGATGGCGCACGTCAAATCCTTCCCGGCCGCCAAGGCCAGCCAGGAGTTCCTGGGCTATCCCTGGGAATTGACCGATGACTGGCATGATCGCGCGATCAACAAGATGGGTGAATTGCTCGGCAAGTACCGCAGCCTGCGCGTATTCATGGATTCCTGCGTGCATTGCGGCGCCTGCACCGACAAGTGCCATTACTTCCTGGGCACCGCCGACCCGAAGAACATGCCGGTGGCGCGCCAGGATCTGATGCGCAAGGTGTACCGCCGCTATTTCACGCTTCCCGGCAAAATCACCCCCTGGCTGGTGGGCGCGGAAGACCTCACCAAGGAAGTTCTGAACGACTGGTACACCTACTACCACCAGTGTTCCGAGTGCCGTCGTTGTTCCGTGTACTGCCCTTACGGCATCGATACCGCCGAAATCACCATGGCCGGCCGCGAGATACTCAATACGGTGGGCATGGGTCAGAAGTATTGCAGCGAGATACTGACCAAGGTTCAGAAGATTGGTAACAACCTGGGTTTGCCCGGCCCCGCGCTGGAAGACACGCTGCTGGGTCTGGAAGAAGACATCGAACTGGATACTGGCGTGGCGGTGAAGATGCCGCTGAATGTAAAGGGCGCGGAAATCCTGTTTGTCACCCCCTCGGCCGATTTCTTCTCCGAGCCGCATGTGGAATCGCTGATCGGCTACGCCAAGGTCTTCCATGCCGCCGGCGCCTCCTGGACGATGTCCTCGGCGGCCTCCGAGGCGGGCAACTTCGGCCTGTTCAATGGCAATTACGAAACCATGCAGAAGATCGCCATGCGTATTCGCGATGCCGCGCTGGAACTGGGTTGCAAGCGCATCATCGTCGGCGAGTGCGGCCACGCCTGGCGGGTTGCCTACAGCTTCTGGAATACCCTCACCGGCATGGGCTACGGCGGCACTGACCCGTTCTCGATCGAGTTTCAGAAACAGCTCGACCCGCGTTTTCCACAGCCCATGCACATTTGTGAATACACCTGGGACTTGATCGAAAAAGGCACGCTCAAGTTCGACAAATCGTTGAACGACGACCGTGTCATCACTTTCCACGATTCCTGCAACGTGGCGCGCGGCTCCCGCATGGGCAACGAGCCCGGCGGCCAGTTCACGATCCCACGCAACATCATCATGGCGGTCGCCAATAATTTTCACGACATGGCAGCGGAAACCATCGGCGAAGCCACCTTCTGTTGCGGTGGTGGTGGCGGCGTTTTGACCGACGATCTGATCGAGGTCCGGGTCAAGGGTGCTTTGCCCCGCATGAATGCGTTCAATAACGTGGTGCAAAACAATGGTGTGAACTTCCTGAGCCTGATCTGTGCAATCTGCAAGGCGCAGTTCACCAAGGTTCTACCGTATTACGGATTCGACAGGAGCATGGTCGGCGGCGTGCATCAGCTCGTCAGTACGGCCATCAAACTGGATTAAGGGCAGCCCGGCCTTGGGCCGGGCGCGCATGGGTTAACACGCGTTAGACAAGCGTATTGTCAAGCGGTATTGCCGCACGATTCTTGAGATAGGAGAGCGAAGATGTCGGTCACTTCCAAAGACGTAAAGAAGACTGAGGGTTCCACGTGGCGTCGTTACAAGGACGGCGAGAAGGAAGGGCAGTACAAGCGTGCCCAGGAAATGATTTTCCAGGCGAGCTGGACCCACAAGTGCCCGGAGTATGTGCATTCCACACCGCCTTGCCAGGGCTCCTGCCCGGCCGGTGAAGACATCCGTGGCTACCTGAATATCGTGCGTGGCATCGAGAAGCCCACCGGTGGCCAGAGCTGGCAGGAATACGCCTTTCACCGCCTGACCAGCGCCAACCCCTTCCCCGCCGTCATGGGCCGTGTCTGCCCGGCGCCGTGCGAGTCCGGTTGCAACCGCAACCAGATCGAGGAAAACGTGGGTATCAACTCGGTTGAACACTTCCTCGGCAACTGGGCGCTGGAAAACAACATCGGTTTTGAAAAGCCGGCCAATGAAAGTGGCAAGAAGATCGCCATCATCGGCGGTGGCCCCGCCGGCCTGGCAGCCGCCTATCAGCTGCGTCGCATGGGCCACGGCTGCACGATATTCGATGACCACGCTGAACTCGGCGGCATGATGCGCTACGGCATCCCTGGTTTCCGTACCCCACGTGATGTGCTCGACGGCGAGATCAAACGTATCGTCGACATGGGCGTGGAAACGCGTCTGAACACGCGTATCGGTACCGATATCAGCATGGAGCAGATCGAGAAAGACTACGACGCAGTGCTGATCGCCCTGGGTGCTCAGGGTGGCCGTACTTTGCCGGTTGAGGGTGCTGATGCCCCCAACTGTGTTCCCGCCACCGCCTTCTTGCGTGCCTTCAACGAAGGCCGTTTGCAGCACGTCGGCAACAAGATCGTGGTTATCGGTGGTGGTGACACCTCCATCGACGTGGCGACCGTCGCCCGTCGTCTTGGCAAGGTCACCAATGCCTCCACCACTGATCTGCCGGAAATGGTGCTGGCTGGCCATACCGCGCACGACGTCGCCAGCATTTCCGCCCGCATGGGTGTCGAAGTGGTGCTGATCTCCCGCGCCACCATCGACAAGATGGCTGCCAACAAGCACGAAGTCGAGCAGGCCAAAGCCGAAGGCATCGAGATCATCGGCGGCGTGACGCCCATCGCCGTGATCAAGGATGCCTCCGGCCGTGCCACCGCGCTGCGCGTGGCCGAGTTCGAAGTGGTCGGCAAGGAAACCAGGATCAAGGAAGGCACTGAATTCGACATCACCGGTGACTTGATCGTCTCCGCCATCGGCCAGGCCGTCGATTTCACCGGCCTCGAAAGCTTCAACAACAACAATGGTCTGATCCGCGCCGACAAGAACTACCGCTTCCCCAACAAGCCGAACATCTTCGTCGCCGGTGACGTGATCCGCCCGCATCTGCTGACCACCGCAATCGGCCATGCCCGCATCTGTGCCGACGGTATCGACGCCTTCCTCAAGGGCGAAGAAGCAGGCAAGCGGCCCAAGGTCGACGTGGCGCATTGGGACCAGGTACGCAAGTGGGTCGAAACCGGCCATGAGTACAAAGAGCACCACGGCCAGGAAACGGGTAGCGACTCCTGGAAGGACGTCTTGCACAACTTCGACGACCGTTCCGGCCGTTATGTGATCCCGTCCACCGAGATGTTCCTCGGCCACTTCATGAACGTCCCGCGCAATCAACGTGGTGTAACTACGTTGGACAAGGACTCCGCCCTGGGTAACTTCGAAGACCGCCTGCACGCCCTGGACGATAAGCAGACTGTGGCGGAAGCCAAGCGCTGCATGTCCTGTGGCCTTTGCTTCGAGTGCGACAACTGCGTGATCTACTGTCCGCAAGTGGCCGTGTTCAAGGTCAAGAAGAAAGACAACCCCACCACCGGCCGTTATGTGGACACCGACTACACCAAGTGCATCGGTTGCCACATTTGTGCCGAAGTGTGCCCGACCGGCTACATTCTCATGGGCATGGGCGAGTAAACAAGGATGAATGGCATGGCTAGACTGGCCGGTTATTTGCGCGCGGGGCTGCGCACGGGTTTACGTCCGGGTTTGCGTCTTATCGTCCTTCTCGGCGTGACGGCTGTAATGGCTGTCCCGTCATTCGAGGCGGCAGCGGGTGTTGATCTGCCCAAGCTGGAAAAGGGCAAGGGCGAGAAATGTGTGGAAGACACCGCAACCATGCGGCGCAACCATATGGATCTGCTGAAAGCTCACCGTGACGACACGTTGCGCCGGGGTATCCGCACCACCAGGCACAGCCTCAAAGCCTGTGTGGAGTGCCATGCCAGTAGCAAGACCGGCAGCGTGGCTTCCTCGAAGGAGGATTTCTGCGTGGCCTGTCACAGCTATGCCGGCGCCAAGCTCGACTGCTGGGATTGCCATGCCACCAAACCAGGCAAGCGTGCCGTGACTCAGGCCGCGCAACCCACGGCATCCCTGCCCTCCAACGGAGGCCGCCAATGAGTGAATCCATGAACACCAAACTCGAAGACCGTCGCGCGTTCCTCAAGACGGGTGCTGTGGTCGCCGGTGTCACGCTTGGTCCCGGTGTGCTGCTCTACAGTGTGGCGCACAGCCGCGCACCCGAAGAGGGCGCTTCCAGCAAGCAACGCTGGGGGATGTTGATCGACACCACCAAGTGCGGTGACGGCTGCAACGACTGTGTCACTGCCTGTAACACGGAAAACGGCCTGTCCGGCAAGACCGGCCCGCAGGACAGCCAATGGATCCGCAAGGTGGACATCAAGGATCTGCGCACCGGTTATGTGCAAAGCCTGCCCATGATGTGCCAGCACTGCGAAAACCCGCCCTGCGTGGATGTCTGCCCGACCGGCGCCTCGATGAAGCGGGCCGACGGCATCGTCCTGGTGGATCGGCATAGCTGCATCGGTTGTCGCTACTGCATGTTGGCCTGCCCGTACAAGGCGCGCTCCTTCGTGCACGAACCGCTGACCGACCAGAACCCGGAAGTCCCGCGCGGCAAAGGCTGTGTCGAGTCCTGCACCTTCTGCGTGCAGCGCGTCGATCGCGGCGAACAGCCCGCCTGCGTCGAGGCCTGCAATGCCAAGAGCCACAAGGCCATGGTCTTCGGTGATCTCGACGATCCCGAAAGCGAAGTCGCGAAGCTGCTCAAGTCCACCGACAGTGTCGAGGTCAGGGCCGATCTGGCGCTCAACACCGGCGTTCGTTATCAAGGGATATAAGACATGGCACACGAACTTTGCATCAATCAAGGCGAGTGCCGCACCGGGCAGTTCATTGCCTTGCTCTCTCTAGGAGGACTGGTGGTCCTCGGCGCGCTGTATGCCTTCTTCACCCTGGAACACCACGGCCACGTTCTCACCGGGATGAACAACCAGATCGTCTGGGGCCTGCCGCATGTGTTCGCCGTGTTCCTGATCGTCGCCGCTTCCGGCGCGCTCAACGTGGCGTCCATCGGTTCGGTATTCGGCAAGCAGGTCTACAAGTCCCGCGCGCCGCTCTCCGGCATGTTGGCCCTGGCGCTGCTGGCCGGCGGCCTGGCCGTCCTGGTGCTCGATCTCGGTCGCCCTGACCGTCTGATCGTGGCCATGACCCACTACAACTTCAAGTCCATCTTTGCCTGGAACATGATCTTCTACAACGGCTTCTTCGCCATTGTGGGTCTGTACTTGATTACCCTGATGGATCGCAGGTTGAAGGTCTGGTCGAAGCCGGTCGGTTATATGGCCTTTTTCTGGCGCTTGTCACTGACCACCGCCACCGGTTCCATCTTCGGCTTCCTCGTGGCCCGTGCCGGTTACAACTCGGCGCTGATGGCACCGATGTTCGTCATCATGTCATTCGCTTACGGCCTG
Organism: Pseudomonadota bacterium; assembly: GCA_030690985.1. GTDB lineage: Bacteria > Pseudomonadota > Gammaproteobacteria > Burkholderiales > Thiobacillaceae > PFJX01. The sequence continues at coordinate 18,491 of JAUYFG010000274.1, forward strand.
GCGGTCTTCATGGTGGTGCAGTCGTCCATGTATCGCTGGAACGGCATGACCCTCGACGAGGGCGTCCGCCGCCGCATGAAGAACCTCTTGGCCGTGTTCGTGGGTGCCTCGCTTTACTTCACCATTGTTTTCCACCTCACCAATTTGTACTTCGCCAAACAGTGGGAGTTCGAACGCTTCATCCTGCTCGATGGCGGCATCTACACCACGGTGTTCTGGGTGGGCCAGGTGATTCTTGGCGGTATCGTGCCCCTGATCCTGCTGTTCATGCCGCGTTCCCAGGATGCGCAGAAGGTGTGTTTCTGCTTCCTGGCTCCCGTCCTGGTCATTCTTGGCGGTGTCGCGCAAATGTACGTCACCATCGTCGGTGGCCAGGCCTTCCCGCTGGTCATGTTCCCAGGCCATGAAGTTCAGAGCGCCTTCTATGATGGTGTCGTGCATGCTTACAGCCCGAGTGTTTACGAGTGGTTGCTGGGTATGGGCGGTGTCGGCATCACGTTCGTGCTGACGGTGGTTGCCGTGCGGGTATTCAAGTTCATGCCGCAGGATGATTTCAAGACCCTGCAGTCGCGCAGAAATACGGACTGAACAAGCTGGCACCTGTTATCGCAAAAAGCCGACCAAATTAGTCGGCTTTTTGCTTTCCCGCCGGTAAAATCTTGCCATGCCGCATCTATACCTCTCCGCCGCCCACAAATCCTCGGGCAAAACCACGCTTACCTTGGGCCTGTGCCGGGCTCTGCGCAATCGTGGCCTGAAGGTACAGGCATTCAAGAAAGGGCCGGATTACATCGACCCGATCTGGCATGGTCTGGCGGCCGGTCGCCCCAGTTACAACCTGGATTTCCACATGATGCATAAGGTGGAAATCGAGGCTTTGTTCGCGCGCCATGCCGGCGTGGCCGACATCAGCCTGATCGAGGGCAACAAGGGGCTTTACGACGGCATGGATGTGGAAGGCTCCAACAGCAATGCCGCGCTCGCCAAGTTGCTGAATGCACCGGTGCTGCTGGTGCTCGACACCATCGGCATGACGCGTGGCATCGCGCCGCTGATCCTCGGTTATAAGGCCTTCGACCCGGCGGTGAACATCGCCGGCGTCATCCTCAACAAGGTGGGTGGGCCGCGCCATGAGGGCAAATTGCGCGAGGTGATTGCGCGCTATACCGATGTGCCAGTCTTGGGGGTGGTCTACAAGAGCGAACAAATGGCCATCGCCGAGCGCCACCTCGGCCTGGTGCCGGGGAACGAAGCGGTGGAGGCGGATGCCCGCGTCGAAGCCATTGCCAGCCTGGTCGCCGCGCAAGTGGATATCGACCGTCTCCTGGAGATTGCCGGCCAGGCCGCCGCACCCCGCCCGCCGCTGGCGAAACGATTGGGACAGGGCGGGCTGCGTATCGCTTACGCGCATGACCGCGCCTTCGGTTTCTACTATCAGGAAGACCTCGACACCCTGCGCGATGCCGGATTCGAACTGGTGCCTCTGAATACGCTGCGGGACGCGCGACTGCCCGACGTGGATGGCCTTCTGTTGGGTGGCGGTTTTCCGGAGATGTTCATTGAGGCCCTGGCCGCCAATGCCAGCCTGCGCGCGGATGTCGCTCGCCAGATTGAAGCCGGGCTACCGGTCTATGCCGAGTGCGGTGGCCTCATGTTCCTGGCGCGTTCGCTCCGCTGGGGCGAACGACAGGGCGAGATGGTCGGAATCCTGCCCGGTGATGTGGTCATGACCGACCGCCCAGTCGGCCGCGGTTATGCGGAACTGGAAGAAACAGCGGAGGCGCCCTGGGCCGCGCAGACTCAAACGATTCCCGCGCACGAATTTCACTACTCGCACTTGGAAAACCTGCCCAGCGACCTCAATTACGCCTACCGCGTGAAACGTGGCCACGGTATGGATGGCCAACGCGATGGCTACGTCTATCGCAATCTGCTTGCTGCCTACTGTCATCGACGCGGTTCCGGCGAGCGCGGCTGGATTGCACCTTTCCTGGAGAAAGTGCGCGTGTATTCCCGATCGCTCAATCGCCTAGCCGCTTGACGGCCTTTGACCAGACGCTTACTTAACCTGGGGCACGGCCCCGCTACTGCAAGGAAACGAATCATGATCAGCTTGACCAAGGAAGCCGCCGCGCAAGTTCGCGCCTCCGCGCAAGAAGGGGGCGCCGATAACCTGGCATTGCGTATCGCCGCCCGTGTCAACCAGGCCGGCATGCTGGAATTCGGCATGGGCTTCGATGACGAACGCAGCAACGACACCCTCGTCGACTCCTGGGGGGTGACCCTGCTGGTCAACGCCGAAAGCGCGTCGATGCTGGATGACGTCACTATCGACTTCTCCGAAGTCAATCCCGGTGAGCACCGCTTCGTGTTCATGAAGGCGAGTGCCCAGGAAGGGGGTTGCAGCACGGGAGCCAGTAACAGCGGCGGCGGCTGCGGCGGTTGCGGCAGCAGCGGCGGCGGTTGCGGCAGCTGATTGATTTTGGATTGGGGAAGTGTGATTGCGGATTGTCACTACCCGCTGGCCGCACCTCTCCAATCCCCATCCCCCAATCCCAAATCTCAAATCGCAAAAATGGACTACTTACCGATTTTCCTCGACCTGCGTGGCCGCAAGGGCCTGGTGGTGGGCGGTGGTGACACCGCCGCGCGCAAGGCGTCGCTCATGCTCAATGCCGGCGCCTGGGTGCACGCGGTTTCGCCTACGCCCCTGTCCAACGCTTTCAAGGAACTGGCCGTCAGCGACCGTCTGATCCACCTCTCAACCGACTTTCAGGAAACCCATCTGGACGGCATGGATGTGGTGTTTGCCGCCAGCGAAGACGACCGCCTGAACAAGGCTGTGCATGATGCCGCACGTGCCCGCCATATCCCGGTGAACGTGGTGGACAAGCCCGAGGTGTGCTCCTTCATCATGCCTTCCATCATCGACCGCTCGCCGGTGATGGTGGCCGTGTCCAGTGGCGGCGAAGCGCCGGTGCTCTCGCGCCTGTTGCGTGCCCGTCTGGAAACCCTGATTCCCGCCGGCTACGGTCGCCTTGCCGCGCTCGCCGGCCGCTTCAAGCAAGCGGTACGCGGCAAGTTCGGCACGACCGAGCAGCGGCGCAAGTTCTGGGAAAGAGCGTTCCTGTCGCCGATTTCGGAAATGGTGTTTGCGGGACGCGAACAGGAGGCCGAAGCCAGCCTTCAGTCCATGCTCGATGCCACGGGCACTGAGCCGGCAACCGGCGAGGTCTATCTGGTCGGCGCCGGTCCCGGCAACCCCGATCTGCTCACCTTCCGGGCGCTGCGCCTGATGCAGCAGGCCGACGTGGTGGTCTACGACCGTCTGGTTTCCCCGCCCATTCTGGATATGTGCCGGCGCGACGCCGACCGTTTCTATGTCGGCAAGGAACGCGATAACCATGCCGTGCCGCAGGACGAAATCAACCTGGTTCTGGTGCGTCTGGCCAAGGAAGGCAAACGGGTGCTGCGTTTGAAAGGCGGCGATCCGTTCATCTTCGGACGCGGCGGCGAGGAGATCGAAACCCTGCGCGAGCATGGTGTGCCGTTCCAGGTGGTACCGGCGGTGACGGCGGCGGCGGGGGTGGCAGCCTATGCCGGTATTCCGCTCACTCACCGCGACCATGCCCAGGCGCTGGTCCTGGTGACCGGCCATCTCAAGGACGGCACCATGGACCTGGATTGGGACATGCTCTGCCGGCCGCGCCAGACCATCGTCATCTACATGGGCCTGAAAGGTCTGGTGACGCTGTGCGACGAGATGAAGAAACACGGTATGCCGGGTGATACCCCTGCTGCCATCGTGCAGCAAGGCACCACGCTGAACCAGAAGACGGTTACCGGTACGCTGGATACTTTGCCGACGCTGGCCGCCAAGGCCGAGTTGAAGCCACCGACCCTGATCATTGTCGGCAGCGTGGTCAGCCTGCACGCCAAGCTCAACTGGTTCAACCCGGAACCCGCGGCAGACGACCACTGGCATACCCCGCTGGATCGACCGGCGAGCATGTAACTTTTCTTTCTCCCTCTTCCTTCGGGAGAAAGCCGGGTTGCGGGAGCGTCGCTGGCTTGATTGACGCAGGTTCCTTCTCCCTTCGTGTCGTAGGTTGGGCAAAGCGCAGCGTGCCCAACATCGCGACGGTTTGTTGGGCACGCTGCGCTTTGCCCAACCTACGTTACTGTCGGTAGGGTGCGCCGCGCGCACCGATTGATGGCCGATGGTGCGCACGGCGCACCCTACCAACGCCTGACCCCATGGCCCGCGACCACGCCCGTTCCGATTCCATGACCCCGCACACCACCACTGGCCAGTGGCGGGCGGCGTGGTCGCTGGCACCTTATGTCTGGCGCTACAAGGGGCGGGTGCTGGCGGCGTTCGCGTTGCTGTTGTGCGCCAAACTGGCCAACGTTTCCATTCCGCTGCTGTTGAAGGAAATCGTCGACCGGGTGGGGCACGCCGCTTCTGCCAACCTCGCCGCGACTCTGGCCCTGCCGATGTTTTTCATCGTCCTCTACGGGCTGCTGCGCTTCGGCAACACCGCCTTTACCGAACTGCGTGACGCCTTGTTCGCGCGCGTCCTGCAACGCGCCATGCGTGGCGCCATTCACGACGTGTTCAAGCACCTGCACGCGCAATCCCTGCGCTTTCATCTGGAGCGCCACACCGGCGGCCTGGCAGTGGACATCGAGCGCGGTGCCCGCTCGATCCGCTTTCTGATCAACTTCACCCTGTTCAACATCGGCCCCACGCTGCTGGAAATCCTCATGGTGGCCGGCATCCTGTTCTTTAAATACGACCCCTGGTTTGGTGCCATTACCTTGATGACGCTGGCGGTCTACCTCGCCTTCACCATCAGCATCACCCATTGGCGCCTGCAATACCGCCGTGCCATGAACGAGAGCGACTCCCGCGCCAACGCGCGCGCGGTGGACAGTCTGCTCAACTACGAAACGGTGAAGTATTTCAACAACGAGCAATATGAGTCAGACCGCCTCAAGGCCGATCTGCGGCGCGCCGAGGATGCCACGGTGCAAAGCGAGATATCGCTGGCCTGGCTCAACGCCGGGCAGGCATTCATCATCGCCGTGGGGGTCACCGCGATGATGGGGCTGGCCAGCCAAGGGGTGGCGGAAAAGAGCATGACCATCGGCGACCTGGTGCTGGTCAATGCCTACCTGATCCAGTTGTTCATCCCGCTCAACTTTCTCGGCACCATCTACCGGGAAATCCGTAACGCCCTCACCGACATGGAAAAACTGTTCGGCCTGCTACACCGGCCAGCGGAAATCGTCGATGCGCCGGATGCGCGGGAACTGCGGGTGGATAAGGGTGAAGTGCGTTTCGAGCGGGTCAGCTTCGCCTACGACCCACGTCGGCCGATCCTGGAAGCGGTCAGCTTCAGCATCCCCGCCGGCCGCAAATTGGCCGTGGTGGGGGCGAGCGGGGCGGGGAAATCGACGCTTTCGCGCCTGTTGTTCCGCTTCTTCGATATTGCTGACGGACGCATCCTGATCGACGGCCAGGACATCTGCCAGGTCACCCAGGCCAGCCTGAGAAAGCAGATCGGCATGGTTCCCCAGGACACCGTGCTGTTCAACGACAGCCTCTACCACAACATCGCCTATGGCCGCCCGGATGCCTCTCACTCCGAAGTGCTGGAAGCCGCGCGCGCGGCGCGTCTGGATCGGTTCATCGCCAGCCTGCCGGATGGCTACGACACGGTCGTCGGTGAGCGTGGATTGAAGCTTTCGGGTGGGGAAAAACAACGCGTGGCGATCGCCCGCACGATCCTCAAGAACCCGCCCATCCTGGTGTTCGACGAAGCCACCTCGTCGCTGGATAGCGCCACGGAACAGGCTATCAACCAGGAGCTCGCACGCATCTCGGAAAACCGCACCACCTTGGTGATCGCCCACCGCCTTTCGACCGTGGTGGATGCCGATGAAATTCTGGTGCTGGAAGCTGGCCGCATCGTCGAGCGCGGCAGCCACGCCGCGCTGCTGGCGGCGGAGGGCCGCTATGCCGCCATGTGGCGGTTACAACAGCGGGACAGCGTGTAGGACGGAAAAGCGAAGCGCCTTCCGCCGAATCCTCACCGCCGCCGGAACCAGCCAGTCAGCGACAGACGCCGGCGCTGGGCCGGCAGGACTTCGTGCCAGAAGCGGTCGGAAAGAAAGGTCACCAGGGTGCCGCCGGCCGGTTGAATTTCCAGCGGCGTGGTTTCCGGGTCCGGCCAGAACTGAAGCTGGCCGCCGTCTTCCTCGCGCCAGTCCGGCTCATTGAGATAAAGGATCACCGTCAGGCTGCGCCGGTCATCGTCACGGAAGCGGTCAAGGTGGCGCTGGTAGCCGGCGCCGGGCGGATACACGGCGAAATGCGTTTCCAGGTCGAACAGGCCGAGGAACAGTTCCTGATTCACCTTCTGGCGGAGTGACTCGAAGCGGTCGAGCAGTTCGTGCAACGCCGGGCCGGTATTCGTTTCATCCACCCATAAAACATGGTCGCCACGTAATTCCGAACGTATCTGCGCCTGCCCGCGCCCCACCCCGGCGGCGTGGAAGGCACCGGCCGCATGCGCCTGCAAACACGCTGCGCGTAAGGCCGCTGTCTCGGCCTCGCCGACAAATCCGGGAACCACGCACCAGCCGTAATGGGCCAAAGCGGTGACGATGTTTTCCTCGCTACTCACACCGCGCTCCTCCTGTAGCGTCAGCATCCTCGCCGGCGTCGTTGAAAAGAGCCGGCTGGAAGCCGGCGCTACAAAAGCGCCTCCCGCTCAATACTTCACCCGCACCCGCCAGGTCAGCACGGCCTTGCCTTCCGCCGGCACCGGCACTTGCCAGATGACGCTGCTGGCGCTGTCCTTCTTGTGTGGGTGGCTTTCCTGGACCATCTGCCATTCGCCCGGGATGCTCTCGATGACCGTGACCACGACTTTCTCGCGCTTGGCATTGCGTATTTCCATCTGGTAGCCGGACTCGATCACGCCACCACGGCTGTTGTAGGTGCCGGCCAGCTTCTGGAAGTCGGTCTGTTTCTTGTCGGCGGTGATGTCGAACGCCTCACCCAGTTTCAGCTTCACCGTTTCGCCCTTTGCGGTGTGGTCGATGCGGTCCTCGCCGATGAACTGCGCGCGCCCCGCTGAGTCCTTCTTGTAGACCCGCACCACGCCACGGGGCAGGGGAATGCCGAGGTTCTCGCCCTGGTTGGCGAACTCCATGAATACGCTCGGCTTCATCTTCTTGCCCAGGTCGCCGTGCTGGCCGTGGTAGTACCAATCACCGCCGACCAGGCGGAACTCCTTGTCCACCACCACGTTCTGTGCGGACAGCAGGGCCACTTGCTTGGTCTGTTTGTCGCCCAGGGTGGTATTCCGGTCCAGGGTGTAGAGGTGGTACTCGAACAGGCTTTCTTCCTGCATCTGCGGGGCGGCGTCGGCCATCGCCAGCGACTTCATCATCACGGGTGGGCGCAGGTGCTCCTGTTGTGCCCGGTTCACCTCGCCGGCCACCAGTTGCAGGCGGGCGTTGGGGTAGCGGGTGCCGCTGGTATTGGTGAGGGTGACCCAGCCGTTGAGGTCGATTCGGTCTTCCTTGGCGGAAAGTTCGGCGACGTAATCGGCCTTCCAGGTCAGGCCGCCGGTGAGATAGGACAGCTCCAGGCCATGCTCGGTACCGGTGCTGCCTTGTTGGTACGCGGCGGTAACAGGAGGGGCATCGGTGCGGAACAGCATCGACAGGGTGGGATGGTCGCGCAGGTCGGTCGGCACCCGGGAGAAAACGATACGGCCGGGCACACCGGTCTCGACCCGATCAGCAAACTGCAACACCACGCCGTCATTGGCCGCCACCACGCTGGCGCTCTCGGCATATTCCACGCCGGTGACCGGCTGCGTGCGGATCACGCGTACCGGCTCGCCCACGGATTTTTCCAGCATCTTCTGCGGGGTGAGCAGGTCGAAATCGAAGTTCTGCTCCAGCAGCGTCAGGCGGCGTCCGTCCAGGCTGCGCAGCAGCGCGGTTTCCGGCTGCATCCGCGCCGATACCCCGCGCCAGGCCAGCAGATTCTCGCCGACGTTCAGTTTGACCCGGCGCGCATCCTTCACCAGGGCCAGATCGCCGTTGTAGATGGTCACCGCCAGGGCGGTCTGGTCGGCGGCGGTGGAACGACGTTCCTCCGCCGCTTGTGCAGTTGAGATGAATGCGAGCGCCGCGAAGGCGAGCAAGGTGGTTTTCATGGGAGGACTCCAGGAGTTGAAAGATCGGGGGCCAGCAACACATCCACCCCGGCTTCGGGCTGGATGGTGGCGGCGGGAATGGTGGGGTCGCCGGCGCGCCAACGGCGCAAGGCCTCGCTTTTGCCGAGGCCGCTCACCAGAAACAGCACCTGGCGGGCGCGCGACAGGCGGCCGGCGGAAAGGCTGACGCGCTCGGGCGGTGGTTTGGGGGCGTCGAAAACAGCCAGGGCATCGGCTTCCGGTTTGGGGAGGTAGCCGGGAGTGTGGCAAGGAGTGTGGCAAGGAGTGTGGCAAGGAAAGAGGCTGGCGGTATGGCCGTCTTCGCCCAGCCCCAGAATGACCAGGTCGAAATCGCCGACATCGGCAAGTTCGGCGGCATAGGCAGAGGCGGCTTTGACGGGGCCGAGTTCACCAGGAATGGTGTGGATACTGCCCCCCTTTGGCATAGGGGGGAGAGCAGCGGTGATGCGCTCCAGCAGCGCACGCGCCATCACACTGTTGCGCTCTGGATGTTCGACCGGCAAACAGCGTTCATCGCCGAACCAGACCTGCCAGTGTGCCCAGTCATGGTGTTCCTGAGCTAGCGACTCATAAACGAGGCGCGGCGTGTTGCCGCCGGCCAGCACGATGTGGAACGCGCCGCGCGCCGTCAGGGCTTCCCTCTCCGCGCGGGCGACAAAGGCCAGCGCCGCAGCCAGCCAGGTCGAATCGGAGTCGGAAAAATGCCAGCGGGTTTGCATGGAAACGGGGGGGGAAGTGGAATGGGTAAAGCGGATAGAATCGCCCGAATTTTACGCCCCCATGCCATGACCCCCGTCCTCGTCTTCGATATCGAAACCATTCCCGACATTGCCGGGTTGCGTCGCCTCCACAAGGTCGGCCCCGAGGCCAGCGACCATGAAGTCGGCGAAATGGCCTTCCTCATGCGCCGCCAGCAGACTGGCGGCTCCGATTTTTTGCAGCATTATCTGCAACGCGTGGTCACCATTTCCTGCACATTGCGCGAGGGTGATCGTTTCCGCGTGTTCTCGCTCTCGGAACCGGATGCCGACGAGGGCCAGATCATTCAACGCTTCTTCGACGGCATCGAGAAGTACACCCCGCAACTGGTGAGCTGGAACGGCGGCGGTTTCGATCTGCCGGTGCTGCACTACCGCGCCATGCTGCATGGCGTCACCGCGCCGAAGTACTGGGACTGGGGCGATGACAATCGCGATTTCAAATACAACAACTACCTCAGCCGCTACCACACCCGCCATCTCGACCTGATGGACGTGATCGCCATGTTCTCCGGCCGCGCCAATGCCCCGCTGGACGACCTCGCCAAGCTCTACGGCTTCCCCGGCAAACTCGGCATGGACGGTTCCGCCGTCTGGCCCGCCTACGAACGTGGCGAAATCGCCGCCATCCGCGATTACTGTGAAACCGACGTGGTCAACACCTACCTGGTCTACCTACGCTTCCAGCGTATGCGTGGTGTCCTCAACCAGGTTCAGTACGAGCAGGAAATCGCCCTGGTGCGTTCCAGCCTGGAAGAAATCGGCGCCGACCACTGGTTCGAGTTTCTGGAGGCGTGGGGGGCGGAATAAACGCCCGCCCGTTCGTATTCAAAAACACTCGTCCTCACGCAGATAACGCCAGTTTCCCAGCGGCAGATGGCCCAGCATGATGCGGCCGATGCGGACCCGCTTCAGCCCGACCACCCTTAGCCCGACCAGTTCGCACATGCGGCGAATCTGGCGTTTGCGGCCTTCCTTGAGGACGAAGCGCAGTTGATCCTCGTTCTGCCAGGCGACCTGGGCGGGGCGCAGTTTCTGGCCGTCGAGCGAGAGGCCGTGGTTGAGTAGTTTCATGCCCTGCTCGTCGAGGCCGCCCTCCACCCGCACCAGGTATTCCTTCTCGATCTGGGAATCGTCGCCGATGAGTTGCTTGGCGATGCGGCCATCCTGGGTCATCACGAGCAGGCCGGTGGAGTCGATGTCGAGCCGGCCGGCCGGGGCCAGGCCCTTGATGTGGGCGGGCTGAAACGCCGGGCCGCCGCTTTCAGACCAGAGATTTTCCGGGAGGATCAGGGTGACGGCGGGGGTGTAGCCGGGTTCCGGTTGCCCCGAGACAAAACCGATCGGTTTGTTCAACAGGATGGTGACGCGCGCCTGCTGCTGCTGGCTGGCTTCGGGCGCCAGTTTGATTTCGCAGCCGGGGTCCACGCGTGTACCGAGTTCGCTGATGCGCTGGCCGTCGACGAATACCTGGCCTTTCGCGATATAAGCGTCGGCCTCGCGGCGCGAGCAGATGCCGCGCTCGGACATGAGTTTGGACAGGCGGATGAGGTCGGGTTGGGTCATGGTGAGGGGTGGGAGATCGGGAGCCCCATATGGTAGCCCGAGAAGGTAGCCCGAGACGGCGCGATACCCCGCGCTTCAGCTACACTCCGACTGTCATATCCTTGTCATTCTGGCCTATCGGGGGAGCAGCCAACCATGTCCAAGCAACATCCCATCGTCGCCGTGACCGGCTCGTCCGGTGCCGGCCTGTCTACCGTCCGGCACGCTTTCAAGTTCATTTTCCAACGCCTCGGCCTGACCCCCAGCATCGTCCACGGCGATGGCTTCCGGCGCTATACCGAGCGCCAGTTTGCCGCCCTGCTCGACGAAGCACGCGTCAGCGGTCGCCGTTTCTCCTGGTTCGGGCCCGAGTGCAATCACTTCCAGGAGCTGGAGGCCTTCTTCAAGACCTATGGCGAATGCGGCAGCGGCGTCTATCGCCAGTACGCGCATAACGCCGACCATGCACAGGAACTGGGTGTGCCGGCCGGCGAGTTCACCGACTGGAAGCCATTGCCGCCGGGCAGCGACCTGCTCTTCTACGAAGGCCAGCACGGCGGTCTGATGGCCAATACCTGGACCCGGCGCAAGGTGGATGCCCGGCATTTCCCGCCCGAGATTGATCGCCGCAGCGGCACCCAGGGAATCGACGTGGCACAGCATGTGGACCTGCTGATCGGCGTGGCGCCGGCCATCAACCTGGAGTGGATACAGAAGATCCACCGCGATTGCGACAAGGGCATCTGCTCGCCCGAGGAATCGCTGGAAACCATCCTGCGCCGCATGGACGACTACATCCATTACATCGTCCCGCAGTTTGGCCTGACCGACATCAACATCCAGCGCATGCCGCTGGTGGATACCTCCAATCCCTTCATCGCGCGGGATGTGCCGGTGGCCGATGAATCGATCTGCATCATCCATTTCCGTGACCGCAAGCGCTATGACTTCCCCGACATGCTCAAGCGCATTCCCGGCGCCCATATGTCGCGTCCGACCACGATGGTGATTCCTAGCGGCATGTTGCGTCTGGCTCTGGAAGTGATCTGCTCTCCGATCCTGGCCGAGTTCATGGAGGCGCGAGCGGCGGCGTAGACGGCAGCGCCCCGGAATGGGGCGCTGGTCGTTTCACAAGGGGAGATAGCTGCGTTCCCGTGTGTAATGCAGGTAGCCGACGCTGGCGCCGGTGCGCCAGCCGGCGCCGAGACGGATGGGCGCGAGCACGATGTCGTTGCGGCGCTGGTAGTTCACCCCGACCCCCGCGATCCAGTAGAGGCTGCCATCGACGCCGGGAAAGCGCTGGTAGACATCGTTCTTCGACGGCAGGTTGTAGACCAGGGTGAAAACCTTGGAGGCGTTGAAGCCGAGATCGAAGCCGATCGACGGCCCCTGCCAGAATACTTTCGCGGCCTCACCGTTCTTGAGGATCAGATCGCCCTTGCCGTAACTGAGCCCCACGGTGATGGCGGCGGAAACTTCCTCGCCCTTGATGTAGCCGACCGGCCGGCCCTGTTCCTTGAATACTTTCTCGATGACCTTGGCGAGGCCCTCGGTGGCTTCGCCGAAGAACATCTTGGCTTCTTTCATGACGGAATCCTGGTCGTAGGTGTTTTTCTCGTCCTCCGCCGCGCTGGCCGGCGCGATCAGCGACAGGCAGGCGAGCAGGCCGATCAGGAAAAGGTGGCTGGCGCGCGGGAAAGGGCAGGTCGATAACAGGTTGCGCATGGTGTTCTCCAAGATGGAAACGGGGCGATAGTAAACCGCTGATAAGCGCCCGCGCTTAAGCAATATGGATGCGGCGCGTAGCGGGAATGAAACAATCGGGCGCAACAAGCCATGTTGAACCCAATACAGGTTGGCAAATATCGGAGGGTGGGTAAGTCCGGCGTGGTAGTGCCGTAGGATGTGGTGAGCGCTAGCGAACCGCATCAGGCAGCCGGGTCGATGCGGTTCGCTATCGCTCACCACATCCTACGCAGGGGGGCGATGGGCGGTTGTTTCACAGTAAACCGCTGATAAGCGCCCGCGCCTAAGCAATATGGATGCGGCGCGTAGCGGGAATGAAACAATCGGGCGCAACAAGCCATGTTGAACCCGATACAGGTTGGCAAATATCGGAGGGTGGGTAGGCCCGGCGTGGTAGTCTCCAAGCCCTTTTCAATACTCCCTTGCCTTACTGGCAAGGCGCAGGAGACGTAACAGATGGCCAAGGAAGAACTGATCGAAATGGAAGGCGTTGTCAAAGAGGTGTTGCCGGACACTCGTTTCAAGGTAACGCTGGATAACGGCATGGAAGTGGCGGCCTATGCCTCCGGCAAGATGAAGAAGCACCATATCCGTATCCTGGCGGGCGATCGTGTCACGCTGGAGCTTTCCCCATACGATCTGACCAAGGCGCGCATCAGCTTCCGTCATCGCGACGACCGTGCCGCCGCAGGCCCGAGACCCGCTAGCCAGTTCCGCCGTCGTTGAGCCGCCGGCTGTTATGGCCGCAGCAGGGTGGGGTCGGTATTCGTGGGCCGGGTGGCGCTAGACCGGTCAAACGATATTCCGTGAAGTCGGCGCGGTTCGTGGGTACCGAAGGCGCCGGGTGTTCCCCTCGGCTTTATTCTTCCAGCCGGTATTCCACGTAGGCGCGGTCACGCACCAGACGTACCCAGTCCTCGAAGGATTCTTCCGCTTTGCGGTCACGCAGGGCACGGCGTGCTTCCAGTCGTTTGCGTTCCTGCGTGACATCCTGATCGCGTCGCTCCTGCACCTCGATCAGGTGCCAGCCGAAGGGGGAGCGCACCGGGTCGGAGACCTGGCCGGGTTTCAGTGTGTCCATCGCGCGCTCGAATTCGGGTACGGTGTCGCCGGGGTTGAGCCAGTTCAGGTCGCCACCCCGGTTGGCGGAGAGATCGTCGGAATGCAGTTTGGCCAGTTCCACGAAATCGGCGCCGTTCTCGATTCGTTCCTTGAGTTGACGCAGACGGTTGCGGGCATCGTCATCACTGACCACTTCGTTGGTTTTCACCAGAATGTGGCGCGCGCGGGTCTGCTTCACCACCAGTTGGACGTTCTTGCCGCGCTTGTCCACCAGTTTGACGATGTGGAAGCCGTTCGGGCTCTGGATTACGGCGGAGTTCTCGCCCGGTTTCAGGGTTCTTGCCAGCGTGGCGAACAGGCTGGGAATCTGCCCTTCGCTACGCCAGCCCAGGCTGCCGCCTTGCAGCGCATTCTGGGCGTCGGAGTAAGCGGCGGAAATCTGGCTGAAGTGGGTTCCGGCCTGTAGTTCCGCCTGGGCTTTTTCCGCCTTGGCGCGCAATGCCGCAAGGTTTTCCGGGCTGGCGCCTTCCGGGGCCAGGATCAGGATGTGGGCGAGGTTGTATTCGTCCTGTTGATTGGCATCCAGCGCGGGATTGGCGAGAAAGTTGTCGATCTCGGCATCGGTGACCACGACCTTGTTGTCGACTTCACGTTCTTTCAGTCGGGCGATGGTCATCTCGGAGCGGATCTGTTCGCGGAATGCGGCGAAATTGCTGCCCTCGGCCTCCAGTGCCTTGCGAAACGCCTCGGGCGAGAGATTGTTCTGCTGCGCGATGCGGGCCACGGCGCGATCCAGGTTGGTGCCATCGAAACGGATGTTGGTGTCTTCCGCGATCTGGAGGAGCGCGCGCTCGGTGATCATGCGTTCCAGCAGTTGTTTTTCCAGCGTCCGTCGCGGTGGTGCCTGTGTCTGCTGGCCGGCGAGTTGGCGAATGACCTGCTCGACCCGTTTCTTCAGTTCGTACTCGGTGATCACCGCGTTGTTGACCACCGCCACGATGCGGTCGATATCCTGTGGCGCCGCAGTGGCCGCGCCCGCCAGGCTGGCGGCCAGCAACAGGCCGACGATCAGGCTGTTAGTACGAGAGAGAAGAATTTTGCTGGACATGCTGGCTGTTGGGGACATAGCCGGTGATGCTCCGTTTGAGGACTTCCAATGGATTGGGGCCGAGTTTGGTCAGGCCGTGCAGTTCAAGTTGCAGGAAGAAAGCGTTGGACGTTGTGGTCTGGCTGGTCGCCAGGCGTTGCGCGACACCGCGTAGTGACCAGCAGCCGGCGTTGTATTCGAACCCGGCCAAAGCTTCCACCAGACGCGCTTCCTCGATGGAGTAGTTGAGGCGGCCAAGACCGTGCCATCTAGGTGCCAGTGGCCATTGCGCGGAAAAGTCGATCTGGTTGAGCGTGTCCTGGGTATAGCGGTAATCGGCATTGAACAGACGCCTCGGGCCATCGCGCCAGGTGCCGCCCAGATTGCCTTTCGCGATCTGGCCGGTTTCGGTGTTGAACTGAATCCCGCTGGTGAGTCGGAGTTTGTCGTTGACTTGCCCCGATACCTGGCCGAGCAGGTCGGTCGTGTTGCGGCCGCGCACCGCCACACCGGGCAGCGTCACCCGCTGGTCGTTGAAGTAATAGCGCTGCCCCAGGGTGACCTGGAGGCGTTCCCTGCCACTGCCTTGTTCGATAAACCGCGACGTGAAGGCCAGGGTCAACTGATTGGCGTCGTTGACACGGTCGACGCCGACAAACTGGTTGTCCCGGAACATCTGATCGAGAGAGAGATCGCTGGCGCCACTGTCGAAGATCGGGATGCTGGTCTGATCCTTGTATGGGATGTAGACGTAATAGAGGCGAGGTTCCAGGGTCTGGGTATAACTGCCGCCGCGATAATCCATCTCGCGCTCGAAGAGCAGGCTGCTATCCAGACTGAAAATCGGCAGGCTGCGCGTGGTATCGGTGAATCCACCCGCCGGCGCGGCGGCGATGCTGTCCGCCAGCGTGCGCGTGGCATCGTCCAGCGCGTAGCGGGTGAGATGCCAGCCCAGGCGCGGGGTGAACGTGGAGTAGGGCGTGTCGACCGGCAGGCTGACGCTGGGGTAGGCGTAGAGGCGACTGCCCTGTACACGGTTGCCCGAGACGTAATTGAAATTCACGAACTCGCTGCCGAAGTCCATGTTCAGGCCGGCGTTCGTGAGGTTGTGCCGTTTCGCGCTCAGGGTCAGTTGCGGCAGGCGCTGGTACGGGGCCACGACCGGGGCGGCCGGATCCTGGAGGGTCTGATAGCTCTGCACGCGACCCGCTGCCTGCCACCAGCCGCCGTCATAGGCCAGATTGCCTTCCTGCAGCAGGTTGGCCCGGGAAGTCTGGCTGACCAGGCTGGACAGCTCGGCGAAGTAGGTGTTGTCCGAGACCCTTTCATAGTGCAGGCCGCCGGACCAGCGCGGATTGAATTGTTGCCGGTGCGCGAGCATGCCGAGGTATCGGGTGCGATTCGCAACCTGATCGTCCGGCAATAACTCCAGGGTCGTCTCGCCGCTGTAGCCGGGCTCCAGATAGCGGAATTCCCCTCCGATCTGGAGCCCGCGCCGGCTCATGATGCGCGGGGTGATCGTGGCATCCCGGTTGGGGGCGATGTTCCAGTACCAGGGAACGATCAGTTCCAGGCCGCGCTCGCTGGTGGCGCCATAGGTCGGTGTGAGGAAACCCGACTTGCGCTTGTCGTCCAAAGAGAAATCCAGCCAGGGGGAATACAGGATGGGCATGTTCATGTATTCCACCCGGACCTGGCGCGCGCTGCCCAGGCTGCCGATGTAATCCAGGTTCAGCTCGTCCATTTTCAGTACCCAGTCCTGCTCATTTGCCGGGCAGGTGCTGTAAGTGGCGTTCTCCATTCGATAGCGCTCCGGCCCCTGAAACTGGATGGCTTCCGCCACTCCGCGCATCAGGCTGCCGTCCTTGCCGTGAAACGTGTACGCCGCATCCTTCATGTCGCCCAGGCGCGGGGTGAGTTTCAACTTGAGTTCCGACCCCTCCAGCCGATCGCGATCCTGGGTGAACACGACATGGCCTCGCGCGTGGGCCGTGTCCGTGGGTTGGTCGAAATGCAGCCAGTCGGCTTCGACCTGCTCACGCAGATTGCGCAGGATGACCTTGCCCTCGGCCTCGAAATACACGTTCTGGCGGCCATGCAACTGATCGGCTTCGAGGTGGGTGTGCCCTTTCACCTCCTGGCCTTGCGGGGCCGCCGGACTGAGCGCGGGGGATGCCTTCAACGGGATTGTGTCGCCCGCGGAGAATGCTTCCATGGCAGCCGCCGCGAGGCAGAGGGCCAGCAACAAGCGCGGGAACGGGGGAACCGCGTGGAGAACAGCGGGAGGTACGGCGGGCGGCATCACGGGCGGTGTTAGAATTTCGACGTTTTTTTGACCGCGCGGATTATAGCTTTGGAACGCCTCGAACGTTTGACCGCATGGACCCGCAGTGTCCTGCCCGACCCCCTTCTTTCCCTTTCTCCCGCTTCCGCCGACGCCAGTTTTCGCCGCTATTTCCGCGCGGTGACCGACTCCGGCAGCTTCGTGGTGATGGATGCCCCGCCCAGCCACGAGGACTGTCGGCCGTTTCTCCATGTCGCGCGCCTGTTCCGCGCCGCCGGGGTCAATGCGCCGGAAATCCTCGCGGAAAATCTGGCGGAAGGTTTCCTGCTGCTCTCCGACTTCGGCAATACCACCTACCTGGCCGCGCTCAACGAGACCAGCGCCGACCGCCTCTACCGTGACGCCAACAGCGCGCTGATCCGGATTCAGCTCGCCAGCCGGCCGGGCGAGCTGCCCGAATACGACGCCGAGTTGCTGCTGCGCGAGATGCGTCTGTTCCCGGACTGGTATCTGGCCCGCCATCTCAATATCGAGCTCAGCGACGAACAGCGCGCGGTGATGGAAACCGCCTTCGCCGCCATCCTCGCCAACAACCTGGCGCAACCGAAGGTCTATGTGCACCGCGACTGGCACTCGCGCAATTTGATGGTCACCGATCCCAATCCCGGCGTGCTGGATTTCCAGGACGCGGTCTATGGCCCCATCACCTACGACCTCGCCTCCCTCTACAAGGATGCCTACATCTACTGGGAAGAAGCGCGCGTGCTCGACTGGACGATCCGCTACTGGGAAGCCGGCCGAAAAGCCGGCCTGCCGCTGTCGGACGATTTCGGCGAGTTCTACCGCGACTTCGAATGGATGGGCATGCAGCGCCACATCAAGGTGCTCGGGATCTTCGCCCGCCTCTATCACCGTGACGGCAAGGACGGCTACCTGAAAGACCTGCCCCTGGTGATGGCCTACCTGCGCCGCGCCTGCGGCCGCTACAACGGCCTCGGCGACTTCATGCGCCTGCTCGATCAAGTCGAAGGCCGCGCGGCGGATGTCGGCTACACCTTCTGACCATGCATAACTTGCCACTCGCCACTCACCACTCGCAACGGTCTTTTCGCGCCATGATCCTCGCCGCCGGCCTCGGTGAGCGGATGCGCCCACTCACCGACCACACCCCCAAACCGTTGTTGCAGGTGGGCGGCAAGTCGCTGATTCAATGGCAGATCGAACGCCTGAAGCGTGCCGGCCTGGTCGATCTGGTCATCAACCACGCCCACCTCGGTGAGAAACTCGAAGCCGCTCTGGGCGACGGCGCCGATCTGGGTGTGAACATCGCCTGGTCGCGCGAACCGCAACCCCTGGAAACCGCCGGCGGCATCGCCACTGCCTTGTCCCTGCTGGGCGATGCGCCGTTTCTGGTGAGCAACGGCGACGTCTACGCCGAATTCGACTACGCCCGCCTGTTGCCGGTGCTGCAAGAAATGGCCGGCAACCCCGAGCACCTCGCGCACCTCGTTCTGGTAAGCAACCCGCCGCACCACCCGGAAGGGGATTTCGTGCTGGCGGACAGCCGTGTTATCAGCCACTCGCCACTCGCCACTCGCCACTCGCGACTCACCTTCTCCGGCATCGCCTGTTACCGCCCCGAGTTGTTCGCCGGCATCGCTCCCATGACCAAAGCCCAGCTCGCGCCCCTGCTGCGCGCGGCGATGGACAAAGGTCAGGTCACCGGTGAGCATTTCAGCGGTCGTTGGGAAGACGTCGGTACCCCGCAACGGCTCGCCGATCTGGACAAGGAGTTGCAACGTGCAACCTGACCTCGATACCCACCGCGCCCGCCGCGCCAGCCTCCTGAAAACCCTGGGCGAGGGCGTCCTCATCCTGTCCACAGCGCCGGAAGCGCACCGCTCCCGCGACACCCACTATCCCTATCGCTTCGACAGCCACTTCTATTACCTCAGCGCCTTTCCGGAGCCCGAGGCGGTGCTGGTGCTGATCGCCGGCAGGAAGCCGAAACAGATCCTGTTCTGCCGCGAGAAGAACGAGGAACGGGAAATCTGGGACGGTTTCCGCCACGGCCCGAAGGCGGCAAAAGAAGTTTTCGGCTTCGACGCCGCCTATCCGATCGGTGAAATCGACAAGCGCCTGCCCAAACTCCTGGAAAACCAGCCGCGCCTGGCTTATGCCTTCGGCGCCGATCCCGCCTGGGATGCCCGCGTCATGGGCTGGATCAACGCCGTGCGCGGCAAGGTTCGTTCCGGTGTGACCGCCCCCGCCCATCTGAGCGATGCCCACGCCCTGATCGACGCCATGCGCCTGTTCAAGGACGCGCATGAAATCGACCTCATGCAACGCGCCGCCGACCTCTCGGCGGAAGCGCATCGCTCGGTGCTGCGTCTGTGCCAGCCCGGTATGGGCGAATGGGAAATCGAAGCCGAACTGCTGCGCGTGTTCCGCGCCGGCGGCTGCCAGGCGCCGGCCTACACCCCCATCGTCGCCGGCGGCAAAAACGCCTGTGTGCTGCACTACGTCGGCAACAACCAGCGCCTCAACGACGGCGACCTGCTATTGATCGACGCCGCCGGCGAATACCACGGCTACGCCGCCGACATCACCCGCACCTTCCCGGTCAACGGCCGCTTCTCCGCCGCGCAGAAAGACGTCTACGAAATCGTCCTCGCCGCCCAATACGCCGCCATCGACGCGGTACGCCCCGGCGAGAATTTCATCGCCCCGCACGAAGCCGCCCTGCGCGTGCTCACCCAAGGCATGGCCGATCTGAAACTCCTCAGCGGCGAAGTGGATGGCCTGATCGAAAGCGAAGCCTGGAAACCCTTCTACATGCACAAGACCAGCCACTGGCTCGGCCTCGACGTCCACGACGCCGGTGACTACAAGACCAAAGGCGCCTGGCGCGACCTGCAACCCGGCATGGCCCTGACCGTCGAACCTGGCCTCTACATTCGCCCCGCCGCCAACGTCCCGGAAGCGCTGTGGAACATCGGCATCCGCATCGAGGACGATGTGGTGGTGACCGAAGCCGGTTGCCGGGTGCTGAGCGCGGCGGCGCCGAAGACGGTGGCGGAGATCGAGGCCGGGATGCGCCATGAGGGTTGAAGTGGACCCCTTGGGGATGGCCACCGGCGGGGCGAAGTCGTCGCTGATGTACTTGATGAACAGCATGAACAGCATGAACAGGACGTAGTCCTTGTACTGGCTGGCATCCATGCCCCCGCGTAGTTCGTCGCAGGAGGCCAGAGGGAGGAATAGAGGTCGGATTTCTTGATGGCCGTGGGGGTTCTTGTTTGAGTCCTGGTGCCATCCGGCACGGGCGCGAACCTTACCTTAACGTGCATGGATTGATGCCGCCCCGAACGATGAAACCGGGCGTCCCTGTAGCGCAGGCGTCCCGCCTGCATTCAGCGCCAAAAGCAGGCGAGGACGCCTGCGCTACAAGGGCGAGCTTGTTTCACGCTAAGCCGGACGAGCCAGCCGCAGGTTCGTGCCGGGCGAAAGACGCCGGCGAGACGCCGGCGAGACGCCGGCGCTACATGGCCGGCGCTACTCCTCGCCCGCTTCCATTCCCAGTTCCTGAATCTTGCGGGTGAGGGTGTTGCGGCCCCAGCCGAGCAGGTTGGCGGCTTCGATCTTGCGCCCGCTGGTGTGGGTCAGGGCGACGCGGATCAGGGTGCGTTCGAATTCGCTGGTGAGATCGCCCAGGATGCCGGATTCACCGCGCGCGAGCTGTTTCTGGGCCGTTTGGGCCAGGGCATCGGCCCAGTTCCGGGCGGTCATGGCCGCTTCCGGGTGCTCTTCCGGCGGCAGGTCCTTGGCCTCGACCACCTGGCTGGGCGCCATGACGGTGAGCCAGTGGCAGAGGTTTTCCAGTTGCCGCACGTTGCCGGGGTAGGGCAGGGCGGCCATCGCCTGCATCGCCTCGTCGGAGACCTGTTTGATTTCCACACCGAGTTCCTGTGCACTCTTTTGCAGGAAGTGGCGTGCCAAAAGCGGGATGTCTTCGCGTCGCTCGCGCAGGGAGGGCAGCTTGATGCGGATGACGTTGAGGCGGTGGAACAGGTCTTCCCGGAACAGGCCGGCGCGTACCCGCTCTTCCAGATTCTGGTGGGTGGCGGCGATCACACGCACGTTGACGCGCACCGGCGCATGGCCGCCGACGCGATAAAAATCGCCATCGGCGAGTACACGCAAAAGCCGCGTCTGTAGATCGGAAGGCATGTCGCCGATTTCATCGAGGAACAGGGTGCCGCCGTCGGCTTGCTCGAAGCGGCCCCGGCGCGAGGCGGTGGCGCCGGTGAAGGCGCCGCGTTCGTGGCCGAACAGTTCCGATTCCAGCAGGTCTTTCGGGATGGCGGCGGTGTTCAGCGCGATGAAGGGTTTCTCGCGGCGCGGGCTGTGCCGGTGCAGGGCGTGGGCGACCAGTTCCTTGCCGGTGCCGGTTTCGCCGGTAATCAGCACGGTGGTGTGGCTTTGTGCCAGGCGGCCGATGGCGCGGAATACGTCCTGCATCGCCGGTGCCTGGCCCAGCATGGCCTGGCCGGCGGGGCCGACTTCCAGGCCGCCCGGGCCGTCGACGCGATTGCCTTCTTCCAGGGCGCGATGGATCAGTTCCAGCGCGTGGTTCACATCGAATGGTTTCGGCAGGTATTCGAAGGCGCCGCCCTGGAAGGCCGATACCGCCGAATCGAGGTCGGAATAGGCGGTCATGATGATGATCGGCAGGCGCGGGTGCTCGGCCTTCAGACGCTCCATGAACTCCAGGCCGCTCATGCCGGGCATGCGGATGTCGGACAGCACCGCGCCCGGCGCTTCCTTCTCCAGCGCGCGCAGGGCGGCTTCGGCGCTGTCGAAGATGCGGTGCGGCAGGTTCTCCCGCGTCAGGGCTTTTTCGAACACCCAACGAATCGAGCGGTCGTCGTCGATGATCCAGACTGGTTTCATGTGGCCGGCCCTATTTGATCGGTAAGAAGATGGAAAAGCAGGTGCGGCCGGGCTGGCTGTCCAGGTGGATGGCGCCTTCGTGGCGTTGGATCAGGGTCTGCGCCAGGGTGAGGCCGAGGCCGCTGCCCCCTTCGCGCCCGGAAATCAGCGGGAAGAACACTTGATCGCGCATGTCTTCCGGGATGCCCGGGCCGTTGTCGATGACATCGATACGCAGCGCCAGCTTCCAGCGTTTCATGGCCAGCGTGACCTGGCGTGCAATGCGTGTTTTCAGCACGATGCGACCTTTCAAGTCGTTCGCCGGGCCGCCCCCAGAACGACTTGGCCCCCTTGGGGTACCGAAGGGTAGGGGCTTCATCAGGCGGCCCGGTTGCTCTTCCCGGGCCGGGGGTCGTACCACTCCTTCGAGCGCTTGGGCGCCATTGCGGGCCACGTTGAGTACGGCCTGGATCAATTGCTCCGGGTCGCCTTGCAGGCTGGGCAGGCTGATGTCGTAGTCGCGGTGAATTTCCAGGCGTGGGTATTCGGCCAGGAGCAGGCTGCGCACCCGCTCCAGCACTTCGTGCAGGTTCACCGTCTGAACCACCGGGCGCTTGGCCGGGGCCAGGAGACGGTCGAGCAGGGTTTGCAGGCGGTTGGTCTCCTGGATGATGACCTGGGTGTATTCCTTCAGATCGCTCTCTTCCAGTTCCGCTTCCAGGAGTTGCGCCGCGCCGCGGATGCCGCCGAGCGGGTTGCGGATCTCATGGGCCAGTTGCCGCA
This sequence comes from Pseudomonadota bacterium, assembly GCA_030690985.1. Taxonomy (GTDB): domain Bacteria; phylum Pseudomonadota; class Gammaproteobacteria; order Burkholderiales; family Thiobacillaceae; genus PFJX01. The sequence continues at coordinate 40,949 of JAUYFG010000274.1, forward strand.
ACAGGGTCTGGCTGGCCTGGCTTTGCGCCATCACCTGTTCGTCATGGGCAATGCGCGCGCTGCCGCCGGCCGCACATAGCTCCAGCACGGCGGAGCCGGTGGCGGTTTCCAGGGGGGTGACGGTGGCGCTCAGGGTGAGGCTCTGGCCCGACAGGTTCAAGGTCAGGTCATGTTCGGTAAAGCTGACGCCCTCATGCAGGGCGGATTTCAGGACGCGCACCAGATCGGTGCAATCGCCCAGCGTGCTGCTCAGGGGCCGCTCCAGCGCGTGGTACGCGGAAACCCCCAACAAATTCTCTGCCGCCGGGTTGAGATAGCGGATGAACTGGCGCTCATCGACTATGAGCACTGCGGTAGCCAACAGATCGAGGCTCGGAGCGGCGTAGTTCATGGGCGTGGTGGAGTGGGAGGTGCTTCTTGTTTAGCAAGAAGCGGGCCAGAAGCGGCGTAGGTTGGGCAAAGCGCAGCGTGCCCAACATTGCGGCGGTTTGTTGGGCACGCTTCGCTTTGCCCAACCTACGCTTCACCGGATATGCGACAACTCCTTGTTGAGCATTTCGATGTTTTTTTCGTGCAGGCGCACGGCATCCATCAGGCGGTTGATGTCGGCACCGGGTTGCCGGCGGCCACTGGCGTACTCGGATTGGGCTGCGTTGAGGTTGCGTTGCTCGCTGCTTCGTTCTTCCACCAGCAGTTGCCGGCGCATGTCGTCACGCTTGCTCTGGGTGCCGGAGTCGACGCGCGGGAAGGTGCCGGGTGTGGGATTGCTGGAAGTCGAAGATTTCCTCGCGCGCTTGCCTTCCAGTACGGGCTTGGTGTCCTTGCTCGGCCCCAGATCGAGCTTCTTGGCACCAGGGCGTGGCATGTTGGTATAGGTGACGTGGCCGTTGTCATCGACGAACTTGTAAATTTCGCCGTGCGCGATCTGCGTCCAGAGCAGGCAGGCCAATCCGGCTGCCAACGCGCTTCGGTACGGAAATGAGGGGGGATGGGGTGGTGTGGGCATGGAGCTTCGGGGTTCTGAATTCCACGCGATTATAGGGAGCCGGCAGCTGGGGTGGTTGCCGCTACCCTAACTGGAAGCGGCTTGCCGCCGCCGTGAGACGCGTGGAAAGCCCAGCCAGCGTTGCGGCGGTGCTGGCGGAATTCTCTGCGGTCATGCGGTTTTCACCGGCCATGTGCAGGATTTCCTGGATGCGCTGGCTGATGTCGCGACTGGATTCATCCTGCCGGGCGCGGATGCTGTCGATGGTGTGGATTTGCTGGCTGAGGCTCGCTACCGCGTGGTTGATGTCGGTGATGGCGCGATCTCCCTCGTTGGCTTTGCCCACGCCTATGGTGACCGCTTGCCGGGCCGATTCCATGGCCTGAACGGCCTCGCTGGTCTCGCTCTGAATGGTGCGCACCGTGGAGGAAATTTCCTCCGTGGCACCGGCGGTGCGTTCGGCCAGTTTGCGCACTTCATCGGCGACCACGGCAAAACCGCGCCCCTGCTCGCCGGCGCGCGCGGCTTCGATGGCGGCATTGAGCGCGAGCAGATTGGTCTGGTCGGCGATGTCCTTGATGACGCCGACGATGCGGCCGATGACATCCGAATGGCTACCCAGGGAAGCGATGACGCTGGAGGTCTGGTTGACCGATTGCGAGATGGATTCGATGCCGGTTGCGGCTTCGCCGATGACTTTCTGGCCGGTGCGGGCGAGTTCGCTGGCCTGATCGGCTGCCCGGACCATGCCGGTGATGTTTTCGCCAACTTCAGCCAGCGCCAGGGTGAGCGCGTGCGCGGCTGAATTGGCGTTGTCGGCACATTGCTCCTGGCGGCTGGAAGCTGCGGCGACGTGCCGGCTATCGTCGGCGGCATGGATGGCGGTGTCGCTGATCTGATCGGCGGCGTTCCGGATCTCGCCGATGATGCCGCTGAACTCGTTCGACATATGGTTGAAAGCGCCGGCGACCTGGGCGAATTCATCGTTGCCCGAGACCTTGGCCTTGACCGTCAGGTCGCCCTGAGCCATGCGCGTGGCGGCTGCTTCCAGGCTGGCGACGCCATGCATGATGGAGCGCCGAATCACCAGGCCAAGCGCGATGGACAGCGCCAGACCGATGGCCACGCCAATGATGGCGGCCAGATTGAGTATCTTCGCCAGGCTTTCCACCTGTTGCCGGTAAGCGCCGGCCTCACTGGTCAGATGGTCGATGAGCACATCGGTGGCCTTGAGCACGGCCGCGAATGTGGGGGCCATGACTTCGCGGCTCAACTTGTCGGCGCCGGCCAGATCCTCGCCGCTCAACAGATCGCGCATCTTGTTGATGCCTTTGACGCCGAACGCCATGCGTGCGGCCAGATAAGTATCCAGAAGCTGCTTCTCCTGAACGGAAAGGGGTTGCTTCTGATAGGCATCCAGCGCTTCGCTGATCTGGCGAATGCGCTTGTCGATCTGGTCGAACTTCTCCTGGGCGACGAAAGCATCTCCCGCCAGGCGGGCCTCGAAGATGTCGTTGCGGATCTGGAACTGGCCGACGCGCACGCCTTGCAATTCGTTGATGGAGGTCAGATGGCGGTCGAAGACCTGGGTCAGTGCCTTGCTGCTCTGCTGGATGCCCCAGACGCCGACCAGACCGACCGCGAGCAATAGCGCGGAGGTGATGATGGTCAACGCAATCAGGCGGGTGCCTATTTTCAGATTGTTGAGGAGGTTCATGCCTGTCTCCGGGCTGGTGTTGATGAGCCCCCAGACAAGAGGGCGGGATGCTTCCCGCCCTCTTAATCGGCTTCCGGATTAAATTCTTTAATCCGCTCCGTGCATTACAGCAGCGTAGCAGCGTAGGGCGGATGAGCCGGCGTCTTCATGCCGGCGTTATCCGCCGAATGCCAAACATCCGGCGGAAGGCGCGATGAGGCCGCTTTTCCGCCCTACGGCACGGGTGTTGATGAGTTCCCAGACAAAAAAAGGGCGGGATGCTATCCCGCCCTCTCAATCGGATACGGATCAAATACTTAAATCCGCTCCGTGCATTACACGCTGTAGTACATATCGAATTCGATGGGGTGGGTAGTCATCCGCAGGCGGGTGACTTCTTCCATCTTCAATGCGATATAGGCATCGATGAACTCGTTGCTGAACACGCCGCCACGGGTCAGGAACTCGCGGTCCTTGTCCAGTTCTTCCAGGGCCATGTCGAGGCTGTGGCAGACGGTCGGGATGGCGGCGGCTTCTTCCGGCTCCAGATCGTACAGGTTCTTGGTGGCGGGGTCGCCGGGGTGAATCTTGTTCTGGATGCCGTCCAGGCCAGCCATCATCATGGCGGCGAAGGCCAGATAGGGGTTGGCGATGGGGTCGGGGAAGCGCACCTCGATGCGGCGCGCCTTGTCGGACGACACATGCGGGATGCGGATGGAGGCGGAACGGTTGCGGGCGGAGTAGGCCAGCATCACCGGGGCTTCGAAGCCGGGTACCAGACGCTTGTAGGAGTTGGTGCCGGGGTTGGTGATGGCATTCAGCGCGCGGGCGTGCTTGATGATGCCGCCGATGTAATAGATGGCCATCTCGGACAGGCCGGCATAGCCGTTACCGGCGAACAGGTTTTTGCCGTCCTTCCAGATGGACTGGTGCACATGCATGCCGGAACCGTTGTCGCCGACGATGGGCTTGGGCATGAAGGTGGCGGTCTTGCCGTAGCTGTGGGCGACGTTGTGGATCACGTATTTCTGGATCTGGGTCCAGTCGGCGCGCTGCACCAGGGAGGCGAACTTGGTACCGATCTCGCACTGGCCGGCGGTGGCCACTTCGTGGTGGTGCACTTCGACCGGAACGCCCATCTCTTCCATGGCCAGGCACATGGCGGAACGGATGTCCTGCAGGGAGTCGATCGGAGGAACCGGGAAGTAGCCGCCCTTGACCTTGGGACGGTGGCCGGTGTTGCCGGCTTCGGTCTGCTCGCCGGAAGACCAGGCGGCTTCCTCGGAGCGGATCTTGACGTGGCAGCCGGACATGTCGTCACCCCAGGTGACGGAATCGAAGATGAAGAATTCGGGTTCCGGGCCGAAGTAGCAGGTGTCGCCGATGCCGCTGGACTTCAGATAGGCCTCGGCGCGCTTGCCGATGGAGCGCGGGTCGCGGTCGTAACCCTTGCCGGTGTCCGGCTCGATGACGTCGCAGGACAGGATGAGGGTAACTTCATCCATGAAGGGGTCGATATTGGCGGTGTCGGGGTCCGGTATCAGCAGCATGTCTGAAGCCTGGATGCCTTTCCAGCCGGCGATGGACGAACCGTCGAAGGCATGGCCTTCGCTGAACTTGTCCTCGTCGAAATGAGAAACCGGCACGGTCACGTGCTGTTCCTTGCCCTGGGTATCGGTAAAACGGAAATCGACGAATTTGACGTCGTTTTCCTTGACCATCTTCATTACATCGGCGACCGCCATTTCGAACTCCTTGTCTGAGCAGATTTGCGTGAGAGGATTATTTACGGGAGGGGGTTAAGCAGGTTTCATGCCACACCCCAAAAAGGTGACAGGGCATTGTGCCACAAGGGCTTGATTCGGGGCCGGGAAAAAATGGGAGCCAAAATGGTGCGGAGCGCACTGTATTGGTGCATTGTTTGCTGCCGTAGGAGCGGGCTTGCCCGCGATGCGCCGTTAGGCGCAAAGGTGGGACGTGTGGTCTTGGCGAGCGCCACGCATCGCGGGCAGCGGAGTCGTTGCCGCTTCAGCGGCTTTACGAATCCGGCGTGCCCCTTGCGGGTGCAAGCCCGCTCTTACGGTGGGGGGTACCGAAGGCTATCTGGCGACCGCGAACGTCAGGTAGCCTTCGCCATCCTGATTGATGCCCACTCCGACCATGACTGACCGCTACGCCGTTTTCGGCAATCCCATCGCCCATTCCAAATCGCCGCGCATCCATGCCGCGTTCGCCGAACAGACTGGGCAGACGCTGACCTATGAAGCCATCCTGGCGCCACTCGATGGCTTCGCCGCCGCCGTCGCCGGATTTCGCGATGAAGGTGGGCGCGGTGCCAATGTCACGGTGCCGTTCAAGGAACAGGCCTTCGCGCTTTCCAATCGCTTGAGTGAGCGCGCTCAAGCTGCGGGCGCGGTGAATACCCTGACCTTCGATGCGGAGGGTGTGCTCGGCGACAACACCGATGGCATCGGCCTGGTCAACGACCTCGCCGGCAACCTCGGGCTGGAGCTTGCCGGCAAGCGCATCCTGTTGATGGGGGCCGGTGGCGCCGCGCGCGGGGTGGTGCTGCCGTTGCTGGAGAAAGCGCCCTCGGAGTTGTTCATCGTCAATCGGACGGCGGCGAAGGCAAGGGAACTTGTAGCGCCGGCATCCCTGCCGGCGTCTTTCAACCGAGCCGGCAAGGCCCTAAAGGATACCGTCCCTTCGGGACATAATGCCGGCGCTACATTGGCGGCGGGCGGTTATGCGGACATCAGCGGCCGTTTCGACCTGGTCATCAACGCCACCGCCGCAAGCCTGGCCGGCGACCTGCCGCCGTTGCCGTCCGGGCTGTTTGCCGACGGCGCGCTGGCCTACGACATGATGTACGGCAAGGACACGCCGTTCCTGGCTTTCGCCCGCAGTGAGGGGGCGCGTTGCGCCGATGGCCTGGGCATGCTGGTGGAACAGGCGGCGGCGGCCTTCTTCCTCTGGCGCGGCGTGCGGCCGGCGACCGCCCCGGTCATCGCCCTGTTGAGGGCCGGCTGATGTTTCGCCTGATCTGGAAAGGCCTGCTCCTGCTGGTCGTCCTGTTTCTGCTCATGCAACTCTGGTATGTCGGCCATGTGCTCTGGTGGAAGGCCTTCGACCCCGCTTCCACCGCCTTCATGGAAGCCGGCCTGGAACGCATGCAGGAGAAGAACCCGGACGCCGAACTGCGCCATCGCTGGGTGGATTACCCACGCATCTCCACGCATCTGAAACGTGCGGTGATCGCCGCCGAGGACAGCAAATTCATCGCCCACGAGGGCTTCGACTGGGAGGCCATGGAAAAGGCGGTGGAGAAGAACATCAAAAAAGGCCGTTTCGCCGCCGGCGGTTCCACCATCAGCCAGCAACTGGCGAAGAATCTGTTCCTGTCCGCCTCGAAGAATCCATTTCGCAAACTTCAGGAAGCCGTCATTACCGTGATGATCGAGCAACTGTGGAGCAAGCGCCGCATCCTTGAGGTGTATCTCAACGTCATCGAGTGGGGCAACGGCATCTACGGTGCCGAGGCCGCCGCGCGGCGTTATTTCAAGGGTTCCGCCGCTTCGCTGGGGCCGGGCGAGGCGGCGCACCTGGCGGCGATGATCCCCAATCCGCGTTACTACGAAAGCCATCGCTCCGCGCGCGGCCTGCAGAAGCGCCAGGGCATCATCGCCGCGCGCATGTGGCAGGTCTCGGTGCCACGCTAGACCGTCATTCCCGCGCAGGCGGGAATCCAGATTCCACCGTCTAATCAGGCACCTGAAAAACCTGGTTTGATGAACGCACTGGATTCCCGCCTGCGCGGGAATGACGGTGGATGGCGAGAACAAATTTACCGCGCCTACAGGTCAGGTTGCCGTTTTCCCACCCCCCGCAAGCCATTAGAATCGGCGGGCTTTTCTCCCTCCCGCCCATGTCCGACCAACACGAAACCCCCGCACAAGCCTCTGTCGAGGACAGCCTGAAGCAGGTCATGGACCTGCTGGCGCGGCATCGTCTGGTGGAAAGCCTGGTGCACAAGCAGGACATGCCGCGCCACGAACTGGTCGAGTTGCTGGTGCACAAGCAGAACCTGGCGGAACTCCGGAACAAGCTGGACAAGCTCCACCCGGCGGACGTGGCTTACATCCTGGAAGCCCTGCCGCTGGATGATCGTCATCTGGTCTGGGATCTGGTCAAGGCGGATCGTGACGGCGACATCCTGCTGGAAGTCTCCGATGCGGTGCGGGAATCCCTGATCGCGACGATGAACACCCGCGAGCTGGTGGCCGCCGCCGCCAGCCTGGATACCGACGAGATCGCCGACCTGGCGATGGATCTGCCGAAGGATGTCGTCCAGGAGTTGATGAAGTCCCTGGACATCGCCAAGCGTGCCCAGGTCGAGTCTTCCCTGTCCTACGACGAGGATTCGGTCGGCGGCCTGATGGACTACGACTTCGTCACCATCCGCGCCGATGTCACCCTGGAAGTCGCCCTGCGTTACCTGCGCTTCCTCGGCGAGCTGCCGCCGCACACCGACAAGCTGTTCGTGGTGGAACGCAACGGTCGCCTGATCGGCACCCTGCCGCTGAAGCGCATGCTGGTGCATGACCCGGAAGCGCACATCGCGGCGGTCATGACCGATGACCCGGTGCTGTTCCATCCTTCTGACCCGGCCGAGGATGCCGCCCAGGCGTTCGAACGTTATGACCTGGTGACCGCGCCGGTGGTGGACCCCAACAATCGTCTGGTGGGCCGTCTCACCGTCGACGTGGTGCTCGACTTCATTCGCGAGCAGGGCGAGCAGGACATGTTGCAACTGGTCGGCTTGCGCGAAGAGGAAGACCTGTTCACCACGGTCTGGAAGGCGGCCAAGAACCGCTGGCTGTGGCTCGCCATCAATCTCTGTACCGCGCTGATCGCCTCGCGCGTGGTGGGCGCCTTCGAAGGCAGCATCGAGAAGCTGGCCGCGCTCGCCGCACTGATGCCCATCGTCGCCGGCATGGGCGGCAACTCCGGCAATCAGACTTCCACCCTGGTGGTGCGCGGCCTGGCGCTGGGTTTGATCAACAAGGACAACGCGAGCCGCATTCTGACCAAGGAACTCGGCATTGCCCTGCTCAACGGTTCGGTCTGGGGCAGCGTGATGGGCGTGGTGACTTACCTGCTCTACGGCAACGCGGCGCTGGGCGGCGTCATGGCCGCCGCCATGCTGCTCAATCTGATCGTGGCGGCGATGGCGGGTTATCTGGCCCCGGCGATGATCGACCGCCTCGGCCGCGACCCCGCCTTCGGCTCGGCGGTGCTCACCACCTTCATCACCGACAGCATGGGGTTCTTCATCTTCCTGGGACTGGCGACGGTGGTGTTGCTGTAGGAGCGGGCTTGCCCGCGATTTCGGCGTCGGTGATCGCGGGCAGCGGAGTCGTTGCCGCTTCAGCGGCTTTACGAATCCGGCGTGCCCCTTGCGGGTGCAAGCCCGCTCCTACGCCAATCCCTTCGGCAACGGGAAATTCACGTTTTCCGCGACGCCGTCGAGCGCGACCACGTTGCTCGCACCCAGTTCGCGCAGGCGCGCGAGGACGCCTTCCACCAGGACTTCCGGCGCCGAAGCGCCGGCGGTGACGCCGACATGGGCTTTGCCCTCCAGCCACTCCGGCTGCAACTGGCCGGCGTTATCCACCATATAAGCCGGCGTGCCGGCCTTGGCGGCGACTTCGCGCAGGCGGTTGGAGTTGGAGCTGTTCGGCGAGCCGACCACGATCACCACATCGCATTGCGCGGTCAACGTCTTCACCGCGTCCTGGCGGTTCTGCGTGGCGTAGCAGATGTCGTCCTTCTTGGGGCCGCGGATATCCGGAAAGCGCGTCCGTAGCGCCGCCACCACCCGGCTGGCATCGTCCACCGACAACGTGGTCTGGGTGACATAGGCCAGTTTTGCGGGATCGGCCACGTTGAGGCCGGCGACGTCCTCCGGGGTTTCCACCAGATGCATGCCGGCGTCCGACTGTCCCATGGTGCCTTCCACTTCCGGGTGGCCCTTGTGGCCGATCATGACGATCTCCAGGCCGGCCTCGCGCATCTTCTTCACTTCCACATGCACTTTGGTGACCAGCGGGCAGGTGGCGTCATACACATTGAAACCGCGCGCCTCGGCCTCCTGCCGCACCGCGAGCGACACGCCGTGCGCGCTGTAGATCAGGGTGGCGCCGGCCGGCACGTCGGCCAGGTCTTCGATGAAGATCGCGCCCTTGGCCTTGAGGTCATCCACCACGAATTTGTTATGGACGACTTCATGGCGCACATAGATGGGCGCGCCATATTTTTCCAGGGCGCGTTCGACGATGGTGATGGCGCGGTCGACGCCGGCGCAGAAACCGCGCGGATTGGCGAGAAGGATGGTTTTCATGGGGCGTTAGGCGTTAGGCGGAGGAACGTAGGATGTGGTTACCGAAGGGTAGGGGCTTCATCAGAGCGCAGCGAACCGCATCATGCGGCGCCTGCCAGGTCGATGCGTCAACCCGCTCTGCCTGCGATGGCGAGTATCTGCACCTCGAAGTTAACCGGCAGCCCGGCCAGCGGGTGGTTGAAATCGACGCGCACGCTGTCGGCGTCGATCTCCAGCACGGTGCCGGTCAGAACCTGGCCGTTGGGCAGGCTGAAATCGACGCTGCTGTTCACGGCGAGTTCCATGTCGGCACCGAGGTTGGCACTGAAGTCGCTGCGTGGCAGGCTGTGGATCATGGCCGGATCATGCGGGCCGAACGCCTCGCCGGGGGACAGATCAAATAGGCGATGGTCGCCGACGCACAAACCGAGCAACAGGGTTTCCAGACGCGGGTCGATTTCGCCGTGGCCGAGGGTGAAGGTTTCCGGCCCTTCGCTGTAAGTGTCGACCAGAATTTCGCCCTGGCAGGACAGGCGGTAATGCAAGGTGGCCTGGTCGCCCAGGTGCAGGGAAGCGGAATCGGTCATGGGAGAGGCAAGACAAGCGAACAGCGCGCGAGTTTACCGCCCGACACCCCCGATACACCGACCAGCCCGAAATCCGAAATCTCGGAGGCGGCAGGCGGGACGCCTGCGCTACATCCGCAATCCGCAATCCGCAATCCGCAATCCGAAATCGCCTCACCCGCTGATAACGACCCGATTTCGCCCGGCCTGCTTGGCCAGATAAAGGCGGCGGTCGGCGAGGTTGAGCAAGTCGGCGGGGGGCAGGGGGGTATCGGTTTCAAACAGGGCAACGCCGATGCTGCAGGTGATCGCGCCGATGGGCAGGTTGCCCAGGCTGCTCTGGCGGGTCTGGCGCACGATGCGCTCGGCCACTTCGTGGCTCAAGGCTTGATCGCAGCAGGGCAGCAGAATCAGGAATTCCTCGCCGCCGTAGCGCACCACGATGTCCGACTCGCGCACCCAGATGGCCAATTGCCGCGCGAAATCCTGCAGCACGCGGTCGCCGACGGGATGGCCGTGGCGGTCGTTGATTTCCTTGAAATGGTCCACGTCCAGCATCATGGCGGCGATCGGGTATTGGTGTCGCTGCGCCTGGCGTTGCTGATGCTCCAGCCATTCCCACATGAAGCGGCGGTTGAACAGGCCGGTCAGCGGGTCGCGGTTGACGTCGTGTTCCAGGCGCTGGGCGACGTCGGTGAGTGCTTCGGTGCGCAGCACGCTGCCGGTCACGTCGATTACGCTGACCAGGGCCAGGCGCTCGTCGTCCCGCTCGTAGGCTTCGATATGCACATGCTGGCGCATCAGGCCGAAGCCGTGCCGCGCCAGGTGCGGCAAGTCGATGGGAATCAGATAGCGATGCAAGGCCTGCGACAGAATCTGCGGCCCGCCGTTGCGCATGACCTGTTCCACGGCCATCTGGAAACGTGGATTGCGGAAGCCGGGAAACAGGTCTTCCAGTCGCTGCGAAATGGCGCGGGTGTCGGGAATGCCGGTGTGCTCGACCAGCCAGCGGTTCCAGTCGCGAATGCGCATCTGGCCGTCCAGCACCAGGACGCCGATGGGCAGGGGGTCGTAAGGTTTGCTGTGCATGGTTGCCTTCGCTGAAATTAATCCGCAGCCAGAATCAGGGCTTGAACCGCGAACATCACCTTTTCCGCCGCTGCCGCCGACAGTAGCAGCACGATCGAGCCTTCCAGATCGCGTCGCGCGGCGGTCAGGCGGGTGTGGATCAGCAGCGCCGGCTGCTCCTCGCGATCCGGTGCCGTGTCGTTGAACAGATCCTGCGCGGTGGCCTCGGCGTAGCGCGGCACGGAGACGTCGATGCGCAGTTCCAGCATGTCGGCCATGGCGCTGACGCAGGAGGAAATGAGGATGTTGCCGATCTCGGTCATCGCCTCGTGTTCGAAAGCGCGCAGATCCAGCCCCTGCAGCGGCGCGGCGTGCCCGAGCAGGTCCTGGAACAGGAGGTGGCTATCGCCCGAGGGCAGCAACAGGGCGATGCGGCCGGTCAAGTCGCCGGACATGCGCTGGTAGACGCAGGCCAGCTCGCCACCCTTGCTGTCGAGACACTTGCCGCTGGCCTCGCTCGCGCTACAGAACTCCACGCGCGGCACCGCGATATGGATCGGTTCGTTGAGCAGGCTGGAAAGCTGGCGTGCGGCCCGGCTGATGCCGATGTTGCCCAACTCGGTGAGCACGTCGCGTTGCGCGTCCGACAGAGGCATGGACTTCATGGAATTCGTAGGTTGGGCAGCGGAGTCGTTGTCCGCTTTAGCGGCTTACGAATCCGGCGTGCCCCTTGCGGGTGCAAAGCGCAGCGTGCCCAACATCGTGGTGGTTTGTTGGGCACGCTACGCTTTGCCCAACCTACTGTGCTGATTTTCATCGGCTTCAACCCTGCGTAGCCGTGCGTAGCACAGCGGTGATCTTGTCGCGGCTCACCGGCTTCTCCAGCACCCCGGCGAAGCCCGCCGCGCGCGCCTCGTCGAGAATCGCCTGCTGCACATTGGCGGTGAGCAGGATGCAACACGGGTTGAACCCGGCCGCGCGCAGATCGCGGGCGATGTCCACGCCATTGCAGTCGGGCATGTTGTAGTCCAGGAACACCACGTCCGGCCGGACTTCCAGCGCCAACCGCAGTGCGCTTTCGGCATCCTCCGCCTCGTGCACGACGTGGCCGCAGTCCGTCGGCATATGAATGCGGAAGAGCAAGCGCGAGGTGGAGGAATCGTCCACCACCAGCAACACCAGCGGACGCTCGGCGGCCAGTTTTGCGCAGGGCGAAAGTTCGTCCAGGCTGGCGCGCTGCATCAGGGTCTGCATGCTGTTCAGCATCGCGCGCATCGGCATTTCCGGTCCATCTTCGGCGAGTAGTTCGACCAACGGCGTCTTGCGGCACTGCTCCACCAGCGCGGTGACCGCCTGGGTGAGCAGCGCGTGGGTTTCCTCGTGCTGGCCGCCGCGTTTCAGGTGGCGCAACAGACGCGCGTAGCCCGCCACCACCCGGCTGTAGTGTTCCAGCCAGGGCAGGTCCACCGCGCGCGCGCCGCCATGCAGGCTGTCGAACTCCTGGTGCACCTGATCGTAGTCGCAGCGTTCCGGGCCTTGCTCCAGGCTGGCGAGCGCTCGCGCCAGGCGCTCCCGCGTCTCCTTGCAGAAGACATCCAGGAGGACTTCACGCGACAAAGGGGGGTCTTGGGGGTGCGGCATCATCAACTCCTTGCCAGTTCGATGAGATGGGTGGGGATTCGTGCCAACGGGACCACCTGATCCACGCAGCCGGCGGCGCGGGCGGCGCCGGGCATGCCGTAGACCACGGCGCTTTCCTCGTCCTGGGCGAAGACATGGCCGCCGGCGCGGTGCAGGGCGAGCAGGCCGACGCTGCCGTCCGTGCCCATGCCGGTGAAGATGCCGCCGATCGCGCTCGCGCCACAGCAGTTCGCCAGGGAATGGAACAGGGCGGTGGCCGAGGGCCGGAATCGTTCGACCGCCGGCTCCGAGGACAAGCGTGTATACAGGCGGCCATCACGACGCGCCACTTCCAGATGGTGGGCGTCCGGCGCGACGTACACCGTACCCGCCTGCAAGGGTTGGTTCGCCGTGGCCAGGCAGACTTCCAGCAGGGTCTGGCCGCGCAGCCAGTTCACCAGGCCACCGACGAAGCCGGGCGAAATGTGCTGCACCACCAGGAGCGGCAGCGGGTAGCCGACCGGCATGCCGGCCAGCAGCGTGGACAATGCCTGTGGCCCGCCGGTGGAGAGCGCCAATCCGACCACCTCGTGGCGGGCGCCGCTGCGGCGTGGCAGCGGCGCCTGGAAGATCGCCGCGCTCGGCTGCGGGCGGCGGCGGCGCACCACTTTCACCTCGGCCATCGCCCGACACGTCTCCACCAGTTCGCGCCGTATCCGTTCGAAATCGGGATGGCTCAGGCCGCGCGGCTTTTCGATCACCGCCAGCGCGCCTTCCTCGATGGCGCGGAAAGTGATGCGCAATTCCTCGTCGTCCACGCTGGAACTGATCACCACGATGGGCAGTGGTTGCGTCGCCATGATCATGCGCGTGGCTTCGAAGCCATCCATCACCGGCATGCGGATATCCATGGTCACCAGATTCGGCTTCAACTCATGCGCCAGGGTCACCGCCTCACGCCCGTTACGCGCACGGCCGACGACGCGCAGATCCGGCTCGGCCTGGAATATCCCGCGCAACAGGGCCGCGACGACATCGGAATCTTCGGTTATCAGAATATTGATCATTATTCGATTTCGGATTTATTGAGCGCCGTAGGTTGGGCAAAGCGAAGCGTGCCCAACGAACCGCCGCGATGTTGGGCACGCTTCGCTTTGCCCAACCTACGCCCCTGTTTCAAAGCGCGCACCGCTTCATGCGCGATGGTGCGCGCGGCGCACCCTACGGTTGCGGTTAACGGGGTCACAAAAGCTGCCTCACCACTTCCAGCAGTTCGCGGGTCTCGAAGCTGCTTTTCACCACATAGGCGTCGGCGCGGACTTCCAGGCCGCGGCGGCGGTGTTCCTCGCTGCCCAGCGAAGTGACGATGACCACCGGGAGATCGGCCAGGTGGGCGTCGCTGCGGATGCGGCGGGTGAGTTCGAAGCCATCCAGTTCGGGCATTTCCACATCTGTGATGAGCAGGTCGAAGCTGCCGTTGTGCAGCGCTTCCCAGGCCTGTTCGCCGTCGGCTGCGACCTGCACGCGGTAGCCGGCGTTTTCCAGGATGCTCTGTTCCAGGGTGCGGGTGGTGATGGAGTCGTCGGCGACCAGGATGCGCGGCGCCGGGCGTGCTTCTGCATGGCTATGCGATACCACGCGGCCGCCGGCACCCAGCGCGTCGGCGAGCAGATCGCCCACCGCCAGCACCAGCAGGATGTCGCCGTCGCGCCCGAGGGTGCCGCCGGCGATATGGCGCACCGCGACCAGGGGCGGCGCGAGTGGCTTGACCACCATTTCGCGCTCGCCCAGGACGTGGTCGACGCGCAGCGCCACGCGTTGCCAGCCGCGCTGGATCACCACCACGCTGATGAGTTCGGCATAGTCGTCCAGCGTGCCACGCTGCCCGAGCAGGGTGGCCAGATCGCGTAGCGGCACCGGCGCGTCGTCCACCGTCACCGCCTGGCTGCCCGATACCTCCAGAATCTGCGCCGGCGTCAGTTCCAGAATGCGTTGCACATACAGGCTGGGCAGGGCGAATACCTGGCCGGCCGAGCGCACCAGCAGGCCGTGGTCGCTGGCCAGGGTGAGCGGCAGGCTGAGGCGGAAGCGGGTGCCGCCATTCAATTCGGTTTCCACCACGATGCGCCCGCCCAGGGCTTGCAGGTTCACCTGCACCACGTCCAGCCCGACCCCGCGCCCGGAGACATCGCTGACGACGCTGCGGGTACTGAAGCCGGGGCGGAACAGATAGTCGAGCAGGGCGCGCGAGGACAGGGCGGCGACTTCCTCTTCACTGGCCAGGCCAAGCTCGCGGATGCGGCTGCGCACCCGGGTGGTATCGACACCGGCGCCGTCGTCGGACACCGTGATCACCACCGACTGCCCCTCCCGCTCCAGGCGCAGGGTAATCAGGCCGGTCTCCGCCTTGCCCAGGAGGCGGCGCTGCGTCGGCGTTTCGATGCCGTGGTCCACGGCATTGCGCAGCAGGTGGATGAGGGGGTCGCGCAAGGCATCCAGGATGGCGCGATCCATTTCCAGGCGTTCGCCTTCCAGAACCAGCTCCGCGCGTTTATCCAGGCCTCGCGCCAGATCGCGCACGGTCAGCACGAGCGGTTTGAGCACGCTCTCCGCCGGCACCATGCGCAGATCGCGCACGTCCTCGCGCAGGCCGGTGGCCAAGGGGCGCAACTGCGCCACGGTGGCGCGCAGGCCGCGCTGCATGGAATCCGCCAGGCGCTCGATTTCCAGGATCAGATCGCTGGCCTCGATCAGTAGATGGCGGTCCTGGAAGATTTCGGATTGCGGATGGCCGATTTCGGATTTTTGATTTCGGATTGCGGATGTGTTTTGTCTGGCCTGGTTGATCTGGGCCCAGAGCTGTTTAAGCCGTTGCGCCAGATCATGTTGCTGGCGGCTCACCTGGTAATGGTCGTCGACGCGGATTTTGCTGGCCTGCAATTCTTCCGCCAGGTCGGCGATGCGATCCAGACGCGCCACCGGCAGGCGGATGGTGTCCGCCGGCGGTCGTGCCGCCGCCGCTGCCGGGGCGATCGTGCTCGCGGGGGGCGGGGCGGCGCCTGCGGCGACCGCGCGCACACGTTGCAGCAACTCGACGCTGGCCTGGCTGATGGGGCTGTTCGTCGTGTCCGCCTCGGCCAGGCGGCGCATCCCGTCCACTGCGGAGAGGCACAGTTCCACCAGACCGGGCTGGTTGGCCACGGTCTCGCGCTTGAGCGCGGAGAACAGGTCTTCCAGGGCATGCGCCAGTTCCGCCGTCCGCTCCAGGCCGACGCCACGCGCCGCACCCTTGATGTTGTGGGCGGCGCGAAAGATCGCGTCGAGGATTTGCGTCCGTGGTGCTCCCGTGGCCCCCTGTTCCAGCGCCAGCAAACCATCGACGATGGCCTGCAAGCGCTCTTCCAGTTGCGCGCGGAAGGTTTGCAGCAGTTGCTGCATCAGGCGCGGATCGATGTCGGTGCGCATGGTCAGCGACGTAGGTTGGGCAAAGCCGAAGGCGTGCCCAACATTTGCGGCACCTGCATGTTGGGCACGCTACGCTTTGCCCAACCTACGGTGGTTACGGTGATGCGCGCATTCATCCGCTTACACCTTGTACA
>JAUYFG010000279.1 GCA_030690985.1 Pseudomonadota bacterium
GCATGTAGTGATTTGCGCTGGTGATTGGAGCGAAAAATTGGCATTCTTATTGAATATCGGCATGGTCAGAAAGTTGCTTCAACATGCAACATATTGAATTCATTGGATTTCTACAAAGTTGCCCCTACCTGAGTAGTTACCCGCGTTCTTACTTTCCGATGCAGAACTGGCCAAAGATCACGCCGAGCAGATCGTCGGCACTGAATTCTCCGGTGATTTCCGAGAGTGCTTCCTGGCCCAGGCGCAGTTCCTCCGCCAATAGTTCCAGTTGCGTTCCGGTGTCCGCCGCTGCTTGCAGGCATGCGCGCGCGCGGCGCAGCGCCTCGACATGGCGAGTGCGGGCAAGGAAGGTACCTTCGCCGGTCGCTTGCCATCCGGCCAGGCTTAACAAACTGCTTTCCAGAACATCTATGCCCAAGCCGGTCTTGGCCGAGAGCCAAAGCTCCTGGCCATCGGCAGAGACGTGGGGGGTCTCGCTGCCAAGGTCGATCTTGTTGTGGACGGTGAGCACTGGAATCTCGCCCATACGCGCCAACATGGCCGCTTCCTGCGCGCCGACACCGTGCTTGGCGTCAATCAACAACACGGCAACGTCGGCTTTTTCCAGCGCTGCCCAGGTACGCTCGATGCCCTTCAATTCCACCAGATCCTCGGTTTCGCGCAGCCCGGCGGTGTCGATGATATGCAAGGGGACGCCCTGGATCTGGATAGCCTCGCGCACGGTATCGCGGGTGGTGCCGGCAATCTCGGTGACGATGGCGGCGTCGTAACCAGCCAGACGGTTGAGCAGGCTGGATTTGCCGACGTTGGGTTGGCCGATCAGCACCACGTTCAGGCCTTCGCGCAGCAGGGCGCCCTGGCGCGCCTGCGCGAGCACGGCGTCGAGCTTGCCGGTGATGTCGGCCAGCTTCCCCCAGGCATCCGCCCGCTGCAGAAAATCGACGTCTTCTTCCGGGAAATCGAGCGTGGCTTCCACCAGCATGCGCAACTGGATCAAGGCCTCTTTGACGCCGTTGATCCGCCGCGAAAACTCGCCATCCAGCGAGCGCATGGCTGAACGCGCGGCCTCCCGGCTGCCGGCGTCGATCAGGTCGACGACGGCTTCCGCCTGCACCAGGTCGAGCTTGCCGTTGAGGAAGGCGCGGCGGCTGAATTCGCCCGGCTCCGCGAGGCGCGCTCCCAACTCCAGGCAACGCTCCAGCACGCCCTGCAGCACATGCTGGCCGCCGTGGCCTTGCAGTTCGAGAACCGATTCGCCGGTATAGGAATGGGGCGCCGGGAAATAGAGGGCAATGCCCTCATCGAGGGTGTCGCCCAGAGCATCGAGAAAGCAGGTAAAGGTGGCGCGGCGCGGGCTGAGGCATTTGCCGGTAAGCGGCTGGATAAAGCTTTTGATAGCACCACCGGAGAGCCGCACCACGCCGATGCCGCCCCGACCGGGGGCGGTGGCGATGGCGGCAATGGTGTCGCTATGCGCGGCCATGCGGCCCCGCTTTAGCGTTTGCTGTCGTTGGCGGCGCTATTGATCACGCTGTTGATGCGCCATTGCTGCAGGATGGACAGCACGTTGTTGACCAGCCAATAGAGCACCAGGCCCGCCGGGAAGAACAGGAACATCACCGAGAAGGCGATCGGCATCATCATCATGACTTTGGCCTGAACCGGGTCGGTAGGCGCCGGCGAGAGCTTCACCTGGATGAACGAGGTGATGGCCATGACCACCGGCAGTACATAAAACGGATCGGGCTTGGAAAGATCGGTGAGCCAGAGGGCGAATGGTGCCTGACGCAATTCCACAGCACCGAGCAGCACCCAATAGAGGGCGATGAACACCGGGATCTGAACCAGGATGGGCAGGCAGCCGCCAAGCGGGTTGATCTTCTCTTCCGAGTAGATTTTCATCATCGCCTCATGCATTTTCTGGCGGTCGTCGCCATAACGCTGCTTGAGGCTTTCCAGGCGCGGCGCCAGCTTCTTCATCTTGGCCATGGATTTGTAGCTGGCGGCGGAAAGCGGATAGAACGCCAGCTTGATCAGCACGGTGAGCAGGATGATGGCCGTGCCCCAGTTCTGCACCAGTTTATGCAGCCAGTTCAGCATCACGAAGATGGGATAGGCGAGCACGGTGAGCCAGCCGTAATCCACCACCAGATCGAGCCCCGCCCCCAGGTGTTTGATCTTCTCCAGCTCCTGCGGACCCGCGTAGAGACTCATGATCGTGGTTTTTTCCTCGCCCGGCGCCAGTTTGACCGCCGGCATGATCATCCCGGCCGAGTACTCGTCATTACCCAGGCTGCGCGTGTAGAACTCACGCGAGGAGGCATCGGCAGGATCGCGGGTCAGCCAGGAAGAAAAGAAATGATGCTGCACCATGCCGATCCAGCCGTCCTTGGCTTCCTTGGCGTGTTCTTGTTTTCCCTTGGCGATGTCGTCGAACGCCACCTTCTGGAATTTACCGGCTTCCGTATAGATCGCCGGACCAGTAAAGGTCTGAATCATCATCGACTCACCTTCCGGCGCCTGACCATGGCGCAGGTACTGATAGTAGGGATAGGCATCAAGCGCAGTCTGGCCCAGGTTCTTGATCCGGGTATCCACCTCCACCACATAGCTGCCGCGCGTGAAGGTGTAAGTCTTGACCACCTCGGCTTCCGCTGTGGTCGCCTTCATGCTGACCTTGAGCTCGTTCTGCCCCTCTTTCAGCCGGTAGTCGCCCGGCTCAAGTACAAACGCTGTCTTGTGATTGGGCAGGCCCTGGCCGATCAAGCCGCTCTGAGCGAAGAAATTGCGTCCGGATTTTTCTTCGAATAGGCGGAATGGCGCGTTTTCGTCCTCATTTTCGCGGTATTTGCTGAACACCAATTCGCGGATATCACCGCCATTGGCGTCGATTTCAGCGGTCAATACGTCAGTCACCACCTTGGCGCGCGCACCCTTGGCAACCTGAGCCGATGCAACCGGCTGGGGCACCCCTTTGAGGGCCTGGCCAGGGGCCGGTGGCAGGGCATTGGTCGAAGCCTCCGGTCCTTTCGCAGCGGGTACGCCGACCACGACCGCTGGTGTCGGATGCGTGTGCTCCTGCCATGCATTCCAGAGCATCAGAAGGGAGAAAGAAAATACAACGAAGGCGATAAGACGCTGGGTGTCCATGGGAGCGAGTTCAGGTAAGGGGTGAGGTGCGTTTCAACACGCAGGTCTTGCAGGAGCCAAGGCCGGCCAGAAAATCCGATTCGAGCATCGACTCAGTGCCGCGTGTTTTCAACCGGGCAATGACATCCAGCCCGGCAATGTCCGCCTGATTCAGGCGAAACCATTCCCGCAGCAGGCGTTTGACGCGATTGCGGCCGACAGCGGTACGAATCACTTTCTTGGGCACGATCATTCCGAGGCGGGGTATGTCCAGTTCGTTCGGACCGGCCAGCACATCGAGAGACGCGCCGCGATAAGCGCAGCGAAAACGAAAAACGGATGAAAACTCATCCGTTTCGCGCATTTTTTTTAACCACCCGAAGCCATGGGCTTGAGCTGGTTTCGCCGGCTCCAGCATCAGCACATCAGGCTGAGCCGGATGCTCCGTAGCTGGAGTCAAACGGCCAGACGCTTGCGACCCTTGGCACGGCGAGCATTGATGACGGCACGCCCGCCCACAGTCTTCATGCGCGCGCGGAAACCGTGGGTGCGCTTGCGGCGGACAACGGAAGGTTGATAGGTGCGTTTCATGGGAAAACCTCGGTCGCGAAAAAACGCCGTATTAGACGTGTAAGCCCCTAATTTGTCAAACTTTTCCGGGGACTCGGAAGGGGATGCTAGAATCCACGGCTTGCCTTTCACCGCCTATCTAAGCCAGCCTAATGGACGAATTCTGGAGTCATTGCGTCGCCCATTTTGAGCGGACTCTGAATACCCAGCAGCTCAACACCTGGATCAGGCCACTCTCGGCGGAAACAGCGACGGGCCTGGTCACAGTCGTTGCGCCCAATGGTTTCGTAGCGCAATGGGTACGCGACAAATTCGTCCCGGAAATCGAGCAACTGGCGCGCGTTTACTTTCCTGACACCACCAAGGTCGTTCTGAAGGTCGCCGGTGGCCGCGTCGTTCGCCACACAGAATCGGTGGTCACTAAAGAACCTCCTGAAGCCGTGCCGACACAAGTCGTGCAAGCCATTCAGGAAACCACCAGGCCCATAAAAACGGGGGCGGAGAGAAAAACACCGGCAAAACCAGAAAAGGCCACTGTCCCCGATGAAAGCCGAATCAACCCGTTGTTCAGCTTTGATACCTTCGTCCCCGGCAAGGCCAACGACCTGGCCCGCGCCGCCGCGTTACAAGTAGCCGACAACCCGGGCTCCGGCTACAACCCCCTGTTCGTCTACGGTGGCGTCGGCCTGGGCAAAACCCATTTGATGCATGCCATCGGCAATCGCATGTTGCAGATCAACACCAAGGCCAGGCTGAAATACATCCATGCCGACCGCTATGTGTCCGACATGGTGCGTGCCGTGCGCTCCAACTCCTACGACGATTTCAAACGGCGCTATGACTCGCTCGACCTCTTGATGATCGACGATATCCAGTTCTTCGCCGGCAAGGAAGGCACCCAGGAACAGTTCTTCTACACCTTCAACACCCTGATCGAGGACCACAAGCAGGTCATCATCACCAGCGACACCTTTCCGAAGGACATGGCAGGCATAGAGGAGCGTCTGAAATCCCGTTTCAGCTGGGGCCTCACTGTCATGCTGGAACCGCCGGAACTGGAAATGCGCGTAGCCATCCTGCTCGACAAGGCTCGCCTGGAAAAGGCCAACCTGGATGAGGGCACCGCCTTTTTTATCGCCAAGCAAGTGCGCTCCAACGTGCGCGAGTTGGAAGGCGCCCTGAAGCGGGTGATCGCTTTCGCCCGTTTCAACAAGCTGCCGATTTCCGTGGAACTGGCCAAAGAAGCGCTGAAAGATCTGCTGGCCGTGCAGAACCGGCAGATTTCCATCGAAAACATCCAGAAAACCGTGGCCGATTATTTCAAGATCAAGGTCGCGGACATGTACTCGAAAAAACGCACACGCAACCTGGCGCGCCCCCGGCAGATGGCCATGTACGTCGCGCGCGAGCTGACTGATCTGTCCTACCCGGAAATTGGCCAGGCTTTCGGGGGCCGCGACCATACAACCGTGCTGCACGCCTGCGGCAAGATAGAAGAACTCAAGGCGGCGGACCAGAACCTGCGCCGCGATTACAACCTGCTCATCCAGGTTCTGACCGGATGACACAGCGCAACAACCCTGTGCATAAAGGCGGGATA
The DNA here is from genome assembly GCA_030690985.1 of Pseudomonadota bacterium. Lineage (GTDB taxonomy): Bacteria > Pseudomonadota > Gammaproteobacteria > Burkholderiales > Thiobacillaceae > PFJX01. Next base: position 5,300 of record JAUYFG010000279.1, read on the forward strand.
CTTCGTGTATGGATTGTGCATATACCGGGCAACGCCACTATGCGAAAAACTTATCCACAATCCGTACCGGCATCATCAACAGGCTTGTGCACGGATTTTTCAACAGTTTAAGCCGATGATTTTGATAAACTTTCCCGGCTTATCCAGAGCTTTACCCCTCACCTATCATCACTATCAGGAAGAATTAAATGCTTGTACTGAAGACACCCAAGGACGCCTTGCTCAAGCCCCTGCAAGCCGTAGCAGGCGTGGTGGAACGCAAGCACACACTCCCCATTCTTTCCAACGTACTGGTGGAAGTGATGGGTGGTCGTGCTACCTTCGTTGCCACCGACCTGGAAATCCAGATCAGCACTACGGCTGAAGAACCGGGCGCGGCGGATGCCTCGTTCACCGTTTCCGCGCGCAAGCTGCTCGATATCTGCCGCTCGCTGCCGGATGCCGAACCGATATCCCTGGAACTCTCGGGTGAGCAGCAAATCAAGATTCAGTCCGGGCGTAGCCGCTTCAACCTGCAAACCTTGCCGGCACGCGACTTTCCCAAGTTGCAGATACCAGATGGTGAAGGCCTCTCCTTCAGCCTGCCGCAAGGCCTGGTCAAGCGACTGCTGGCCAGCGTGCAGTACGCGATGGCGGTGCAGGACATCCGTTATTACCTCAACGGCATGCTGCTCTCGGTGCAGGGAACACGCCTGACCGTCGCCTCCACCGATGGCCACCGTCTGGCGGTCGATGCCACCGATCTGGAAGTGGCCGCCGCAGAGGGCATCGATGTCATCCTGCCGCGCAAAACCGTACTGGAACTCGGCAAGCTCCTTGGCGACGACGACCATCCGGTAGAAATTCAAATCAACCAGAGCCAGGTGGTATTCCGGCGCCCCAATTTCGAACTACGCAGCAAAGTTGTGGATGGCAAGTTCCCCGACTGGCAGCGCGTGATTCCGGTCGGCCATGACAAGGTTTTCGTCATCGCCCGGCAACGCCTGTTGCAGTCCCTCATGCGCGCGGCGATTCTAACCAACGAGAAGTATCGCGGCGCCCGCTTGGCGCTTACCGCAGGTAGCCTGCGCATTGCCTGCAGCAACAACGAGCAGGAAGAAGCCCAGGAAGAACTCGATATCGATTATGACGGCGAACCGCTCGACATCGGCTTCAACGTCCAGTACCTGCAGGACGCTTTCAACAACCTTGCCAGCGACACCGTGCAGTGTTCCTTCGGCGACCCCACCAGTTCCATGTTGATCACGATTCCGGGAGACGAGAACTTTCGCTACGTGGTCATGCCGATGCGTATTTAAGGCAGTCAGGAACGAGAGGTAAGCAATCACCTCTCGTTCAGCTTCACCCCTATCTCAGATAAAAGGTTTCACGTGGAACATCCAATCGGCAACGGCGGTTACGACGAGGACAGCATTCAGCAACTGGAAGGCCTGGAGGCGGTACGCAAGCGGCCGGGCATGTATATCGGCGATACCTCGGATGGCTCCGGGCTGCATCACATGGTATTCGAGGTGCTGGACAACGCCATCGATGAAGCCCTGGCTGGCTACTGTGACGACATCAAGGTTGTCATCCATCCGGACAACTCCATTTCCGTGTCCGACAACGGCCGCGGTATTCCGGTCGGCGTGAAGCTGGACGACAAGCACGAACCAAAGCGCTCCGCCGCCGAGATCGTCATGGTGGTGCTGCATGCCGGCGGCAAGTTCAACCAGAACAGTTACAAGGTGTCTGGCGGCCTGCATGGTGTCGGCGTGTCCTGCGTCAACGCCCTGTCGAAATGGCTGCGCCTTACCATTTACCGCGATGGCAAGAAGCACTTCATGGAATTCCAGCGCGGTGTGCCGGTGAATCGCCTGATCGAAGTTCACAACGGTATCGAAGTGTCGCCCCTGAAAGTGTTGGGTGACAGCGTGCGGCGCGGCACTGAACTGCATTTCTCGCCCGACGAGGAAATCTTCGGCAATGTCGTGGATTTTCACTACGACGTGCTATCCAAACGCATCCGCGAACTTTCCTTTCTGAACAATGGCGTCAAGATCGAGTTGCTCGACGAACGCGACGGCCGCCAGGAGAACTTCGCCTTCTCCGGCGGTGTGAAAGGTTTCGTCGAATACATCAACCGCGCCAAGACCGTGCTGCACCCCAACGTGTTCTACGCCACCGGCGAATCCAAGGTGGGCGACAGCGGCGTCAGCATCAGCAGCGAAGTGGCGATGCAGTGGAACAGCGGCTACCAGGAACAGGTGCTCTGCTTCACCAACAACATCCCGCAGTCCGACGGCGGCACCCACCTCACCGGCCTGCGCGCCGCCATGACTCGGGTGATCAACAAGTACATCGAAGAACACGAGATAGCCAAGAAGGCCAAGGTCGAAATCACCAGTGAAGACATGCGCGAAGGCCTCGCCTGCGTGCTCTCGGTGAAGATGCCGGATCCCAAGTTCGGCTCCCAGACCAAGATGAAGCTGGTGTCCAGCGAGGCCCGCCCGGCGGTGGAGGAAACCGTTTCGCAGAAACTTTCCGAATACCTGCTGGAGCGGCCCGCCGACGCCAAGATGATCTGCGCCAAGATCGTCGAAGCCGCCCGCGCCCGCGAAGCGGCGCGCAAGGCGCGCGACATGACCCGGCGCAAGGGTGTGCTCGATTCCGCCGGCCTGCCCGGCAAGCTGGCCGACTGCCAGGAAAAGGACCCCGCCTTGTGCGAGCTTTACCTGGTCGAGGGTGATTCCGCCGGCGGTTCCGCCAAGCAGGGCCGCGACCGCAAGTTCCAGGCCATCCTGCCGCTCAAGGGCAAGATACTCAACGTCGAGAAAGCCCGCTTCGACAAGATGCTGTCCTCACAGGAAGTTGTCACCCTGATCACCGCGCTCGGCACCGGCATCGGCACCGGCCTCGGCAAGGACGACTACAACCCGGCCAATCTCAGATACCACCGCATCATCATCATGACCGACGCGGACGTGGACGGCTCGCATATCCGCACCCTGCTGCTCACCTTCTTCTATCGGCAGATGCCGGAGCTGGTCGAGCGTGGCCACATCTACATCGCCCAGCCGCCGCTGTACAAGGTCAAGCAGGGTAAGCGCGAGACCTACCTGAAAGACGATTACGAGTTCAAGCAATACCTGTTGCGCGAAGCCCTCAACGGCGCCGAACTGATCCCATCTGCCGGTGCCGAACCACTGTCCAAAGAAAGCTTCGAACGCATCGCCCGCGAATTCCTGCTCGCTGAAGCCATGATCGAACGCCTCGCCCGGCGCATGGACCCGGACGTGCTCTACACCCTGCTCAAGATCCCCACCATCAGCCTCAACAGCGAAGGCGAAGCCCAGACTGCGGCACAACTGCTGACGGTCGAACTGAGCAAACTCGGCGCGGTGAAGATCAAGCCACTGCAATACGAAGATGACCTGGGCTGGCGCCTGGAAATCACCCGCAGCCGCTACGGCATCGGCCACACCAGCTACCTCGACTACAACTTCATCGAAGGCGGCGACTACGACCAACTCCGTCGCACTGCGGAAATACTGGTCGGCCTCCTGCAAACCGGCGCCGAAGTCCGCCGCGGCGAATCACGCGCCCCGGCCTACGACTTCAAGCATGCCCTCGACTGGCTGCTGGGCGAGGTCAAGCGGAACCTCGGTGTGCAACGCTACAAAGGCCTGGGCGAAATGAACCCGGAACAACTCTGGGAAACCACGATGGACCCGAAAGTCCGTCGCCTCCTGCGGGTCCAGATCGAAGACGCCATCGCCGCCGACGGCATCTTCACCACCCTGATGGGCGAGGAAGTGGAACCAAGACGGAAGTTCATCGAGACCAATGCGCTAGGGGTAAGGAACCTGGATGTTTGAGCCGTGCTTATCCGGTTGTCACAGACAACCACTAGATGTAGTGGCTCGTGATTTTGCGGCATAGGCAGGTGAGGTGATGTCGCCGGCGTTGCAGAGCAGGGCCGTAGGATGTGGTGAGCGTAGCGAACCGCATCGAGCACGGTTGCGCTAGTTGATGCGGTTCGCTGCGCTCACCACATCCTACTGGGCTACCGGTAGTCGCTGCCTGTGACAACCGGATAAAAAAGTAATCTCGTGGTGCTGGATTTCCCGAAGACGTGACACTGCGGTCAAATCCTTGGTGTTTCTTGATGTTGAAGTAGTGCCGGTTAAGAAATTCACGCTCCAGCCTGGCGAACAATCTATCCACCATGGTGTCGTCGCAGGTATCCGCCACGCCGCCCATGGATGGGCTGAGTCCTCTCTTCCGGCGACGTTTACCGAAAGCCATAGGGGTGTCCGGACAGGCTACCCCGGCCGCCGTGGTGGATGATCGCTACGGGCTGGCGCTGCGATATCCCATGTTCAGCGCCGCTGGTACCAGTTCGGTACGCATGTGCTTGCCGATGGACCGGCGCACCACGCTTTGACCCCAGACGTCGATGGCTGACGCCAGGTAGATGAACCACCCCACGGGTTATTTATCTACCGACACTCTTGAAATAGCCTTGCCACGTCCTTACCATTAGCACTCGTTGGAGGTGAGTGCTAATCACGCCAGGTTGTGGCACCACTCCCACCGCACCCCTGTTAAACACGGATTCCCGTTAGGAGCAAAGTAATGAAGATTCGTCCGTTGCACGATCGTGTCGTTGTCAAGCGCATGGAAGAAGAGCGCAAAACCGCCTCTGGCATCGTCATCCCCGACAACGCCACCGAGAAGCCCGATCAAGGCGAAATCATCGCCGTCGGCACCGGCAAGAAGGACGATCAGGGCAAGCACATCGCTTTGGACGTCAAGGTCGGCGATCGTGTCCTGTTCGGCAAGTATTCCGGCCAGACCGTGAAGGTCGATGGCGAAGAACTCCTCGTGATGCGCGAGGAAGACATCATGGGCGTGGTCGAGAACTGACGCGGATGTCCGCGCTTTAGCGCGGAAACAGCCACGTCATCCCGGCGAACGCCGGGATCCAGTTCCAACCCCAACTTTTCTGGATTCCGGCCTGCGCCGGAATGACAGTCAAACGATTCAGGAGATTCAAACAATGGCAGCTAAAGACGTACGTTTTGGTGATTCCGCCCGTGCCCGCATGGTCACTGGCGTCAACATCCTGGCCAATGCGGTCAAGGTGACCCTCGGCCCCAAGGGCCGCAATGTGGTGCTCGACCGTTCCTTCGGCGCCCCCACCGTGACCAAGGACGGTGTGTCCGTGGCCAAGGAAATCGAGCTGAAAGACAAGCTGGAGAACATGGGCGCGCAGATGGTCAAGGAAGTCGCCTCCAAGACCTCCGACATCGCCGGTGACGGCACCACCACCGCCACCGTTCTGGCTCAGTCCATCGTCAACGAAGGCATGAAGTTCGTCGCCGCCGGCATGAACCCGATGGATCTGAAGCGCGGCATCGACAAGGCCGTGATCGCCATCACCGCTGAGCTGAAGAATATTTCCAAGCCCTGCACGACCAACAAGGAAATTGCCCAGGTCGGCTCCATCTCCGCCAACTCCGACTCCACCATCGGCGACATCATCGCCAATGCGATGGACAAGGTCGGCAAGGAAGGCGTCATCACCGTGGAAGACGGCACCAGCCTGGAAAGCGAGCTGGAAGTGGTCGAAGGCATGCAGTTCGACCGCGGCTACCTGTCGCCCTACTTCATCAACACCGCCGAGAAGCAGATGGCCGTGCTGGAAGACCCCTTTGTCCTGCTCTACGACAAGAAGGTCTCCAACATCCGTGACCTGCTGCCGGTGCTGGAGCAGGTTGCCAAGGCCGGCAAGCCGCTGCTGATCATCGCCGAGGACGTCGACGGCGAAGCCCTGGCCACCCTGGTGGTGAACAACATCCGTGGCATCCTCAAGACCTGTGCTGTCAAGGCTCCGGGCTTCGGCGACCGGCGCAAGGCGATGCTGGAAGACATGGCCATCCTCACCGGCGGCACCGTGATTGCCGAGGAAGTCGGCCTGTCCCTGGAAAAAGCCACCCTGCAAGACCTGGGCCACGCCAAGCGCATCGAAGTCGGCAAGGAAAACACCACGGTCATCGACGGCGCCGGCTCCCCCGACGACATCAAGAACCGCATCACCCAGATCAACAAGCAGATCGACGAAGTCACTTCCGACTACGACAAGGAAAAGCTGCAAGAGCGCAAGGCCAAGCTGGCCGGCGGTGTTGCCGTGTTCAAGGTCGGCGCCGCGACCGAAGTCGAAATGAAAGAGAAGAAGGCTCGCGTGGAAGACGCCCTGCACGCCACCCGCGCCGCCGTTGAAGAAGGCATCGTGGCGGGCGGTGGCGTCGCGCTGCTGCGTGCCCGTTCCGTCATCACCGAGCTGAAGGGTGACAACCACGACCAGGACGCCGGCATCAAGATCGTCCTGCGCGCCATCGAAGAACCCCTGCGCCAGATTGTCAACAACTGCGGCGAAGAAGCCTCCGTGGTGGTCAACAAGGTGCTCGAAGGCAAGGGCAACTACGGCTACAACGCCCAGACCGGCGAGTACGGCGACATGATGGAAATGGGCGTCCTGGACCCCACCAAAGTGACCCGCATCGCGCTGCAAAACGCCGCTTCCGTGGCTTCCCTGATGCTGACCACCGATTGCATGGTGGCCGATCTGCCGGAAGACAGGAAAGGCGGCGGCGCCCCTGACATGGGCATGGGCGGCGGCATGGGGGGCATGGGCGGCATGGACTTCTAAGGTCCGGCTTACCTGCTCCAGACCGGGATTTGTTTCCCGGTTGTCGCACTGCAAAAACCCCGCTTCGGCGGGGTTTTTGCTTTGGAGCGGTGGCTTCCAGCCGGTTAGATTCAGCAGTCGCTGTTAAGCTACACTACACACATGATCAAAAGCTTCAGACACCGTGGCATGAAGGTATTTTTCGAAACCGGGAGCAAGGCTGGAATCCAGCCCGGCCACGCTTCCCGCCTCGCGCGCCAGTTGAAGCACCTGGACCGGGCGAAACGACCGGATGACATGAATATCCCCGGTTGGCGGCTACATCCCCTGACGGGGGATATGAAAGGACAGTGGTCGATCATGGTCAATGGCAACTGGCGGCTGACTTTCGCGTTCGAGGACGAGGACGCCATCCTGGTCGATTATCAGGATTACCACTAGGAGACGATGATGAGCCGCATGCACAACCCACCCCATCCCGGCGAGACCCTGCGCGAAGACATCCTTCCGGCGTTGGGTTTGACCGTGACCGATGCCGCAAGGCAGCTAGGCATCACCCGTACTGCCCTGTCCCGCATCCTCAACGGCCACGCCGGCATCTCGCCGGAAATGGCCCGCCGCATCGAATCCTGGCTCGGCCCGGAACGCGGCGGCCGCGCGGAAATATGGCTGGGCCTGCAAATGGATTACGACCTGTGGATCGCCGAACAACGCCCCGCCCCGCGCGTCGAACGGGCGCCGGAGATGGCTGCGGCGTGAAAATGCGGGCATGGCAGCCGGCTATTTCATTGGTGGCCAAAACCCCGCGAAAGCGGGGTTGTGCATTTGTAGCGCCGGAGTCTCGCCGGTGTTTTTAAAAGATGCCGGCGAGACGCCGGCGCTACAGTAAAGGCCAGTTTGTGAGGGGGGGGCGCTTTGGTGGTGCCGGCACCCTGCCGGCTGGCTTATCTGGCTTGGCTGACGTAGCGGCCACCGTGCAGAAACGCGGATTGAAGAAGGGTTTCGTTATTGAAACCGCGTTGCGCCATTACCTGCTGGCGCTCAATGCCGTGCCCGGTGAGTTCATCACCCCACCGGTGCTGACCGTCACGCCGGCAAGCTGGCAAAGCGTGACCGACGCGCTTGCCGACACTTCGGAACCCACCCCCGCCTTACGCGAGTTGCTGGGCGATGCCTGAAATTCGCGCGCTACGCCCGGAAGACGAGCGCGGCCAATTCCGTTCCGGAAAGCCGGCGCTCGATTACTTCTTCCCGCAGTTCGCCGGGCAAAACCAGCACGCGTAGCACGCGTAGGGCGGATGAGCCGGCGTCTTCTTGCCGGCGTTATCCGCCGAATGCCAAACATTCGGCGGAAGGCGCGATAAAGCCGCTTTTCCGCCCTACGCGTGCTGGTTCCCGAGGCAGAGAGGTGGGCCCACAGGTAGTGCCGGCGTCTCGCCGGCGCTACCTGGCTACCTCGGCTAATGGACAATCAGGGTTCATGGCGCCCATCCACTTGGGAGAGGGGCGCCCTGTAGGGTGCGCCGCGCGCACCGCTACATAGACGCGGCGACTCAGCAGCAGCCACCGCAACAACCGCCGCCGCCCGCCGCCGGGGCCAGCCAGCCGGCGACCTTGTCGGGGTCGGGCACGCCGCCGGCGTGGACGACCTTGCCGTCGACCACTACGCCGGGGGTGGTCATGACGCCGTAGCCGAGGATGGCGGCCATGTCGGTCACTTTTTCCAGCTCAATCGTGATGCCTTTGGCGTCGGCGATGTCGGCGATGAGTTTGGCGGTGGTTTCGCAGTTGGCGCAGCCGGTGCCGAGGACTTTCACGTTTTTCATTGCAATTTCCTGTGGTTGGAGGGGCGAGTGTAGCGCCGGCGTCTCGCCGGCGTTTTTAAAAGACGCCGGCGAGA
>JAUYFG010000291.1 GCA_030690985.1 Pseudomonadota bacterium
CGCCCTACGGCGTCAACTGCAAGACCTACCCCGGTTCCGATCTGTGGCACATGCGCAGCCTGTGCTTCACCGAGAAACCGGACTTCCTGATCGGCAACAGCTACGGCAAGTTCATCCAGCGCGACACCCTGCACAAGGGCAAGGAGTTTGAAGTCCCGCTGATCCGCTTGGGCTTCCCGATCTTCGACCGCCACCACCTGCACCGCATGACCACCCTCGGTTACGAGGGCGCCATGACCATGCTCACCACCCTGGTGAACGCGGTGCTGGAACGTCTGGACGAAGAGACCCGAGGCATGGGGACGACGGACTACAACTACGACCTGGTGCGCTAAGCCCCCACTCGTAGGAGCGGCCTTGGCCGCGATCCGGCGGTAATGATCGCGAGCAAGCTCGCTCCTACGGTGACTCGAACAGGAGCACCACCATGGCCAACATCATGATTCGGCGCAGCGACAAGGGCGATTACGTGTTCTACCTGCCCAAGCGCGATCTCGAAGACAGCATCGTCTCGATGCAGTTCGACACCCCGGAAAAGTGGGGTGGCGAGATCAAGCTGAACAACGGCGGCGCCTACTTCATCGAGCCCCAGCCGGCCCCCGAACGACTGCCCTACTCCGTGCGCGCCAAGCGCCTGGATGCGGCGGAATGAACCCACTTACCGTCATTCCCGCGAATGCGGGAATCCAGGTTGTTCAACTGATTGTTGTTGAAGCAGTGAGCACTAGGAACTGGATTCCCGCCTGCGCGGGAATGACGGACCAGTAAGCGAAAGGAAACCATCATGGCACTTCAAATCATTGCCGAACTCTGCACCGCCTGCGCGGATTGCGAACCGGACTGCCCCACCGCCTCGATCCGGCGGAAAAAAGGCGTCTACATCATCAACCCGGACACCTGCACGGAATGCGACGGTGACTACGCCTTGCCCAAGTGCGTGTCGCTCTGCCCGATCGACAACTGCATCGTGGCGCTGGCTGCGTAATCCGCCAATCTCACAGAGGTAGGGTGGATAAGCGCAGCGCATCCACCACCGCCGCCAAAGGTGGATGCGCTGCGCTTATCCACCCTACGCATCAAACCGAAAGGGCCCAACATGACCACCATCACCAAAGCCGCCGCATTCCGCATCACCCTCGCCGCCAAGGCGCTGGCCGAGGTGAATCTGGCGGCGTTCACCGTCAAGCTGGCCGAGAAACTGGGCCTGCCGTTGACCGAAGACAAGCTCGCCACGCTGACCGTGGCCGATCTCAAGCTCATTCTCGGCGGCGAAGAAACCGTCGAGCCGGATATGGATACCGCCAGCATCAAGCTCGCTGTGCGCTATCTCTGGGGCGAGTGTGGCGACGACGGCGGCGACGACAGCTCCGTGCCGAAACCCGAGCCCTACAGCGAAGGCGAAATGCCCGGCAGCCTGCGCGTGGCCGTCGCCTCCAACACGGCCGACAACCTCGACGGCCATTTCGGCTCGGCCCCGCGTTTCCTGGTCTATCAGGTCGGCAAAGACAGCATCAAACTGATCGCCGTGCGCCTCACCCTGGTCGCCGACGATGCCGAAGACAAGAACGTCGCCCGCTCGGAACTGATCGACGACTGCCAGATCGTCTACGTGCAATCCATCGGCGGCCCGGCGGCGGCCAAAGTGGTGCGCGCCAACGTGCATCCGATCAAGTTCCCGACCCCCGCCCCGGCACGCGAGGCGCTGGCCCGCCTGCAAGGCACGCTGGAAGCGCCGCCGCCCTGGCTGGCGCGGATCATGGGGGTGGAAGCCAAGAGCCTGGCCCGCTTTACGCAAGATGAAGAGGAGTTGGAAGCGTGATACCCGCCGACGTCCTCGCCGCCATCGCCGATGCCGCCACCGTCCTGCCGGCGCTCGACGACGCCGGAATGGCGCAATTGCGCGCCGACTGGCCCGGCCTGCACCTGACTCTGTGCAGCGACAACGACGTACCCGCCCGCCTGCCGGCGGTGCTGGAGCGCCCCGGCTTCAACCTCTACCTGGTTAATGGACAGGAGCATTGTCTGACCCTGACCAACGACCCGGAAGTCGCCATCGGCGTGGTGCTGGCCTGGGTGGATGAGGCATGACTACATGGAGGTGCGAATTTATACGCACACCACCTGTGCGAATAAATTCGCACCTACAAAGGAATCGCCATGAATAGCTGTGCCCCCGACGAATCCACCGTGCAACGGCTGATTGCCGAGATCGAGGCCAGCACGCCGCGCCCGCACCACGCCAGCCTGCTGGCCGTCACCGCCCGCCTGATCCCGGATTACCCCTGCCGCTTCGCACTGACGCGCGGCGGCTGGTATCGCAGCGGCGGCCTTCTGCGCGCCGATGGCGAGCGGGTGGCCGACAAGCTGGAAGACTGGGTTACCCAGGAACTGGCCGATTGCGGCGACGACTTCGCTGAATTCATGGATCGCCACGCCGACAGCGAACTTCTCGCCACCCGCCATAGCGGCCGCACCCACTATTTCGTCGCCCCCTACGGCCCCAATCCGACGGATTTTCTGCAACTGGAAGTGGAAGAAATGCAGGAAGTGCTCGACCGCTGCCTGTGGGATGCCGCCGCACCGCCGCTCGACGTCCAGGAACTGACCGAGCCCAGCAAACCCGCCGGCGTGCCGGCGCAAGCCGTGGGCGCGCCCTGTTACCGCTTCCGCCGCCTGACCGATCTCCGCCAGGTGGCCTCCCACCTGCGCGGTCCGGTCGGTGGCACACATGGTTTCATTCGCTTCGTTCAGGAATGGGCCGGCAGCCGCTCCGGCCAGGGCAAGCATTTCAGTGAACACTGGATCGTCGCCCTGCGTGAGCAGCACGACCGTTACAACAATGTGGTGCTCTCCGCCACGCCGATCTCCCGGCATGCGCGCGCGCTCAAGCCCTTCCACTGGGACAACGCCTTGCGCGGGCTCGACGCCGCCAAGCAACTGAAGGCATTCGACCGCGCCGCCGGCTATCCCGGCGCCTGGTATTTCCACCTGGTCTCCGGCGGCATCACCCCGCGCGACATCGCCTTCGCCGCCATCCAGGACATCGAATCCGGCTTCGGCTACCTGGGCGATCTCGAAACACAATTGCTGAGTGGCTGGCTGCGCGAGCCGTATTCGGTGTAGCGGTAGGGCGGAAAAGCGGCTTTATCGCGCCTACCGCCTGGACCTCGGGAGCTGGCGGAAGGCGCCGGCCCCGCCGGCTTTTCCGCCCTACCCCACTATGGACAAGCCCAAAGACGCCGGCAGGGATGCCGGCGCTACATGCGACATCCCGCCTGTCGCCTTTGCTACAAGCCCGCCACGCACACGAATAAAAACAACACCTTGCCGCTGGCACAACACTTGCGATGGGTTCATCAACCCAGCCAGGAATCCGCGCCATGAAGCCCACGCAAATTGCCGAACTGCTCAACGAACCGGCCTGCGCCCACAACGCCAAGTCGAAATCCGGCTGCGCCCGGCCCAAGCCCGGCGCCACGGCGGGTGGCTGCGCCTTTGATGGTGCTCAGATCGCCCTGCTGCCGATCGCCGATGTCGCCCACATCGTGCACGGCCCCATCGCCTGCGCCGGCTCCTCCTGGGACAACCGGGGCACCCGCTCCAGCGGGCCGAAGCTGTACAAGATCGGCATGACCACCGATCTGACCGAGCAGGACGTGATCATGGGGCGCGGCGAGAAGCGCCTGTTCCACGCCATCAAACAGGCCATCGACAGCCACGCGCCCGCCGCCGTGTTCGTCTACAACACCTGCGTGCCGGCGCTGACCGGCGACGACGTGGCAGCGGTGTGCAAATCCGCCGCCGAACGCTGGGGCACGCCGGTGGTTCCGGTGGACTGCGCCGGCTTCTATGGCACCAAGAACCTGGGCAACCGCATCGCCGGGGAAGCCATGTTCAAGTACGTGATCGGCACCCGCGACCCCGACCCGGTGCCGCCCGAGTCGCAGCGCCCCGGCATCCAGGTCCACGACGTCAACCTGATCGGTGAATACAACATCGCCGGTGAGTTCTGGCATGTGCTGCCGCTGTTCGACGAATTGGGGCTGCGCATCCTCGGCTCGCTCTCGGGCGATGCCCGCTTTCATGAAGTGCAGACCATGCACCGCGCCGAAGTCAGCATGGTGGTGTGCGCCAAAGCGCTGCTCAACGTCGCGCGCAAGCTGGAAACGCAATTCAAGGTGCCCTTCTTCGAAGGCAGCTTCTACGGCGTCACCGACACCTCGAACGCTTTCCGCGACTTCGCCCGTGTCATCGACGATCCGTCGCTGACCGAGCGCACGGAAGCCCTGATTGCGCGCGAGGAAGCGAAAATCGACGCCGCCCTGGAACCCTGGCGCCGGCGCCTCGCTGGCCGCCGGGTGCTGCTCTACACCGGCGGCGTCAAATCCTGGTCCATCGTCTCTGCATTGCAGGATCTCGGCATGGACGTGGTCGCCACCGGCACCAACAAATCGACCGAGGAAGACAAGGCGCGCATCCGCGAAATCATGGGCGAGAAAACCAGGATGATCACCGACGGCAGCCCCAAAGCCCTGATCGGCGTGGTCAAGGAATACCAGGCCGACATCCTCATCGCCGGCGGCCGCAACATGTACACGGCATTGAAAGCGCGCATCCCCTTCCTCGACATCAACCAGGAACGTGAATTCGGCTACGAGGGCTACATCGGCATGCTGGAACTGGCGCGGCAACTGGCGCTGACCTTGCAAAGCCCGGTATGGGAGTCGGTACGAAAACCGGCACCGTGGAGGAAGAGCGAAACGCCGGGCGTGGAGATGGTGGGGTAATTCCGGTCTTATCCCACGTTTAACAGACCCCATATTTTCTCTATACAAATCAATAAGTTATCGCGTACAGGTGTTTTTTAGCCCCTGTTTTCGCGTAATTCCGTGTTCAGACGATCAGTTTCTTGGTCCCTCCTGGCGCCGGATTGATTGCCA
>JAUYFG010000296.1 GCA_030690985.1 Pseudomonadota bacterium
TGCTGCGCTTGAGCAATCCAGTGCCGTCGCTGGACTTTCTCAATCCGGTAGTAATTGGTACTTCCCCGCACTGCCATGGAGAGTTTGGCTTTATGCGGGGAAATTTGATTTTTTCCTGTCCCAATGACGGGATGGGCAGAAAGCACGTCATAGATCGGCGTGGCGCGGTAGCGGCCACCGGGACGATGGGCGATGCTGAAGTTCTTGGCGTGACCGTCGATAGCGGCCAGCACCCAAAAAATGATCTGGGTTTTGAAGAAGTTATTCCTATCCTGCCCGGCATCGTCCGACCCGAGAAGCAATTCCATGATTCGAGCAATGCCGGGGCCGCCGTCCGACTGATATTTACGCAGTGGCGACATACCCGTCGCCTGGCACAGGTCTTCCTGGGGCAGACGGATGATCCAGCTTCCATCGCTTGCTGGGGTGCGGTCGAACCGTTCGACGACGAGGGCTTTCTGGTCCTCGAAATTTCCGATTTCGCACTGCGCAATGGGGATTCCATAAGCCGCCATGATTTTCGAGCACAACCACTCGTTCTCTACCGAGGTGCGCATATCCGCCTGCATATGGCCGACCAAACCCAATGGCAGTTTGAAGATGTGGGTTGTCGGGGTACTCCCACGGGGCAGCAGCCATTGGCCCCCGTGGCGCAACAGGGCGGTTTTCTCCTGCGCTCCCGCGATGGAGAGCCGCAAATCCTCGTCGCCATCATCTTGCCCCAAGGCCTGCGCCGACGTGGTGTTGCGCAATCGCCGGGCGACCCCGGTCGTGTCCAACGCCCCACCATTGATTTCATACACGTCCGACGGCGCTTCATCCTCAGGCAGGAGTTGTATTGCGCCGACGCAGTCCCGGCCCAGTTTTGCCAGCAGTTGAAAGGCATCCGTGCCTCCTGCCTGGTGACGCAGCGCCAGACGACGGCGAATGGCATCGTTGTCGGGCAGGAGATTGTCGAAATAATCGGTAACGACCGGCCCTTGGTAGGGTGCATTACCCGGCAGGAATGGAAGTGACAGCGACAAGGGGCGGGACTGTTCGTCCATGAGCCATTCAGCGAAGTATCCGAAGCGTTCGCCTTGTCGAGTGGTTTCCCAGTAGCCGACAGGGATGCCGTTCATCCAGATGTTCAGCCTTTTCGTCTTCGCGCGGCGTCCCATGTTTACCAGCTTTCCTTCTTTCTAGCCGGGGCGGCAATAGGCCCCGCCTTGGCAGTGGCAGACGGCTTTGTCTTCCTGATTGCCACCGCGCTGGGGGACTTGCCCATCTCTTGGCCCATGGCCTTGACCGTAGCGGGACGTTCGCCGGCGAGCGCAACGGAAGGCGTAGTTTCCTTGCTGGTGGCGGGCGAGGTTTGACCCAACGAAATTTCAACACCCAGCAAGCGCAACACCATGAACAGCCGCTCGAGCGTCGCAGTCGCCGGGTTGGCTTCGAAGTAGGCATAACTTTGCTGAGTAATTCCCAGCCTTTCTGCCAAGGCGGCCTGAGTCAGCCTTTTGTCCTTGCGAAACCCCTTGAGAACCAGAGGAAGCTGGCTGAGAGTTTTGATGGGATAAATCACTTTTTGCCTCCGTTCATGAGCCTTGCGGCAATACAAATCTTAGGCTGCAAACAGAATTAACAACCCTGTATTTGTATTTTACGTTTACAAATTTTGCCATGTAAAAGAAATTTACAATACATGGTATGTATTTGTTCCGTTTTGTAGCCAACCCAGTGGCCTCCTCTCGTTGATCTGCCCTGCCGAGCGATCCATAGCCGAGGCCGCGAGGTAACTCGACATGGCTCGGTCGGAGCCGCCCCATGCCATGAAACAACACGGAATCTCGCCGCTGGCTGTTTCACAGTCACTCTGGCGAGGCGAGCCAATGACGCTCAGGCCAAACATCCGGCTTTCCACCTGGTTCCCCTTCAGTGTCACCCCGCCAATGTTCCCAATCGGTAATGCCCATCTCGTCATTTCCCGCTAACGCATTACCGAACGGTAATCATCAGAACCGCCATCCCCTTGATTCATAAGCCCTTCTCCCCTGGCACGATTCTCGCGAAAGAGAACAGGCGCATTTGCGCCTTACATCCAGCCGAGGAGACCTGACCATGAATCAAACCCCACCCGCTTCACCCTCCCGCCGGGAGTTCTTCAAGATGGGCGGCGGCCTCGCCGCCGGCGCCGGCGTCGCTGTTGCCGGCCTCGCCCCGGCAACCGCCGAGGCCGCGCCCAGCACCGGCGTCACCCTGCCGTACAAGCCGAAGACCGTGGCGCGGGTGAAGACCATGAAGGTCAACCAGCCGGTGCCGTTCAACTATCCGGACGCCGCCAGTCCCTGCTCGGCGATCAAGATGGGCGCGCCGACGCCCGGCGGCGTCGGCCCCGAGGGCGACATCGTCGCGTTCAGCATCATGTGTACGCACCAGGGTTGCCCGACGGTGTACGACAGCAACGACCGCTGCTTCAAGTGTCCCTGCCACTACTCGATTTTCGACGCGGAAAAAGGCGGCCAGATGGTGTGCGGCCAGGCGCCGACCAGGCTGCCGCAGATCGTGCTGGAGTACGACGCCAAGACCGACATGATCGCCGCCGTGGCCGTCAACGGCCTCATCTTCGGCCGCCAGGCCAACGTCCTTTAAGGAGGCGACACAACATGGCCAACGATCGCATCGTTCTCCCCCCGGTCAACGCGAAGAAGACCAACATGACCTGCCACTTCTGCATCGTCGGATGTGGCTACCACGTTTACAAATGGCCGGAAGCGCAGGAAGGCGGCAAGGCCGCGCATCAAAACGGCCTCGGGCTGGATTTCCGCAAGCAGTTGCCGCCGTTTTCCACCATCGTCTCGCCCACCCAGCAGAACGTGGTGACCGACAAGGACGGCAGCCGCCATAACATTCTGGTGGTGCCCGACAAGGAATGCGTGGTGAATCAGGGCGGCGGCTCGGTGCGCGGCTTGCACATGGCCAGTTACATGTACGCCGACGGCAGCCAGACCGGCGAGCGCATGAAACACCCGCGCCTGCACACCGGCGACCAGTGGCTGGAAACCGATTGGGAGCAGGCTCTGGCCCTCTACTGCGGAGTGACCAAGAAAGTGCTCGACGCCAAGGGTCCGCGCGAACTGTGCTTCGACTCCGCCGACCACGGCGGTGCGGGCGGCGGTTTTGAGAACACCTGGGGCGCCGGCAAGCTGATGTTCACCGCGTTGCAAACCCCGCTGGTGCGCATCCACAACCGGCCGTCCTACAACTCCGAGTGCCACGCCACCCGCGAGATGGGGATCATGGAGCTGAACAACTCCTATGAAGACGCGGAAGTGGCCGACTGCATCGTCGCCATCGGCTGCAACCCCTACGAGACCCAGACCAATTACTTCCTGGTGCACTGGCTGCCCAACATCCAGGGCATCACCATCGACAAGAAGAAGGAATGGTTCCCCGGCGAGGAAGTGGGCGACGGCAAGGTCATCTTCGTCGATCCGCGCAAGACCGCCTCCATCGCCATCGCCGAGGCCACCGCGCCGGATCGCGCCATCCACCTGGACCTGCTGCCCGGCACCGATGTGGCGCTGTTCAACGGCCTGTTCACCTATGTCATCGAACAGGGCTGGATCGACAAGGGGTTCATCGCCAAGCGCAGCAAGGGCTTCGACGAAGCCGCCAAGGCCAACCAGCTGAGCCTGGACGAGTGCAGCAAGATCACCGGCATCGCGGTCGCCAAGCTGAAACAGGCGGCGGAATGGGCCTACAAGCCCAAGGCCGGCGGCAAGATGAAGCGCACCATGCACGGCTACGAGAAGGGCATCATCTGGGCAACGACAACTATCTGATCCAGTCCGCCCTGCTCGATCTGGTCATCGCCACCCACAACGTCGGCGGCCGTCGCGGTACCGGCTGCGTGCGCATGGGCGGCCACCAGGAAGGCTATGCCCGGCCGCCGCATCCCACCGGCGAGAAGCTGTACAACGACCAGGAAATCATCGCCGGCAAGGGCATGATGTACACCGCCTGGGCGGTCAACCCGTTCCAGTCCACCCTCAACGCCGAAACGTTCCGGGAAACCGTGCTGCGCCGTTCCGAGATCGTCAAGGAAGCCCTGCGCAAGGCGCGCGGGGCGACCACGGCGCAGATGGTCGATGTGATCTTCGACGCCATTTCCACCAAGGGCGGCCTGTTCGTCACCAACATCAATCTTTATCCCACCATGATGGCCGAGGCGGCGCATCTGATGATGCCGGCGGTGCACCCGGGCGAGATGAACCTCACTTCGATGAGCGGCGAGCGGCGCCTGCGGCTATCCGAGCGTTTCATGGACCCGCCCGGTTCCGCCAAGCCCGACTGCATCATTTCCGCCGACATCGCCAACACTTTGAAGGCGATGTACCTGAAGGAAGGCAACGCCAAGATGGCCGACCGCTTCAAGGGCTTCAACTGGAAGACCGAGGAAGACGCCTTCAACGACGGCTTCCGCCTGATGGGCGCCAAGGATGTGGGCGGCGAGATTCACAGCCAGGGCGGCGAGACCGGGAACCTCGCGACTTACGAGCTACTCAGAAAAGCCGGCAACAACGGTGTGCAACTGCCGATCAAGGAAGTGAAGAACGGCAAGCTGATCGGCACCGAGATGCTCTACACCGACAAGTTCGGCACCGACGACGGCCTCGCCCACTTCAAGCCCTCGCCGTGGAACGGCTTTTTCAAGTCGGTACAGGGCCAGAAGGACAAGTACCGCTTCTGGGTCAACAACGGCCGCATCAACGAGATCTGGCAAACCGGCTACCACGACCAGCACAACCCGACGATGAAGGAACGCTGGCCGATGGCGCCGCTGGAGATCAACCCGGACGACGCCAAGGAACTGGGTATCAGTAACGGCGACATCGTCGAGTTGTTCAACGACTACGGCGCCACCTATGCCATGGCCTACATTACCCCGGAGGCCAAGCGCAATCAGGTGTTCATGCAGTTCGGCCACTTCAACGGCGTGGTCGGCGACGTAGTGACCGAGGCGGTGGATCGCAACGTGCTGCCGGACTACAAACACACCTGGGCCAATATCCGCAAAGTCACCAGCGGCGAATACAAGTCCACAGTGAGCTTCAAGTCGCGCCAGTACAAAGCCTGAACGCTCCTCCAGGCTTGAAGTCTTGGGCTGGCCGTGAGGCCAGCCTACCGAATCAACAAAAGGAAGCAATGCATGTCCAGCCCGTGATGCCACCCCGCGATTCTGGCCAGAAGATATTGAGCCGCCAACATCCCACTAAATGCGCTCGTTTGAGCATTCGGCTCTGGACAGAGCAAACTGGCGCGGATTTTGCTCAATCCATCGCTGACCTCAAGGATGCAGCAACGACTGCTGTCTATCGAGACGTTAGAGGCTCAGAATGAACCCCAATCGTTTTGGCAAAATAATGGCAAAGTTTTGGTACATACCCAGCGAAGCTGGTGCCACAGCGGGTTCTTGAGGAGTTTGCAAGATTAGCCTTCAAATACATCTGAAGTGGCTGGCCGACGACGCCGAGCGCCGCGCCCTGCTAGCGGCGCAGAAGCACGCGCCGCTGGTCTCGGTGGAAATGCCGCTGCGCGCCAACCTGTCGCTGCTGGACAACATCGCTCTGATCCCGCAATACCGCCACAACCTGGATTACGAGACCGCCTCCGCTCAGGCCTGGAACCTCCTGCTCCTGACCGGCCAGGAAGGCGCCGCCCTGAAGCGCGACCCGCAGCTCAACCCTGTCGAGCGTTGCGTCGCCAAGCTGCTGCGAGCCGCCATCGAACGGCCGCCTATAATCCTGATCGACCGCCCCGCCCTGCTCCTGCCGGACACGCATTACCCGCCCTTCCTCAGCGACCTGCTGGAACGCCTGGCCGACCACCTCAACGACTGCTGGATACTGGACTACCGATGGAACGAGCCCCTGTACCCCCCGCACCTCCTGTCCCCCGCGCCCCGCTGATCAAGAACCTGGAGTTCAAGATCGGCCTGCTGCTGACCTTGACCGTGCTTCTGGGCGCCGCTTTCATCGCCTACGCCCTCTATGCACGCGGCGCCTTTCAGGTGAGCCACAAACTCATTCTCACCGCCGAAGACGTGGAAGGCGTCAGTGTCGGCATGCCCATCTCCTTCTCCGGCTTCCCCATCGGCAAGGTCAGCCGCCTGCACCTCAGCGATGACGGCAAGGTCCGCATCGAGCTCGCCATCGCCAGCGAAGATGCCCGCTGGCTACGCAAGAGCAGCGTGTTCACCCTGGAAAAAGCCCTCGTCGGCGGCGCCAAGATCAAGGCCCACACCACCGATCTGAAGGATGCGCCACTGGAAGACGGCGCCGCGCGGCCGCTCCTCACAGGTGATGTAACCAAGGAAATCCCGGATCTGATCGCAAAGGTGAAAAGCATCCTGGGCAACGTCGAAACCATGACCACAGCCGGCGCGCCGATCAACCAGACCCTCGGCCATGTGGAAACCGTCACCGGGCGTATGGCCGGCGACTATGGCCTGCTGCAAGGCGTGATGGGCAGCCCCGAGAAAGCGCAGAAGGTGGTGCAGGCGCTGGACCAGGCCAATACCCTGCTCACCTCGCTCAACGGCGTCTCGCTCAAGGTCGACGGGGTGCTGACCAAGACGGATAGCCGATTGTTCGGCCAGGACGGGGTGATGGACCAGGCGCAGGGAGCGGTCGCCAAGGTCAACGCCCTCCTCGGCGACGTGCGCGAGAGCCTGAAAAAGGCCGACGCCATCCTCGCCAACGCCCAGACCGCCAGCGCCGATGTCACGAAAATCACCGGCAATGTCGCCGCAGCCACCACCGACATGGCCCGCCTGCGCCTGGAAATCGACGACAGCCTGCGCAAGGTCAACCACCTCATCAACGAAATCAACAAGAAGTGGCCGTTCGCCCGCGACGTGGAGATCAAGACGCCATGAAAGTGACAGCCAACCACGGCAAGTGGCAAGTGGCAAGTGGTGACTTGCAACTGACAACTCGCCACCTGCGACTCGCGACTTGCTGCTTGCTGCTCGCCACAGCACTCGCCGGTTGTTCCAGCGCCCCGCCGCCGCCGGACTGGAAGATGAATGCCGTCAGCCTGATCGAACACTTCCAGACCCGCTGGCTGGAGGGCGACAGCAAGACCGCCGACCTCGCCCTGGACAAGGCGCGCGATGAAATCGCCAAGACCGGCCGCCTCGATCTGCTGGCACGCGCGGAACTGGCGGCCTGCGGTACTCGCGCCGCCGCCCTGGATTTCACCGCCTGCGGCGGCTACGAAAAACTTGCCAACGAAGCCGCCGGCAATGACATCGCCTATGCCCGTTTCCTCACCGGCGATTGGCAGGGGCTGGATGCGAAGTCGCTGCCCAAGCATTACGCCGAACTGGCCAGCGCCAAGGACAACGCCGCCGCCAACCGCGCCGTGGGCGAGATCAAGGAACCGCTGCCGCGCCTGATCGCCGCCGCCCTGCTGTTCAAAACCAGCCGCGCCGAACCGGCCACCCTGGCCAGCGCCGTCGACACCGCCTCGGAACGCGGCTGGCGGCGGCCCTTGCTGGCCTGGCTGAATGTGCAACTGAAACGCGCCCAGGCTGCGGGCGACAGCAGCGCCGTGGCCCACCTGCAACGCCGTATCGACCTGATTACCGGCACCACACCGGCCGGCAAATAACAGCAACAACATGAAAACCTGGAATACGCCGGCCTGGCGTGCCGGCGATTGGCGCGACTGGCTGGACGATCACGGCTCGCTCACCCGCCGCCTGCAAGCCATCTGCCCGCGCCTGCGGGTACAGCGCCTGGTCCAGAAAATCGCCAGCCCGTACCCCGATGAATGTGCTCCGCTCGGTCTGGTGCGCGGTCAGCGCGCCCTGATCCGCGATGTCCTGTTGATCTGCGGCGACACCCCCCTGGTCTACGCCCACAGCGTCATCCCCCTGCCCGGCCTTGATGGCCCCTGGGTTGCCCTCTCGCGCCTGGGCAACCGTCCGCTTGGCGCCGCCCTGTTCGCCAACCCCAAGGTGCGCCGCTTTCCCCTCGAATACCGGCAACTCGACGCCCGCCATCCACTCTACCGCCCCGCTGTCGCCCATCTGGCTGTTGCCAATCTCGCCGAAGCGCCGCGCCGCCTCTGGATGCGCCGCTCGCAATTCGCGCTGGCCGGGCACCCGCTGCTGGTCACCGAAGTCTTCCTGCCCGCTATCAGCCAATACCCGGCGCCGAATTCGCGCATCCTGAAATAGCGCCGCAGACAGCAACGCCCCGCTGAACCCCTGCCCCACCGGGAACCTTGGTCTATTTCCCCTCGATGTAGCGCTTGTCGTCGAAGGTGGCGACCCACTCGGGTTTGTAGACCACCATCAGGGTCACGCTCATGCCGGTAAGGAAAGCCTCGCTCCAGGCCATGAGCAGGTAATAGGGCAGGTATTCCTCCATCAGATAATCCAGCGGGTAGACGCCCGAGAGCGCGACAAACCCGGTGGAGGCGAAGCCGACGGCAGAGGTCGCCACGGCGGCACCGAAGAAGGCATTGAGGAAAACATAGATGAAGAAATGGTTGGGTAGACGGCGGTCGACAAAACGGTAGATCGTCCAGCTCACCGCCACCGGCACGACCCCCATGATCAGCAGGTTGGGCGCGAAGGCGGCGTATTCGCCGTGCCAGAAGGTGATGGCGGCAATCACCAGGGCCAGGCCGAACAGGGCAAACAGGGGGCGGAACATCAGGGTCAGCGCGGTGGCACCCAACAGATGGAAATTCAGGCCGGGTTTGATCCCGGCCTTGATCAACCACAGCGCCAGCACGGCAACCGTCGCGCCCAGGAAGATGTTGAGATTGCGCTGGTCCGCCATCATGCCCCAGCGCGCGCGCCAGGCGACCAGCCCGCCGATCAGCGCACTGGACAACCAGAGCAGCCATTGCCAATCGGCGGGGATGTTGCCGGATACCAGGTTCATTGAAATCGCTCCGCTATACTTGCCGGCCATTTTATTAGAAAACGCTTATCGACCATGCGCCTCGCTCTATTCGACCTCGACAATACCCTGCTGGCCGGTGATTCCGATTTTGAATGGGCACAGTTCCTGATTGACCAGGGCGTGCTCGACCGCGAGCTTTACGAAGCGCGCAATCAAGCGTTTTACGACCAATACAAGGCCGGCACCCTGGACATCCACGAATTCCTCGATTTCCAGTTGAAGCCGCTGGCGCGCCACCCGCGCGCGCAACTGGACGCCTGGCATCGTGACTACATGGCGAGCAAAGTCATTCCCATGATCGCCCCCGGCACGGCGGAACTGCTGCAACGCCACGCCGATGATGTGTGCATGATCGTCACCGCCACCAACAGTTTCGTCACCACCCCCATCGCCCGCCATCTCGGCGTGCCGCACCTGATCGCCACGGAACCGGAACAGGTGAACGGCGACTTCACCGGCCGCGTCGCCGGCACGCCCTCGTTCCGCGAAGGCAAGGTCGAACGCCTGGAGCAATGGCTGACAGAACAGGGCAAGACCTGGGCGGATGTCACGGAAACCTGGTTCTACAGCGACTCGCTCAACGATCTGCCGCTGCTCGCGCGGGTGCATCACCCGGTCGCGGTGGACCCGGATGCCACCCTGCGCGAACACGCCGAGAAACACGGCTGGCCGGTGATCAGTCTGCGTGGAGCGGCATCGGCGTAGGTCAGCCATGTAGCGCCGGAGTTGCCCCGGCTAACGGTCATGGCGGCCAGGCCGCCCCGAATGATGCAACCAGGCGCCCTCTGTAGCGCAGGCGTCCCGCCTGCATCCAGCGCCAAGGTGCAGGCGAGACGCCTGCGCTACAGGGGCGGCTTGTTTCACGCTAACGGTCAAGCGGGTCAAACCCCACCCTATCAACTTGCGCGCCGATACACGGTGTCCGCCGTTGGTCGAACGTTTTCCAGGAAATACCCATGCGCACCGACACCCCGACCGCCATCTACCTCAAGGACTACACGCCGCCCGCCTGGCTGATCGACACGGTCGATCTCCAGGTCGCGATCCATGACGGCCACGCCGAGGTTCGCGCCCGGCTGGCCTGCAAGCGCAATCCACAAGGGGCCGGTGGCCCGCTCGTGCTCAATGGCGAGGAACTCGCGTTGCAGTCGCTCGAACTTGACGGCGTGGCGCTCGCGGCCGCTCGCTACACCCTGGCCGACGACACGCTGACCCTCTTCGGCGAGGATACCGGCCCGCTGCCCGACGCCTTCATGCTGGAAACCG
Organism: Pseudomonadota bacterium; assembly: GCA_030690985.1. Taxonomy (GTDB): domain Bacteria; phylum Pseudomonadota; class Gammaproteobacteria; order Burkholderiales; family Thiobacillaceae; genus PFJX01. Next base: position 10,230 of record JAUYFG010000296.1, read on the forward strand.
TGGTACGCATCGCGCCGGATGGGAACACCCAGCTTTCCGGCCTGTTCCGGTCCAGGGACGGCTATTTCTCGCAGTGCGAGCCCGAGGGTTTCCGCCGCATCACCTGGTTCCCCGACCGGCCCGACGTGATGGCGCGCTACACCTGCACCGTCGAGGCGGAACGCGCGCGCTTTCCGCAACTGCTTTCCAACGGCAACCTGGTCGCCGGCGGCGATGTCGAGGGTGATGCCACACGCCACTGGGCGCGCTGGGAAGACCCGTTCGCCAAGCCGGCCTACCTGTTCGCCCTGGTCGCCGCCAAGCTGGACGTGCTGGAAGACCGTTTCGTCACCCAATCCGGGCGCGAAGTCCGCCTCGCGGTCTATGTCGAACCCGGCAAGCTCGACCAGTGCGGCCACGCCATGGCGGCGGTGAAGAAAGCGATGCGCTGGGACGAGGAACGCTTCGGCCTGGAGATGGACCTGGACCACTACATGATCGTCGCGGTGGGCGACTTCAACATGGGGGCGATGGAGAACAAGGGCCTCAACATCTTCAACACCAGGTACGTGCTGGCCCGCCCCGACACCGCGACCGACAGCGACTACCAGAACATCGACCGCGTCGTCGCCCACGAGTACTTCCACAACTGGACCGGCAACCGCGTCACCTGCCGCGACTGGTTCCAGCTCTCGCTCAAGGAAGGCCTCACCGTCTTCCGCGACCAGGAGTTCGGCGCCGACACGCATTCGCGCGCGGTCACCCGCATCCAGGAAGTGCGCAACCTGCGCATCGGCCAGTTCCCCGAGGACGCCGGGCCGATGGCGCATCCGGTGCGGCCGGCTTCCTATGCCGAGATCAACAATTTCTACACGGCCACGGTGTACGGCAAGGGCGCCGAAGTCGTGCGCATGATCCACACCCTGATCGGGCGCGAAGCGTTTCGCGCCGGCATGGACCGCTATTTCCAGCGCCACGACGGCCAGGCCGTCACCTGTGAGGATTTCGTCGCCGCGATGCAGGATGCCTCGGGTGTCGACCTGAGCCAATTCCGCCGCTGGTACGCCCGTGCCGGCACCCCGCGCCTGAAAGCCGAGGGCGATTGGGATGCGGCAACCCGACGCTACACCCTGACCCTGAGCCAATCCCTCGCCGCCACCGCCTACGAGCGGCGCCTGACGGAAGCGGGCATGGCGATCGAAGAAGGCCCGCTGCATATTCCGGTGGCCCTCGGCCTGGTGCTGCCCGATGGCGCCGATGCGCCGCTGCGCCTTGCCGGCGAGGACGCGCCGCAGGGCGGCACGCGCGTGCTTTCCCTGACTGAGACGGCGCGGACTTTCATCTTCGAGGACATCGCGGCCGCGCCCGTCGCCTCCCTGCTGCGCGACTTCTCCGCGCCGGTGCATCTCGATTTCGCACAGACGGACGACGAACTCGCCCACCTGATGGCGCACGATTCCGACCCGTTCAACCGCTGGGAGGCCGGCCAGCGCCTTGCCACCCGCGTCCTGCTCGCCGGGATCACGGCTGGCGGCGCGGGCACGACCTGGATTTCCGAGGCCTTCGTGGCCGCCTTCGTGGCCGCCTTCGGCCGCGTGCTCGACAGCGGACTCGGGGGTGACCCGGCGCTGGCCGCCGAGGCCCTGGTATTGCCGGCCGAACAGGTGTTGGCAGAAGAAATCGTCGGCCTCGGCCAGACCATCGACCCGGACGTGATCCATCGTGTCCGGGTCAATCTGCGCCGCCACCTCGCCGCGCGGCTGCGGCCCAATTTCGAGACGGTGTGGGCCGCGCTCGCGCCCAGCGAGCCTTACGCCCCGGACGGCCCCCAGGTAGGCCGCCGCGCCTTGCGCAACCTCTGCCTCGGCTACCTCGCCGAATGCGACGCGGCGGAACTCCGCGCCTCGCTGCTGCCGCGTCTGCTGGCCCAACTCGAACACGGCGGCAACATGACCGATGTGATCGCCGCGCTCTCCACCCTCGCCAATCTCGACCTGCCCGAACGCGAAACCGCCCTCGCGGCGTTCTATGCGCGCTGGAAAGACGAAGCCCTGGTGGTCGACAAATGGCTATCGGTACAGGCGACTTCACGCCTGCCCGGCACCGTCGCGCGAGTGCGCGAGCTCCTGCGCCACCCGGCCTTCGACCTGAAGAACCCCAACAAGGTCTACGCCCTGGTACGCGGCTTTTCCGGCGCCAACCCGCGCCACTTCCACGCCGCCGACGGCACCGGCTACCAGTTGGTCGCCGACGTCATCATCGAACTCCAGGCGAAAAATCCACAAGTGGCCTCGCGCCTGGCACGCGCCTTCGACCGCTGGCGCCAGTTCGATGCCGTGCGCCAAAGCCACGCAAGGACCGCGCTGGAACGGATTGCCGCCTGCGAGAACCTGGCAAAGGACGTCGCCGAGGTGGTCGGCAACGCTTTGAAATAATTGGCCGAGAGCGACCAGTGTGAGGCAGCCCTGAACGATTCAATTCGACCCGTCCCCATCGAATGGCTGTTGAGCGGCCCCTACGACCGTTCGCCCTAATCTGATAACGGCAGTTCATCCATGGCCGCTTACTACTGTGAAACACCCGGCATCGAAGCCCTGCGTAGGCTACGTCAGTTGTTTCATAGGGCGCGGTATCACGGCGAGAACGCATAGGTCAGCAACGTGATGGCGCCATGAAAGTACGGCTTGCGCCCTTCCGGCCGCACCCATGCCACCTCGCCAGTGAACGGTACGGTCATTCCGTCGAGCACCCGGTAATTGGAAAAGCTGCCTTCCCAAGGGACCATGACCATTTCCTTGCCCACCCCGGCGCCCCGCGCTTCGGCACGGAACGAGTCGATCAGGCCGGCGGCGCTGAACCTGAACAGCAGGGTCAGCGTGAGCGGCCCATCGACGATGGTGGCATTCGCTGAAGCAGCGTCGACCGCCTCCCACCGCACGCCCTGGCTGGGCAACAGCGCGGTCGGGTACCACGCCGCTTCTGCAAAGAAGCGCATGAATTCACCGCGGGCAATCTCGCCGCCGCCATGGACGTCGGCCACCGTGAACAAGCCCAGAACCGCAGCGCGCAACAGGCCCTCGCCAGCAATGTAGCTGTCCACCACGCGCACCGCCACACCCGGCAGCAGCGACACTTGGGCGTCCCACAGAAAGCCCGGGCGACGGGTGACGACCCGTTGCCGCGACCTGAACGGCTTCCACTGCTCGTCTGTGGCGGACAGGTTGATGGTGCCGGCGAGTTCAACAGTGGCGGCGGCGATGATGGGCTGCCCTTCCTTCAGCACCGCGCGGAAGTAGCGTTGCACAGGCGCCGGCAGACCTTCGAGTTCGCGCGAGTCGAAGCGCGCCAGGGGCGGCGGCCGAACATTCTCGCTAATTCGGGCCGCTTCGAGCCTGCTGGTCAGCGTCCGCGTGGTGTCGGTCCAGCGTTTGGCTCCATAAACAGAGAGGCCGACAGCAGTGACCCCCAGCAAACATAGAACCAGACCGAGCCACAGAAGCCACGCCATTTGAGTTCCTTTATCCAAGCCGGCAGAGCCGGAACCAAACAGGTAGCCCGGATGCGGCGCGTTCCCCGGATTCCGCTGATGAAGCCCCTAAGCGAAGGACTAAGCCGCCAAAAGACGGCGGCCAAGTCCCTGCTTATGCGCTGCATCCGGGCTACATATCTACTCATGAAATGTGAAGACTTGAGTCGTAAGTGACTAAAACGGCAGTTTGCCGCTCCTACGGCCACCACGCAGATTCACCCCAAACGGTGAGCATCCTCATGGCCTCAGGCACCTGTAGCCATACGATGCCGTACACATCTTGAGACGACCGTCGCGGTAGCGCTCAATTTCTGCTCTTGGCCGGAGGCGTTTGCGCGCGTGTTGGCGTTTCTATCGCGGGCGAGCCCGCTCCCACGGGGGATTCGCACACTCTGGACCGTCATTCCCGCGAAAGCGGGAATCCAGTGCGTAGACCTGATTTCCTTAACAACAATCAGATGAACAACCTGGATTCCCGCGTTCGCGGGAATGACGGCTATCGCTACCTGCTCCAGGAATCCTTCAACGTCACCGTCCGGTTGAACGCGAGGCGCTCACCCGGTTTGTAGTCGAAGCGGTCGGCGCAGAAGTAGCCGAGACGTTCGAACTGGTAGCGGGTTTCCGGTTCGGCTTGAGCAACGCAGGCTTCGGCCCAGCCATTCACCACTTTCAGGGAATCGGGATTGAGGAATTCCAGGAAGTCGCGGTCTTTGTGGCTATCCGGTTCCGCGTCGAGGAACAGGCGGTCATACAAACGCACTTCGATCGCCAACGCATGCGCGGCGGAAACCCAGTGGATGACGCCCTTCACCTTGCGCCCGACGGGGTTCTTGCCCAGGGTTTCGTGGTCGATGCTGCAGCGCAACTCGACGACGTTGCCGGCGGCATCCTTCACCACTTCTTCGCATTTGATGACGTAGGAATAGCGCAGGCGCACTTCGCCGCCGGGGGTAAGGCGCTGCCAGCCGGCGGGCGGGGTTTCCAAGAAATCGTCTTGCTCGATCCAGATTTCGCGGCTGATCGGCACTTCGCGCTCGCCGAATTCCGGGTGGTTGGGGTGGAAGCCGGCACTGCGCGATGCGGTCACACCTTCCTGGTAATTGCTCAGCACGACCTTGAGCGGGTTGATCACGGCCATCACGCGCGGCGCTTTGGCTTCCAGGTCTTCGCGGATGCAGCCTTCCAGCACGGCCATGTCGATCACGTTGTCGCTCTTGGAAATGCCGATGCGGCGGGCGAATTCGCGGATGCCGGCCGGGGTGTAGCCGCGCCGACGCATGCCGTGGAGGGTGGGCAGGCGCGGGTCGTCCCAGGCGGTGACATGGCGCTGCATCACCAACTGGTTGAGCTTTCTTTTGCTGGTGACGGTGGTGTGCAGTTCCAGGCGGGAGAACTCGATCTGGCGCGGGTGTGCAGGCACCGAGAGGTGCTCCAGCACCCAGTCGTAGAGCGGGCGGTGATCCTCGAATTCCAGGGTGCACAGGGAGTGGGTGATGCGCTCCAGGGCGTCCGAAATACAGTGGGTGTAGTCGTACATCGGGTAGATGCACCACGCATCGCCGGTGCGGATGTGGTGTGCGCGCTTGATCCGGTAGATCACCGGGTCGCGCATATTGATATTGGGGCTGGCCATGTCGATCCTGGCGCGCAGGGTGCGCGAGCCATCGGGGAATTCGCCCGCCTTCATGCGCTGGAACAGGTCGAGGTTTTCCGCCGGCGTGCGACTGCGACAAGGGCTTGCACGCCCCGGCTGGGTCAGGGTGCCGCGATACTCACGCATCGCCTCGGGCGTCAGATCATCGACATAGGCCAGGCCCTTGCCGATCAATTCTTCCGCGTAGTCATACAGCGCCTGAAAGTAGTCGGAGGCCCAGCGCACCTCGCCGTTCCACTCGAAGCCCAGCCAGCGCACGTCTTCCTGAATGGCGTTGGCGTATTCCTCGGTCTCTTTTTCCGGGTTGGTGTCGTCGAACCGCAGGTTGCAGGTGCCCTGGTAATCCAGGGCCAGGCCGAAGTTCAGGCAGATCGATTTGGCGTGGCCGATGTGTAAATAGCCATTGGGTTCGGGTGGGAAGCGGGTGGCGATGGCGGCATGTTTGCCGCTGGCCAGGTCGGCTTCAATGATGGAACGGATGAAATGCTGAACGGGTGCGGGATCGCTCATGGCTTGATCGGAAGGGGGGAAAGGCGGGGGAGGAATTTTGCAATGTGCCCTGCGGGGGCTAGAATTCGCGCGGTCTGGAGGCTCTCTCCATCACCTGCAAAACCGCGAAAAGCTTAGCACACATGGTCACCTCCCGTTTCTCCCGCGTCTTACCCATCGCCCTCCTGCTTGCCTGGCTTCCCGCCGCAGCCCAAGCCGCCGCAGCCAACGTCCAGGACGCCAACCAGGCTTTCCGGCAAGGCAACAACCCCGCCGCGCTGGAGAAGGTCAACTCCTTCCTGGCGGCCAATCCGAAAGATGCCCAGGGGCGTTTCCTCAAGGGCCTGATCCTCACCGAACTGAACCGCCAGAACGAGGCAATCAAGGTCTTCTCCGACCTCACCGAGGATTACCCGGAATTGCCCGAGCCCTACAACAACCTGGCCGTGCTCTATGCCGCGCAGGCCCAATTCGATCGCGCCAAGAACAGCCTGGAAATGGCCATCCGCACGCATCCCAGCTATGCCACCGCACATGAAAATCTGGGCGACATCTACGCCAAGATGGCTTCGCAGTCCTACGACAAGGCCTTGCAACTGGACAAGTCGAACACCTCCGCGCTGACCAAGCTGGCGATGATCCGCGACCTCTTCAGCCCGACGCAGATGCTGGATGCGGGCAAGAGCAAGGCACCCGCCAAGACCGGGGCCACGAAGACCGGCCAACTGGCGCAGGCCACCACGCCCCCGGCCGAACAAGTTCGTCCTGCCGCGCCCGTCAAAGTCGAAGCGGCCGCCAAACCTCCAGTCGTGCCAGTCGCGGCGAGCAAGCCCGCTGAAGTGGCCGCCGTGGCCGCCGTGGCAATTGACCCCAGCGCGGAGATCGAACGCACCCTCCATGCCTGGGCCGATGTATGGAGCCGGCGCGATGCCGAAGCCTACCTGGCCTTCTACGGCAAGGACTTCAAGGTACCGGGCGGCGGCGATCGCGCGGAATGGGAAGCGGATCGTAAAACCCGGGTCACCCGCCCGGAGTTCATCAAGGTGGAACTGGACCGGATCAAGATCAGGCTGCAAGGTGACACCGCCAAAGCCAGTTTCACCCAGAGCTACACCTCCAACACCCACAAAGACAAGGGCAAGAAAACCCTGGTCCTGGAAAAACAGGACGACGCCTGGAAAATCGTCGAGGAGCGTTGAACCCCATGGGCAAATGGCTATCCACTCTCGCACTGGTTCTGCTGACCGCGCTGTCCGGTCTGGCCGGAGCCGGCAGCGAGGCGCCCATCATGGTGGCCAGCGCCGACATGGCGCGCTATCTGCCTTCGCCCGATGGTCTGATCGCCAAAACGCTCCAGGACATCCGCAGCAATCGCCTCGATGACGCATTGCGGGAAGTCAACCGGGTCATCTCGCTGCGCCCCGATTTCAAGCTTGCCCACCTGATCAAGGGCGATCTGCTGATGGCGCGCTCGCGCCCGCTTTCCGGCATCGGCACGATGACGTCCCGGTCGGAGACTTCTGCGCAATCGCTGTCCGATCTGCGCGATGAAGCACGCGTGCGTCTGCTGCGTTATATCGACCAGCCCGACCCGGCCCTCCTGCCGCGCCAGATACTGCAACTCGCAGCCGGGCAGAAATACGCGCTGCTCGCCGATGCCTCGCGTGCCCGCCTCTATCTGTTCGAGAACGTGGATGGCGAGCCGCGCCTGAAAGCCGATTACTACATGACCATCGGCAAGAACGGCACCGACAAGCGCGTGGAAGGCGACAAGCGCACGCCGATGGGCATCTATCAAATCGCCCAGCAACTGCCCAGCAAAGGCCTCGCCGACCTCTATGGCGCCGGCGCCTTCCCGCTCGATTACCCGAACGAATGGGACCGCACCCAGCAGCGCGGCGGCCACGGCATCTGGCTGCACGGCGTGCCTTCCGACACCTATAGCCGCCCTCCCCGCTCCAGCGACGGCTGCGTGGTGGTGACCAATCCCGACCTGAAGGAAATCAGCCGCTGGGTGCAACCGGGCGCCACCCCAGTCGTGCTGGCCGAACGCACCGACTGGATCGACCGCGACACTTGGGAACAGGCCAGGAACGACCTGCTGGCACAACTCCAGTCCTGGCAGGCAAGCTGGCAGGAACGTGAAGCGGACCGCTTCCTGAGCCATTACACCAGTAACTTCCTGAAGGGCGAAGGCCGCGCCTGGTCGGAAAACAAACGCCGCAACATCACCGACAAAACCTGGATCAAGGTGGAACTGGAAGACATCAGCCTGTTCCTTTATCCGGGCACTGAAGACGGCAAACCCATGGCCTATGCCGAATTCACCCAGCGCTACAGCAGCGACCGCCTTTCCAGCGTCAGCCGCAAACGCCTGTATTGGCAACAGGACGCAAACCATTGGCGCATCGTCATGGAAAAAACCTCGGAATTGCCCACCCAACTAACACAACGCTGACTTTATGCTGACCCTGACCCGCCTCATCCTGGCTTTTTGCCTGCTCTCTTTCACCGCCGCGAGCTTCGCGGCACCGAAATTCGCCTCCTCCAAGAAACCCAACCGAGCCCACACCATGATCAAACTGCAAACCAACTTCGGCCCCATCACCCTGGAACTGGACGCAAAAGCCGCCCCCGAGACGGTCGCCAACTTCGTGCAATACGTGCGCGACGGCCACTACAACGGCACGATTTTTCACCGTGTGATCGACGGTTTCATGATCCAGGGCGGCGGCTTCACCGCCGACATGGAGCAGAAAACCACCCGCGCACCGGTCCGCAATGAAGCCGACAACGGCCTCAAGAACGTCGCCTACAGCGTCGCCATGGCACGCACCCCCGACCCCGATTCCGCCAGCAGCCAGTTCTTCATCAACCTCGCCGACAACGGCTTCCTCAATTTCCGCGAGCCTTCCGCCCAAGGCTACGGCTACTGCGTGTTCGGCCGCGTCAGCGAAGGCCAGGACACCGTCGAGCGCATCCGCAAGGTACGCACCGGCATGCGCGCCGGCCACCAGGATGTGCCGGCGGAAAACGTCATCATCGAATCGGCGGAGGTTGTGGAGGGCTGAACACCGCCATGCCACAAGTGGCTTCGGCCACCCTGTTTCTTTCCGATCTGCATCTCACCCCGGAACGTCCCGGCGCTGCCGAGTCGTTCCGGCGCTTTCTCGACCAGAAAGCGATCCACGCCGAGGCCCTCTACCTCCTGGGCGACCTGTTCGAAGCCTGGGTGGGTGACGACGATCTCGCGCACCCGTTCCACGCCGAAATAGCGTCCGACCTGAAACGCGTCTCCCAGAGCGGCGTCCCCGTCTACTTCCTGCCCGGCAACCGCGACTTCCTCGTCGGCTCCGATCTGGCCCGCGCTGCCGGCCTGACCCTGCTGGAAGATCCCACCCGCATCGACCTATATGGCAGCGCCACCCTGCTCGCGCACGGCGACGCCTGGTGCTCGGACGACGCGCACTATCAGGCGTTACGCGCCCAGATACGGGAACCGGCCTGGCGCGCCGAGTTCCTCGACAAACCCCGGGCAGAGCGCCGCGCCATCGCCGCTGCTTTGCGCGAACGCAGCGAACTGGCCAAGGCCGGAAAACGCCCGGAAATCATGGACGTGAACCCGGAGGCCATTGCCGAAGCATTCCGCCGGCATGGGGTCGGCCGCATCATCCACGGCCACACCCACCGACCCGCGCACCACAATCACAGCATCGATGGTCACCCCTGCGAGCGTTGGGTGTTGCCGGACTGGTACGATCTGGTCGGTGGCTATCTCGTTTGCGATGCCACGGGTTGCCGGGCCGCAGTTTGGTAACTGAGACGTGGTCATTGATGTGTGGCGACAATGCCCCTTTGTTGCAATATCCCTTGAGGCAAATCAACAACATGGGGAACCCGTACAGCCCAGACAAGTCATCTTGAGGCACTATGTCTGACTTACTCCGACAGCAGTCGATAACGCGTCGGGCAACCGATTTTTCAAGGACGGCCACATGAAAGCATTACCTCAACTCCTGAGCTGCCTACTTATCGCCTCCGTTGCGCTGCTCAACAGTGGCGCGGCCTTGAGCAGCGATGCGCAAGCTAACAAAAAACTGACCAAGCCCTCAGCCGGCGCCACACACAAGAAAGCCAAGAAATCGCTCAGAAGAGCGAAAACCGCGCAGACCCGGAAATATCACAGCCAGGCCGAACCTGTCGCCCAGGCACCAGCCAGCGTAGTACCGACTGTCGTTGCCGAGAATGCCTACCTGCCCAGCTCGACGGCCCCCGTCGTCGCGAAAGCGAATAGCTATTTGCCCGCCGCTGCCGCCACCAACACCACCATCACCAGCACCGCAGCCATCACCCCTCCCGTAGTCGCCGCCACCAGCGTGGCAACGGCCAGCGCATCCAGTTCCGATGCTCCCAAGGAGATTCCAGCCACGCCGGCCGCCCCGTTGGTCTTGGCCAAATCGCTGGCGCTGACGTCCACCGCAGCCAGCGCCCCGGTAGTGGCTCAGGAGGCACCGGTAGTTGCTCAGACAGCCCCGTCCACCACCCCCTGGAATACCGGGGACGCTGCCGGCGTACAGGCTCAATCGCGGAAGGCTGACACGATCATCGCGAGATCGCAAAACCCCTATCTGGCCTACAACGCAGCCTACAACACGACCTACAGCCAGCCATTTACCGCGTTCAACCCGGCCGAAAGCCTTAGTCTGCTATTCAGTGGCCTGATGTTTTCCCTGCCCTCGCTGCCTTCGGTCAGCCAGCCCAGCCAAGCGGCATTCAATCAAACACCCGCCACGCCCAGCGCGACCCCTGGCCTGGGCAATATCTTCAGCAGCTTGAGGGAGTACCTGCCCGAGCCCCACCTGCCATCAGCGGACATAGACATCCTCCCAAGCATCACCAAGGTCTATCCCACCGGCGAAAAGCCCCTGGTGGTGCTGACCTTCAAATGCCCCACCGAACTGATCGGCATCACCCCGCTGCCGACCAAAGCCCTGCGCTGGCTGATCACGGCGGGCATGGACAGCATCAACAGCACCAACCTGCTCTCCTTCAACATGCAACAGGTTTGCCAGTAACACCGTCTGCGCCTCATTACCGAGATATCGCGAAGCGTCGTTTCCAGGTTGAACCCGTTGTTCGGCGCAAGCATGCTTGAAGTCCATTCGCCCTGAATTTGCCGCAGGGGGAATATGGGCTTCGGCAGCCCCAAGCCGAACGCATTTCGGCCGGTTGCTGCCGTGATGACGGGTCTACGCGGAGTTGCGCGCAATCTCCCGCAATAGCCCTTCCGCCGCATCTTCCACCATATCCAACACCTGCTCGAACCCTTTTCCGCCACCGTAATAGGGGTCAGGCACATTGAGATTGGGGAAACGGCTGCTGAACGCCAGATAGAGCCTCACCTTGTGCTTGTACTGCTCCGGGCAACGCTGTTGCAGGTTGTGCAGGTTGTCACGATCCATCGCCAGTACATAGTCGAACGATGCGAAATCCTGATCACTGACCTGACGCCCACGTAGCGAGGAGAGGTCATAGCCGCGGCTCAGCGCGGTTTTCTGCGCACGCGCATCCGGTGTGCTGCCGACGTGAAAGCCATGGGTGCCGGCAGAGTCGATCTCGATCTGTTTCTCCCAACCCGCCTTTTTTGCTTTGTCGCGAAAAACGCCTTCCGCAGTGGGCGAGCGGCAAATATTGCCCATGCAGACAAACAACACTCTGGTCTTGCTCATAGGTCTTTCGGCAGGTTGAACGAAAGGGATGGATTATCCCGATATCTCGCCCGCTTTTCCCATGTCACATCATTCGTCGTCCGCACCCAATTTGCGCCGTACTTCGCCCAGATCGGGCAGGACCACGCCCATGGAACGGGCGACATGGGGGTTGAAGGTGACGGAAAAACTGTCGGCATGTTGCGACGGGGGCAGATCGCCGCTTTCCGGCTTCCAGCGCAGTGCCATCAGCGCGCCCTGACGGCCGATCTGGGCCGGCGAGGAATACACGGCGGCAACCGCGCCCGCCTTCGACAACCCCTGTGAGAAACCCACGACCGGCACCCGGTAACGGTAGGTGGTGAGCAACACATATTTTGCGTTGCCGGCATGGATGGCCAGGGAATCCGGCACCAGCAGCAGCACGTCGGATTCGGGCAGGACATTGCGCAAGGCCGGTGCCACCTCTTCCGGCCGCGCCACGCTCTCAAGATTCAGCTTCAGATGGCGACGCGCCGCTTCCTGCTGGAGCCATTTCACGGTTTCGTCGTTCTCTGCGGATACCACCAGGCCGACCCGCTTCGCTTGTGGAAACGTTGCGTCCACCAGCGCCAGTGAGCGACTGGCGGGTTGGTCTATGTAGACGTGGGAGATTTTTCGGCGCGGCAGCGTGGCGGGCCAGCCAAGTCGGCCCGTGGAAACACGCGGAACCATGAGAGAGAGCACCGCAGCTTGACCGGAATGATGGTCGGAAACCCGGTGCGCTGCGGCAAGGCCGATGGGCACAATCAGGTCATTCTCACCGGTCAGGGCACGAATCTGCCGCCCATCCAGTTCTTCGAGCGTCCAGTTCCTGATCTGACGCGACGAAGCGAACGCCGCTCGGAAAGCCTCCACCACCTCGCGGTAAGCACCGCCTTCCCCGCTCGGGATCAGGTGTACTACGCCATCCGCACGGAGCGGTGTGCAGGCCATGCAGGCGAGCAGAATCAACAGATTCCTGAGCACGGTGAGGCGCCGCCGCATCAACTTGGCAGAGCCTCAGAACTCCATCTGGAACTGGACGTAGCCCTGTCTGGAAACCCGTTTTTCCGGCTTGAGGTCATATTCGTAATCGGCACCGTCAGCGTGCTGTAACACATAAGCCAGTCGTGCCTTGTTTCCCTCCAGCTTGAATTCTTTGGCGAGTCGCACATCGGTGCGACGGTAGTCGGGAGGCCTGTTGCTGTCGTAAGTGACAAAGTTATCGCTGCGATAGTGCCCCACGCTGCCATCCAGTCCGTACGGAAAGCGATGCGAGATCAGTGCTCCACTCACATGCCTGGGGAAGTATTGGGGTTGCGTATGCGTGGTGTCGATATGCAATTGGGCGTAGTTCAACACCACGAAAGAACGAGCGCCGAAGCGCCAGCGCAGTTGACCATCCATGCCGCGGTGCTCGCTGTCGGCAAGATTGGAAAAATAGTTGGTGCCCGTCGATATATCGATCAGATCGCGCAGGCTGTCGCGGTAAATGCGCACATCGAGACTGAGGCCATATTCCGGCCAACTGCCCAGGTAGCCGATTTCACGGGAAAAATTACTTTCCGGTCGGATCGAACTGTTCGATGTCAGCCGCTGAATGGTGGTCGTCCCCCCACCCAGCAAGGGAAGCGTCAAGCGCCAATCGGCATTCGCTTCAGCCTGCACCGGGTTGCGATAGGCTCGCGAAGCTCCAATGCGAAAAGTATGGCGTGGGTCGGGTTGCCAACTCAGGGCCATGCGGGGTGAGACACGTCCGCCGACCAGGTCATAGTCTTCCCACATGGCTCCGGCATTGAGCAGCCATTGCGATGCCAGGCGCCACTCGAGATGGGCGAATGTGCCCCAACTCCAGACCACCAGATCGTCGTTGCGATTGAAGTAATGCTGGGAATTGACGGCATCACGACGGCCGTACCCGCCCAGGGTCATCCGCAAGCTTTCGCCGAGTCGGCGGTTCCATTGCGCCTCGCCGTGCCGGCGGTCGGACATCAAATCGCGTGCGTAAGTAAAGTCTGGAACGATGGAAGCATTGCCCACCGGCACGGTTTCTTGCCCCAATTGGTAATGGTGATAGCCCTTGATCAGCAACTCCTGGCCATCGCCCAGCACGCGCCGGTAATCGATCTGCTGGAAATGGCTGTTGATGTGCTCCTCGTGGGGCAATGAAAGTCGATTGTTCCGCGTGGTACTCCCAGCTCCGCGCGTCCCTCCGACATACCCCATCTGCAACGTCAGGCCGTGCCCAGGCCCGATGTCGAAGTCACCGTAGTAATTGACCGAAGGCGCCCGCGTGGTGTCGTAGATTTCGCCGCCGAGATCGTCAAATCCCGTGTCCTGGTGCCACCCGATGGTCACACGATGCTTGTGAACCTTCCCACCCGCCCAGCGAAGCAGGTAATCCTGGCGATCATCAGCTCCCTGGGTCGTGGTGAACATACGCCCTTCCACCTCAGCCGGATGACGGGTGATGATGTTGATGATGCCGGTCAGGGCATTGGCGCCGTAGCTGGCGGCATTGGGGCCGCGCACCACCTCGATTCGGTCGATGTCGGCGATGGCCAGGGGCAGGGTATCCCAGCGCACGCCGCCCAGCGAAGACAGGTAGATGGAACGCCCATCGACCAGAACCTGCATGTGGCGGGCATATTCGGCGGAGATGGCGTTCGCCACGGAAAAGTTGAAACCGTTGCTCTGCCCGACATGGAACCCCGGAACCAGGCGAAACAGGTCCGGCACGTTCTGAAAGCCGGATGCCTCGATCATGGCGCGGTCGATCACGCTGATGGCGTTTGGGGCATCCTGGACAGGTTGCGCCAGGCGGCTGGCGGTCAGCACCACGGGTATTTCGCCGATGAAATCGGCCTCACTCAACTCCTTTGCCGCGCAGGGAACCGCCACGAGAACGGCAAATAGCGGAAATAGCGGTTTCACCATGCCGGCGCTTCCCCGCACTCCTTGACCATAGCGGCCAGGTAGGCCGCATGCGCTACGCGTTCCGAATCATCCGCGCGCAATACCTTGAGCACGCCGCGCCGCACCAGGGTGGCGGCCTCGGTCTGGGCCGGGGTGGCGATGTCGATACCCAAGGTCTCCTGGCCACGGGTCATCGCCAGATACACCTCGGCGAGCAATTGCGCGTCGAGCAGGGCGCCGTGGAAGGCACGCCCGGAGTTGTCCACTTCATAGCGCCGACACAGCGCATCCAGATTGTTCTTCTGGCCGGGATGCAGCCCCTTGGCCATCTTCAGGGTATCCAGCACCGTGCAGTAACGCTTGACCGGCCCGTCTTTCAGTTTCGCCAGTTCGGCATTGAGGAAACCCACGTCGAACGGCGCGTTGTGGATGACCAGTTCGGCATCGCGCACAAATTCCAGAAACTCTGGCGCGATGTCGGCGAAACGCGGCTTGTCGGCCAGAAATTCGTTGGTCAGGCCATGCACCTGCATGGCGCCGGCGTCGATCTCGCGCTGCGGATTGAGGTAGACATGGTAGGTAGCGCCGGTGGGCTGCCGGTTGACGATCTCCAGGGCGCCGATCTCGATCACCCGATGTCCCTGTGCCGGGTCCAGGCCCGTGGTTTCGGTATCCAGCACAATCTGGCGCATCAGTTCTTCCCCTTCAAAGCGATCTGCACCCCTTCGTTGGCCAGCGCGTCGGCGCGTTCATTTTCCGGGTGGCCGGCATGGCCCTTGACCCAGAGCCATTCGATGCGGTGGCGTGCCGCCTGTTCGGACAGCTCGCGCCACAAATCCTGGTTCTTCACCGCGCTGCCGCCCGCAGTCTTCCAGCCGCGCCGAATCCAGTTCGGCATCCATTCCGAGATGCCCTGCTGCACATATTTCGAGTCGGTATGCACGCGCACCTGGCAATGCCGGTTAAGCGTCTTCAAGCCCTCGATCACGGCTTGCAACTCCATGCGGTTGTTGGTGGTGTCGCGCGCGCCGCCGCACAACGTCTTTTCCACCTCGCCGAAACGCAGCAACACGCCCCAACCACCGACGCCCGGATTGCCCTTGCAGGCACCGTCGCTATAAAGATCGACCATTTTTTCTTCAGCCATGTTTATTCAATGAGTTACGGGTTGAACTTGCCCAGGTCGGGCGCGGCAGCCATTGCCCTTCCCACTTGGGTGCGATCAGGCGCATGCCATGCACACGCTTCACGGCATGAATCTGATAAACACCGCCTCCCAGCGCCCACCAGCGGTCTCCGGCGGACTCCAGAAAGGCGAACCGTTCGATCCAGGCGGCCTGTTCGAGTGGCGGTGCATAACAGGCCATACGCCCGCCCGCCAACTCGAAACCGAGCAGAGCCAGCCAATCCTTGAGGCGGGTGAGATGGATGAAACGCCCACGCCAGGGCCAATCCGTCGCATGGCGGTTGAGGCTGCGCCGCAAACCCCACAGGCTCAGGGGATTGAAGCCGGTGATCAGCAACCGGCCTTCCGGGCGCAGCACCCGCTCCGCCTCGCGCAGGATCTGATGGGGGTGCGTGGAAAACTCCAGTTGATGCGGCAACGCCAACAAATCCAGACTCTGGCTGGCGATCGGCAATTGCTCCGGAAGACAGCGCACGGCATTTGGGTATTCGCCTGCGTCCAGCCCGCCGCAAAAGCGCTGCGGCATGCGATTGGCGCGCAGACAGTCCATCCCGCAGTGGCCGACCTGCATGGCATTGAAGCCGAACAGATCGACGCTGACGGCATCGAACCAGGCCTGTTCCCGCGCCAGCACGTATTGACCCAACTCGCTATCGAACCATGTACGCATAAAGGGCTCGCTATTTGACGTCCTGGAAAGCCTGACGGGACAATGCCCGCATGAAAGTAACTGCCATCCCCGCGTTCCGGGACAACTATGTGTGGGCCATCCACGACGACCATTCGGCAATTCTGGTCGACCCTGGAGAAGCGGCGCCGATTTTAGCTTGGCTTGAGCGGGGGCAACGCCATCCTGTCGCCATCCTGGTAACGCATCACCACGCCGATCATGTCGGCGGCATCCGCGAAATCACCGCACGGTATGACATTCCCGTCTACGGCCCGGGCAATGAAGCCATTCCCGGCAGGACCCATCCGCTGCTGGGCGGGGAAACCGTTCAGATAAGCGAACTCGGCCTCGCATTCCAGGTACTCGCCACGCCCGGCCACACCCTGGGCCATCTCTGCTATGTCGGCCACGGCGCCCTGTTCTGCGGCGACACCCTGTTTTCCTGTGGTTGCGGCCGCCTGTTCGAAGGCACTCCGACACAAATGCACGCCTCGCTCAACCGCATCAAGGCGCTGCCGGCGGAGACCCTGGTCTACTGCGCACACGAATACACGCTGGAAAACCTCGATTTCGCCCTGGCGGTGGAACCGAACAATCCCGCCCTGCAAACCCGTCTGGCGGAAGTACGCAGTCTGCTCAGTCAGGGAAAACCTACCCTGCCGGTCAGTTTGGGCACGGAAATCGCCACCAATCCGTTCCTGCGTTTCGACCAATCGAGCGTCGCCGTTGCGGCAGCGCAACATGCCGGACACCCCGCCCAGCCCGGCCTGGCGACCTTCACCACGGTGCGTGCCTGGCGAGATGGCGACTGATCACCCCACTATCTATCTATGCCATTTGTAATAAGAACAGGTACTTGCATTGAGCTAACGGGTGTCGAACGGTAAAATGCGTTTTCTTCAAGGTCTTGCGCCTCGCGCCGATACTTGCCACATGCCTTGCCACGTGACCACTACCCGCCTCGCCCGATGACCCGAAACCGACGTTTTTTCCCCCTCTTCCTGCTTGCTGCAAGCCTGGTCGCAAGCATTGCGCCCACCCATGCCGAAACGGGAACGACGGCCCCGGAACTGAAAATCAGCTATGCGCTGAGCGCCGCCGCCATCGAACCGGAGCAGGCACAGGGCGCCCTCTGGAAACGCATCCGCGCCGGATTCCGTCTCGCCGAATCCAATCCTGAACTCACCCGAGTACACGAGGAATGGTTCCGCAAGCACCCCAGCTATCTCGAACAAGGTGCCGAGCGCAGCCGCCTGTATCTCTATTTCATCGTCGAAGAAGTGGAAAAGCGCGGCATACCGATGGAGATCGCCCTGCTGCCCATGATCGAGTCGGCCTATAACCCGCTGGCGCTGTCACCGATGAAAGCCTCCGGCCTCTGGCAGTTCATCCCCTCCACCGGCAAGGTCTACGGCCTCAAGCAGAACGCCTGGTATGACGGTCGCCGCGACGTACTCACCGCCACCCGTGCCGCGCTCGATCATCTGGAAGATCTGCACGCCAAATTCGGCGACTGGGAATTGGCGCTGGCCGCCTACAACTGCGGCGAAGGCTGCGTGGCGCGCGCGCAGTCGCGTCAGAAAGGCAACTCCACCGACTACGCCAGCCTGAAACTCCCCACGGAAACCCGCCACTACGTACCCAAGCTGATCGCCGTGCGCAACATCGTGCTCGACCCGAAACGTTTCGACATCGCTCTGGGAGAAGTGGCCAACGAACCTTATTTCATGCAGGTCAAGCTGAGCCAGCCGATGGAAGCGAAACAGGCCGCACGCCTGGCGGACATGAACCTGGACGATTTCCTCTCCCTCAACCCCGGCTTTCAGCGCCGCGTCATCCACACCGACACACGCGGCGTCATGCTGCTGCCCACCGAACGTGTGGAAACCTTCCAGTTCAATCTGCACAGACAGGGTGTGGACAAGCTCAGCCTGCGCCCCTACCAGGCGAAACGGGGAGAAAACGCCGGCAAGATTGCCGGCCAGTTCGGTGTGACCCTGGAATGGCTGAAGGAACACAACCCGGTCAAACTCTATCGAGGCAAGGTTGCCCAGGCACAGACCCTCCTGGTCCCCACCACAGCCGTCGGCAACCCGAAAATCCCGTCTGCGGCCAAGGCAAAACGCCCGAGCATGCGCACCCATACCGTGCGCCGTGGCGACACCCTGGACCGGGTCGCCAAGCTGTATAGCGTGCAAGTGACCGACATCCGCCGCTGGAACGTGACTGACGAACCGCTCATGCCCGGCGCCACACTGGAAATCCCTTTTTCCGGTTGATGGCTCCAAAAACAACACGCGGTTGCTCAATAAGTTACGGCACTGCTGACGCAGCCCCGTCGCGCCAACTGAGCGTGGCTGTTGCCGCTCTAGTTCAAGTCTTCACATTTCATGAGCCGATAGGTAGCCCGGATGCAGCGTAGCGGAATCCGGGGAACGCGCCACACTCCTTCCCGGATTCCGCCTTCGCTCCATCCGGGCTACCTGTTTGGTTCCGGCTCTGCCGGCTTGGAGCAACAGCCACGCTCAGCCAGCGTTCCCGCCTCCCTTTCCCCTACCTACGGCATGGCTGACGCTGACGAAAAGCCCCTGTAACCTGCGCGCTCCCGTCGATTGGCGGGCCATTTTTCAAGCGAGGAAACAGCATGAGTGAACCCATCGTGGCGGGAAAAGAACCGATCGAAGTCAGCCTGGAGCCGGGCGAATACTGGTGGTGCAGTTGTGGACGCTCCAAAAACCAGCCTTACTGTGACGGCTCGCACGCGGGCACCGAGTTCACCCCCACCTCGTTCAAGGTGGAAGCCGCTGGCCCGGTCTGGCTGTGCGCCTGCAAGCATTCCGCCAACCCGCCCTTCTGCGACGGCGCCCACGAATTACTGGATTGAACCTGGGTTGAGCCCACGGCCCATGAAGCCTTACGCGGAATCCTGCGAACAGAATCGCGACCCGATCCTGGCCGTCCTGCGGGAGGCCTTCGCCGAGCGGAAACGGGTACTGGAGATCGCCAGCGGCACCGGCCAACACGCGGTGTATTTCGGCCAGGCACTACCGCATCTGAGCTGGCAGACCAGCGAGTTACCGGAGAACCATGCCGGCATCCAGGCCTGGCTGGATGAAGCGCAACTTGCCAATGTGCTGGCGCCGCTGGCCATCGACGTCAATGCGGCGGAATGGCCGGTCGAATCGGTGGATGCCATTTTCAATGCCAACACCGTGCACATCGTCGCCTGGCCGGCGGTGGAGCGGCTGTTCGCCGGCATCGGGCGGGTGCTGGAAGCGGGCGGCATCGTCTGCCTGTATGGGCCGTTCAATTACGGCGGCCAGTTCACCTCCGAGAGCAACGCGCGTTTCGACGTCTGGCTGAAGTCGCGCGACCCGAACAGCGGCGTGCGTGATTTCGAGGCGCTCGACCGCCTCGCCCAGGCCCAGGGCCTGAGCCTGCTGCGGGATGTGGCCATGCCCAGCAACAACCGCACGCTGATCTGGCGACGCAGCCGTTGACTCTCAAGTCGTTCGCCGGGCCGCCCCAAGAACCACTTGGCCCCCTCGGGGGGCGGCTCGGGCGTTCTTTCCGAGCCGGGGGCACAGCTATCAGGCTGATCGAGTCCATCGCCGAGATCCCTGCGGCGCAATGGAACGCCCTGGCCGCCAGCACGGCGGCCAACAACCCCTTTCTCTGCCACGCCTTCCTGAATGCCTTGCAGGAAACCGGCTGCGCCAGCCCGGAAACCGGCTGGCATGCGCAATTCCTGACGATCTGGCGGGACCAGCAACTGGTCGCCGCCATGCCGCTGTACGGCAAGACGCACTCCTGGGGTGAATTCGTGTTCGACTGGGCCTGGGCGGAGGCCTACCAGCGGCACGGCCTGCGCTATTACCCGAAGTTGCTCGGCGCGGTGCCATTCACGCCGGTGGCGGGGGCCAGGTTGCTGGCGGCCACGCCCGAACTGCGTGCCGAGTTGGTCAGCGCCGCCTTGCGATTAACGCGGGAATCCGACGCCTCCGGGCTGCATATCCTGTTCCCCACGGAAAGTGAGGCGCTGGAGATGCAGCGGCAAGGCATGATGTTGCGCAAAGGTGTGCAATTCCATTGGCGCAACCCTGGCTATGCCGACTTCACCGCTTACCTGGCCGGCATGCGCCACGACAAGCGCAAGCGCATCCAGCAGGAACGGCGCCATGTGCGTGACGCCGGCATTCAGTTCGAGCATCTGCGTGGTGAACAGATCACGGCCGCGCACTGGCAGCATTTCCAGCGTTGTTATGCGCAGACGCATCAACAATTCAACTCGCCGCAGGCCCTGACGCTGGCGTTCTTCCAGCGCATCGGCGCGACCATGCCGCAACACCTGTTGCTCATCATCGCCACGCGCGACGGCCAGCCGATCGCCGGCGCCCTCAACTTTTACGACGAACACGCCCTCTACGGCCGCTCCTGGGGCACCCTGGAATATCACCCCGGCCTGCACTTCGAGACCTGCTACTACCAGGCCATCGAGTTCTGCATCGCCAACCAGATCGCCACCTTCGAAGGCGGTGCCCAGGGCGAACACAAACTCTCGCGCGGCTTCCTGCCGGCCACCACCTGGTCGGCACACTGGCTGGCCCAACCACGCTTCGTCAGCGCCGTGGAAGACTACCTGCGCCGCGAAGCAGGTGGCATCGAGCTTTATATGGATGAACTGAATGAACGTAACCCGTTCACCAGAAGCAACTGAACAGCGCCGGCAATACAATGCCGCGACGATATCGACAGTCGCAACCCCTCACCCGCACCCATGACTCCCGCCCTCCAGCAAGCCATCACCCAGGTCAACCGCATCGTTCTCGGCAAGGAAAACCAGGTGCGCCTGTGCCTGGCCTGTCTGCTGGCGCGCGGCCATCTGCTTATTGAAGACGCCCCCGGCGTCGGCAAGACCACGCTGGCGCATGCCCTGGCGCGCACCCTGGGCCTGGACTTCCATCGCATCCAGTTCACCAGCGACCTGTTGCCGGCCGACATTCTCGGCGCGGCGATCTATGACCGGGAAAGCGCCCAATTCAGCTTTCATCCCGGCCCGATCTTTGCCCAGGTGATCCTGGCCGACGAGATCAATCGCGCCAGCCCGAAAGCGCAGAGCGCGTTGCTGGAGGCGATGGAAGAAGGCCAAGTCAGCATCGAAGGCGAAACCCGCCCCCTGCCCTCCCCTTTTTTCGTCATCGCCACCCAGAACCCCAGCGATCAGGCTGGCGCCTTCCCGCTACCGGACTCGCAACTCGACCGTTTTCTCCTGCGCATCCGTCTCGGCTATCCCGACCACGCCGCCGAACGCGCCTTGCTCCAGGGCCAGGATCGGCGCGATCTGTTGGCGAATCTGCCGGCGATCCTCAACCCGGCGGATTTCAGTTACCTGCAACAGGAAGTGCAGGCGGTGCATGTGTCGGATGCCCTGCTCGATTACCTGCAAGCCCTACTCGCCGCCAGCCGCAGCGACAGCCGTTTCGCCAGCGGCCTATCCCCGCGCGCCGGCCTCGGTTTCCTCCATGCCGCGCAAGCCTGGGCCTATCTGCAGGGGCGCGCCTTCGCGCAGCCGGAAGACGTGCAGGCGGTGTTGCCGGCGCTGGTGCCGCACCGCCTGTTCCCTGCCGTCGGCCTGAGCAACCCGGCCGACGATTGGGCGGCGCGGATACTGCTGGAAGTGGCGATTCCGTGATCGGGCCGTTGGCGCTACCCACACCGGCGTGGAGGCCACACCAGCTTGTCCCAGGCGCGATTCGCCGCACTTTTTGGGGTTTCGGTACGCACACCGCCGGAATGGGAGCTGGCCGTCGCCAACCCTCGGGCGCCGCCAAGACACTCATCGCCATTGCCCAGAAACGCCCCGAAGTGCTCAACGAACTGGCTGACCAGGATTCGGTGGTCTGACCCGAATGGCACTTACTTAAGCTTTTTCGGATGCCCCATACGGCGCACATCATTCCGAGCTTGATGGCGCGGCTTCATCAGCAAAGGATAGGGTTTCGCTCGTCGCTTGACCGCTCTTGGTTCGATGCGTCCAGGGCGATTGCCAACGCGCTGTTGAGCGATCAAGTCAAAAAAGACGGCAAGATATTCCTCATCAAAGTCGGGTGGGCCGCTATGACTCCAGGCCAGCCAAAGTTGCAGGCTGTGTTTGAAACTCAAAAGACGCGGCAGCACATCGGCCGTCTTGGCGGATTCGGCCATCAACAGGCGGATCAGGTTGTAGGCCAGCAAGCCAACCCAGAGCGCCTTCTTGTTCATCTCCGGCGTCTTGCAATGAAGACGTTCCAGTCCCAACGTCGTTTTCAGATTGCGCAGATCCAACTCAACATTCCAGAGCGAAACGTACAGCTCGCCCAGCGCCTTCTTGGGCGCTTGCTTGGCGCACAACAAGGTTGTCACCAGCACCTTGTGGCCTACTTTCAGTTCGCGCACCTCAAGCGCCTCGGGAAAGGCATCAAATTGCTCGCGGCTCAGCCAGCTCGGACAAATCTTCGGTTTGGGCCAGAACACGACATGATCCCCACTGCCGAGTCGGCGGCCTTTGCTGAAGTCGGTAGAGCGCCTTTGATGCTGCTGGAACAGCACATCCGCGCCTTGGAGCTGAAGCAAGGCGATGACGAAGTACGCACAGTAATAGCGATCCGCCAGAATCAAGTCGCCCGCCGCGATGCTGCCCAGCAGTTCGCGAAACAACGCGTGTTCGCTGCCGGTCTTGCCGGAGTACGGGCCGATTGCCGCATCCAGTACCGCGCCCGTGGTCGCGCACAGCAAGCCGACCCAGCGGGCAATCGGGAAACCCAGACCGGGTTTTTGATTTCTTTGTTGGGGATATTCGGCCTGATTCTCCGGCGTATCCGGCAACGTGACGGTGGTGCCATCAACCAATTTGACCGACAGGCCCCGCCACAGCCAAGGTGGCTGGGCTTGTCGGGGGATGTGCTGTCCGGTTTCCTGGGCCAAGGAACGGATCATTTCCAGCGGCAAGCGCTGACGAGCCCTGCGAGCCACCGGTGTGGGTACTGCAAGGTTTCAGTCCGTTGGCGAGGCGGTCCACCGCGTACCGATTGACCGCATGTTGGCAGGCGCGATCCGGGTTCAGCGCCTGCGCCATGAATAGCGACAAC